>JBASGW010000060.1:0-22814 GCA_049653745.1 Rickettsiales bacterium
TTTCTGCATCTAATAATCTTCCTTTTTCTTCATCTATTTCCATAGCTAATCTGTCTGCTTGCATCTTGATTAAACGAGCTCTTTCATTAGCAATATTGGGATTATTTTCTTCTATATCTACAGATCCTAATGATCTTTCGCGTAAGTATTTGATGTAACCTTGCACACATGAAACAAGCTCATAGTCGCCTCTGCTAGCTTTGGGAAGTACTCTTTCCTGAACTAATTGATGGACTCTACGCTCAGTAATACTGAATAATTTTGCAATGGTGGACGCTGGATAAGCTGATGTATTGGACATGTAGCCTTACTCTCTTTCTATAGTTGATATTTCTTTAAAACTTTTTAATAGCTTGCCATGAATAGCAGTATCTCCTGTTAGGTCCTGCCAACGCCTAATGATCACGTCGCAATATTTAGGGTCTATCTCAATAAGTCTTGCAGAGCGGTTAAGTTTTTCACAAGCAATCAAGGTTGAACCAGAACCAGCGAATGGATCAAGGATAAAATCTTTAACTCTGCTAGAGTTTTCAATAGCTCTAGATACTAACTCAACTGGCTTCATAGTTGGGTGTAAATCATTACTACTAGGTTTAGCAAAGTTCCACACATCACTTTGATTTCTATCGCCACACCAATGATGCTTATTACCATCAAGCCAGCCATAAAGGATAGTTTCGTATTGGCGTTGATAATCCGATCTACCGAGTGCAAAATGATTTTTAACCCAAACGATAAAAGTTGACCAATGCCCACCTGCTGAGGTAAAAGCTTTATGCAGAGTGTGGAGCTCTGAAGCACTCATGCAGATGTAAGCTGCTCCTTTGCAAACCTTGAGCATATTCTTGCAGCTAGATAGAAGAAAGCTGTAGAATTCTTCTCCAAGATTATCGTTATGAATCTTATCACCTGAGTCATTCATATAATCAACATTGTAAGGAGGGTCAGTAAAGATCATGTGAGCTGTATTGCCAGCCATTATAGTATCAATTGATTTTGGGTCAGTACTATCAGCGCATAGTAAGCGGTGACGTTTGCCAAGAATCCATAGATCACCTGGTTTAGTAACGGTTTTTTCAACTATTGCTGGAATAAGATCATCATCTGTACAGGTTCCATTATCAGAAGATAGCAGCAAGTTATCTAATTCATTTAAGTCAAAGCCAGTCAGCTCCAAATTAAATCCTTTACTCTCTAAATCACCTAGTTCTATTTTAAGGAGTTCATCATCCCACTGCGCTTCTTGATTACTCCGGTTGTCGGCGATGCGGTAGGCTTTGATTTGGGCTTCTGTCAAACCTTCAGCAATATGAATAGGTACTTCTGCTAATCCTAATGCTCTAGCTGCTAGTAAGCGAGTATGGCCCACGATGATAGTATAATTTATGTCAACTACGATTGGCTGACGGAAGCCAAATTCCTTAATTGAGGCAGCTACCTTTGCTACCGCTGCTTCATTCTTTCTTGGATTATTGACATATGGAATTACTTGTGCCACGTCGATGAGTTCAACTTTCATATTTTATTCCTGTAATTGGTTAGTGATTTAGTTTAGCTTCGAAATAGAAGTGGTTTTATGGGGGCATTTCTATTTCTATAAAAACGCAAACCATAGCGTTTATCCGCTCTTCAATGGGGTGATACGACGGTTTAAGGCTCAAATAGAAGTGAAGTTAAAATTTCTGAATCTAGGGATTCCTCGCGATGCTGCGACCCCGCAGGCCCCGGCCCCTGGGGAGTACCTATCGTTTTTGCTGTTATCTTTTGATTCGGCTAGCATAGTAATTAATATTGTTCTTAAACTCTGTTGATAGTCTCATGCGCACAGTATCCTGCATGATCGTTATGTTCTCTTGTTGCTTAAACAACTGCGCTACACCTGGCCCATATAGCTGCTTAACTGGCAGGCTATGCTGAGACCTACGTACATACACAGCATTGGTACTGCTACCATGTTTCACTGGTGCTATGAACGTGCCTCTGTAAAGCTTGGTTCTTCCCCATGCTTTCGCGACCACCCCCCTAGTTGTCTGTCTTGCTTTGAATGCTATCAGCTTTAGCGGGCTACCGCTAGCAATAATGCTTGCCCATACTTTTCTAGGATAAGCCTTTGCTTCAATCATACGACGCTTGATATCGCTTTGCTTAGCATTCATCATCGGCGCTATGTGTTTAGCACTTGCAGTCTTAGCGCTACTAGCCACACGGTTTAGCGTTCTAGTAACTGCTTTCGGATAAGCTTGCTGCTCCAAAGCACTTAGCTGCTTCTGGAATTGCTTTAAATTTGATTCTATGGAAATATTAAATGACATAATTCTTGTGATTTGGCTAGAACTGGCTATTACACAAAATCTTGGCGATCATACTGAAAACTATATCAAAAATTGGTGCAAGTGTATAGCGCTATTTTTAGCTAATAACCTTAAGCGTACATAAACGTACACAAAGGATACAGCGTCATTTTGAGTAATAAATATTTAGCCTTTTAGCGATTTTTTCTAGAGCCATATTCCATTTCCTCCATGCAGTGCTTCTGTTGCATCCAAGCTCCCAACAAATACTTTTCCAGTCGGCATTTGCAGCTCGTTTCCAGATCAATTTACGCTCATCGATGCTTATCCACATCATCCATTCAAATGTTCTCTCTAACCTTGAAATAGCCTCAGGAGTTGCCCTTAATCTAATCGGCATTTTCTCCTGAAATATTATTTCATTCGGACTATAAATTATATCCGGCCATAGGCTAAAATATCCTTGTTGCTCTATTGGTGGCAGCTTCTTGAGAGTTGATATCACCTCCAAAAAATATTCTTCTACCATTTTAGCAGTCCACTTACTTTCTTCGGTGCCACAAATTCTGTGGTTTAAGTTAGTGCTCATAATTCGCCTCCTGCAATGATTTTTTTGCAGATGAATCTCTCTGCATCGCTAGATGCAGCAAAGACAATGCGTCTGCCTCATTATCATCAATTGGTCGATAACCTAGCGCCTTGATTCTTTCAATCACCTCCAATTTACTGGCGTTACCCTTACCAGTGATAAATCTCTTGATCGTACCCACTGGGATACCTTCATAAGGGATTTTCTTCATCTCACACCAAGCGGTTAGCGTTCCCAAGAATCCGCCATAGGCATGGGCTGCATCCACTCCAAGATGTCTTCTCACTTCCTCGAAATAAACGATATTCACCTTCGGTAGCTCACTCAGCCAGCGTTGAAAATGGAGATATCGCATTCCTCCACCTTCGAACCTGCTCGGCTTAAAGCTCATACTACCGCTAGTGATCCCATATTCGTTCTTGATTGCCCATCCGGTAGTGGTGCCGAGATCAACTGCCAAAATATTTTGTTCAGCTCTCAAATTATCTTCTCTAAAATTATTTGCTTTGTTTCTCATTTCTTGTCTTCTCCAAATTTAATTTCTATCAACTTACTGTTTTTTTTTGTAGTTGATTTTTTAATAATATAAATATAGATAGTACCCTTCATGGGTATATCTATATATATTTATATATATAGGGGAGCTGCACGCTTGAAAGCCGCAGAAATACTTATGTTTATGCGTGCAAAAAAGTACAAATTTTTGCTCGCTTAAACATAGGCTTCTAGCTTTAGTATTTACTGGCGTTAGAGTGATTTTTATAACGTGCAATAATTGGCAAAAATACATCTGCACGCTACTAATTTTGCACGCTATAATCATTTAAAACTCCTTTTATTAATAATATTATTGGCTACCATTTATCTCTTTTATACCCCCTGAAATCTGACATCTACAATGAGTCGGCTGAATTACTAAATTTCCCTTTCCCTTAACTTTTAGACGCATATTATTAGTGCACATATAACCATAGTTACCTTTCAATAGCTTAGGTAAACCGTACTCCTCAGCATTCTGGAAAAACTTTATATACCCTTTTAGAGTAAGGTCTTCCAATCTATCTTGAATAGCCCTCTTGCTACCAAGATTAGGAATGCCTGTGTTTTGAAACTTTCCACTAAAACTTCTCATGGTATATACTATTTCACGTGAAGCTTCTGCCATAATTAGGTTTAGAATATAATTGCTTTTAGCATCTCTTGTATCCTCAAGTTTATTGAAGTGTTTTGCTGCAGCTGAAAGTATTTTAAGATCCTCAACTACTGTAAATATTCCATCTCTTTCAAGTTTAAGAGTAAATTTACCATCACATGGAGAATAATTAGACTTCTTGAGCGTTAATGTCCGCATATCTGGTGTAAACTCCATTCCTTCAGGTGTTTCTATAAACCACCTAAAGCGCAAAGTATTATGCCAAGCAGTTGAGCCACCAGTGCCACTTTTCTTATTTAAACCAGCTTCCGATGGATGAGCACAAAGCAACACCGTTGCTCCAGTTTCTTCGGCTATCTTACCGCAGCAGCTTTGAATAAATTGCCTAGCTTGGGCGCGAATAATTTCATTACCACCAAATATATCTGCAAGGGTATCTAATATTACTAGCTGAGGCTGAAACTTTTTGATATCAATGAGAAGATTATCAAAAAATTCAGTTAGCTTGGCTTGATCGTCACGATTAAACCTCATCAAAATATTATCCTTACCCTTTCTAGGAATTAGCACCATATTGCCTTTTACTTCAGCATAACTAACTCCCAATTTTTGGTTGATTCTATATTGCCTACGATGAAACTGATCTTTCTTGTCTTCGCACAATATGCCGTAAACTTTTATTGGCTCTCTTTTGAAACCTAACCAATCTTTTCCAGTAGCTAAGGCTGTCATGAGTTGTTGAACTAGTGTAGATTTTCCCTGTCCTCCATCGCCATATATAGCTCCTACTTCTCCTTTAGGCATCCAATCAGGAATAATCCACTCTATTGGAGGCGGTAAATCCATTAAGTCTGTATCATATATGCGTTCAATATAGTTGTTATCGTTAGCAGAGCTACTAATGGGGAGCTTATCGGCCATATCAACAAATTTAGCTTGTTCGATAAATGCTTTAACATCCATTCCTTCTACAACCGCATCAGCAGCATCCCATTTATCAATCTTATCTGTAGATATATCAATAAGCTTCACAGAGGCCACTTCCATTTGTTGTAAGAAATGGTATGCTTTTTCTGCATATTCTTTACCAGGAGTATCATTGTCAGGCCAAATAATTATGTCTTTGCCTTTTAAAGGAGACCAATCAGTTTTATTAATGCTCGCATTTGCTCCGCCCATAGCAGTAGTAGCGCATAAGTCTTTATCGATAAGCGCCTGTGCACATTTCTCACCTTCAACCAAAATTACCTTATTAGATTTAGTAATCCCTGGAAGGTTATAAAGAGGCCTTGATTTTGGCATCTTGTATTCTTTACGCTCCTCATCCCAAGGTAAATAGCTCTTCTCACCATTTACATCATAACGTAGCTTTTTAGCTATAACTTTGCCATGGATGTCAGTGTAAGACCATTCTGAAGTCGGTTTGCCAAGGTTGTCGTTATTAGCATTTTTATTTGCAGGTGAACTACTAGATTTCATCGGAGACTGGAAGGGCGTATAAACACCCAACCAGTTTTTAATTTCTTCCATTAATCTTGGAAAGTCATCTTTAGCATCTAAGCCTCTTACTTTAGCCCAAAGAGTAAAGATATCTCCTTTATCACCAGTAGCAAAATCATGCCACATACCAGCTTTAGGGGATCGCAGCTCAACTTTAAGACTTTCACCAGGTTCACCTTGGATATTGCCAACATGATATTGGTGATGGCGACGTTTGCCATTTGGTAGAAGATGCCGTAAGACATCCTCCATTTGAACCAATAATCTATTACGAATTTCATCAGTAGATACATTTATTGGAAAATTATTATCTACTATAGTGTTTAAGTTTAACATGATCCACCTCCAGCTACCCAACTTGGCCGATTAACATTAGTGTGATTATTTATTTGAGATAAAACTCTTCCTATAATCGCAGCGTAATCTTTATGATCTACCGTAATTGCGGTTTTAACTTCATTCTTTGAATTACCGTTCTGGTCATGAGTCACGTCAATTCTGGCAACAAACTCAATGCCATCTATTGCAGTAAAACTATTGATAGTCCTAGCTGCTACTGCGCTTTCAGAAATATCTTTTGGAGATATTCCTTTAGTTGAGTTGATCATCGACTTTATAAAGTGACGGCCCATATTGGCCCATTCAGGCCCTTTAGAGCTATGTAGACCAATGAGACTCCAAACTTTACGCTTAGCATATTTACCCTCTAAAATGATAAACTCAGCATCAAGGTAAATAGCGCCAGTAACTATAGATTTAGTCGCATAGCCATCAGTTAAAGCCAGAGCATCGTCGTTATAACCACCACGCTTGATGATCATTTTTACTTTGGCAATAGTTCCGCTTGGAATTAAGCCATAAGTTGGTTGTTCTTCTATTGTTGTATTATTAAAATCATTCCAATAAGTCATGATTGTTCTCCTGTGATTTGATTATTAAATTTAGTTATTAAGTTTTGATTTATAGTTACTAATGGAGATTTTATCTTCTCCATCAGCTTAGTTAAATTTGGCTCTTCCATCAGATCAAGCCTTCCTGATCTATCCTTTGCGGGATAACCATATGGATTTATGGTGTGGTTGATAAAGGCTCGGTATGGATCATTCGTGCTATCATTAACTTCGGCCATGGTAATGACTTGATCAACAATACCTGGAAGTTCTAAACCGGTTTTACTGCCTTCAATTTGTGGCATAAAAAATCTTCTGCCAAATTCATCGGTTTTCTCATCGAGTATTCCAACAAACCAAATATTTTTATCTCTGGTATGTTGAAGATGAGTAAGCCATCCGAGCATTTCTTGGCCTTGTAAACCGTAAGTACCACGAATGTCAGCTTTACCGGTTTTCTCACTAAAGGATTGCGGTTGATCTTTACACCACCCAAAGCAAAGCCTTCCTGCAACAGTTAGCGAGTCAATAAATATAGTTTCATACTTATCTAAAGCTTTTGGATCGCTAAACTGCTTGCAAACAGCATCATAATGTGATTGACTGCAGACTTGGTTTTTGGAAAGTGCTGGGTTTGCTCCGCCAATAAACACGGCAAAATCTTGAACATCTTGCCAAGTTTTAGGACGTATGCAATCACCGCTCCAATTTTCAACAGCTAGATCTCCGGCCTCTAAGTCGACAAACAAAGTTTTCTGGGGATCTAGCGTCCAGAGCAGCGAAGTTTTGCCGATACCGCTCTTGCCAAATATACAGCCTTTAATGCCGCGTTTTTGGTTGAGTCGTTCTTCGGCGCTAATAATTGGAAGTTTACTCATACTAAACCTCCATTCATCGCTTTTTCGTTTCTTATATTGCGGATAGCTATGGCTCCATTGATCCAGCTTATTTGTTTTGAGGCTGCTACCAGTTTTGCTTTTGCTTCAATTTCAAGATCTAAAAGTGTTTCAATGGGCAATATGGCCATTTCTCTAATGGATAGATGTGGAACATCTTCGATATTTGTTTTTTCCATTATAACCCCCTTATATTATTTGCGGTTGGTGTGGAAATATTGCCCGCCTCGAAAGCTTCTACGGCTTCTAATGGATAGCGAACAGACTTACCAATTATAAAATGAGGTAAGCTTCCACCGTCAAGGCGCCAACGTTGAATAGTGCGGAAGGATAAACTCCATCTTGCAGCTAAATCTTTTTCTGAAATATGTTTTGTCTTCATTTTTTTTAGTCTCCTAAATTAATAATTAAAGTTAAAAGTTAAGTATAACGCTATATAGCTTGTTATTTGCAACGTCCAAGATCTTTGTAAAAGTATCTCTCAGTTTTTTTTATTTTTTGAGAGTTTCTTTTGCGATTTCTCTGGACTGTATGTTTTAAGCATGGTATAAGATGTATAATGACATGCTGCTACATACAATGCTATCGTTTTAAGAAACTGTATAGCGTTATTTGTAACGTAGCATAATAAAAATATAATTGCAATAGGAAATTTTATGTCAGCAGTAAAAAAAATAATTGATCATATTCAAGCTGAAATGAAGACTCGCATGGAAGAGATAAACATAGGGCCCAGCGATCTTGAGAAAAAAGCTGGCTTAAAAGAAAGTGTTGTACGCAATATTTTAAATGGTAATTCTAAAAATCCAGGGATTGAGTCACTAATGGCAATTGCAAGAACGCTTGGCTGCTCTTTAGATGAATTAGTCGGTAAAGAAGAGTTACAAAACTTAAGTAATCAAAAACTAGCGCCTAAGCAAAAAGCCATTGTAGACTGGGATCCAGATCTTTATCAAGACGCTACTCGCCAAGTACAAAGCTATATTCATAATAAAAGCTTAAAGCTACATGGAGAGCAAGTCTTATTCTTTATTAAAGAAACATATCTTTACTCTTCTAAAACAAATAATACTAAAGCAGATTCAAAATTCATCGAATGGTTAATTGATAGTTATTGCTAGTTACAGTCATTCCTCATTAATTTTTTGTATAGCAATATTAAATTAAAAATTTAGCGTACACAAACTACATTATACCACATAATGTCGTGTGGCGTTTTTTATAACTTTGACTATAATAGAGATAAGTTTAAAGTCTATTATGGTTGGCGATCAATGAAAAACAAACATAACTCCTTCAGCTCTCTTGTTAAACCTCTTGCTCCTAGAGAAAGATTATTAGAAATTAGTTCTTTGCTTGCTGCGGCAATTATGAGACTCCATATCAAAGAAAGAGATGGAACGTCAAAAAATTCTCTGGACTCTGACTGCAAACAGAGCGTAACTAGCGCTGCAACCAGCTATGAGAGAGTAAAATCATGACAATATCAATTATTCGACAAGTAATAGAACTGGAGAATAAATCTTCAAGTGAATTACGTCAAATGTACAAAAATCTATTTACCACTGAAGTATCGTCTATGGCTAATAAAGATCAATTACGGCATAAAATCGCTTACCGTTTACAGGAGTTAGAATTTGGTGGCTTAAGCGCAGCCACTAAAGACAAGCTTGAAGCAATTGCTAAAGGCAAAACATTGATTAGCAAAACCAAACACAGAGATTTACTTCCAGGAACTAGAATCTGTAAGGAATATAACGGCTGTCTTCATCAGGTTGAAGTAAGGCAAGATGGCTTTGAATATAATGGACAAAAATGGAATAGTTTGTCAGCAGTCGCCACCAAGATTACTGGGACTAAATGGAATGGGCCGAAGTTTTTTGGGATGAGAGGTTAATGTGAAAGAAAAGATAAAATTACGCTGTGCCATCTATACTAGAAAATCACATGAGGAAGGTTTAGAACAGGCATTTAATTCTTTGGATGCGCAACGATTAGCTGGAGAGAATTATATTGCCAGTCAAGAACATGAAGGCTGGGAATGCATACCAACGCAATATAATGATGGTGGATATTCTGGAGGTAATTTGGAGAGGCCAGCTTTGCAAAGATTATTGCAAGATATAAAGGATAGCAAAGTAGATTGTATAATTGTTTATAAGATCGACCGCTTGACTAGATCATTATTAGACTTTTCTAAAATTATTGAGTTGCTCGATGAGCATAAGTGTAGTTTCGTGGCTGTAACTCAATCTTTTAATACTTCTAACTCTATGGGAAGATTAATGCTCAACGTTTTGTTAAGCTTTGCCCAGTATGAGCGAGAGTTAACATCAGAGCGTATTCGTGATAAATTTGAAGCTTCATGCAAATTAGGTATGTGGATGGGTGGATGTCCTCCTTTGGGGTATAATCCAAAAAACCGTGAATTAATCATCGATAAAGATGAGGCAAAGATAGTTGAGGATATTTACCAGAGCTTTATTGAAACTGAGTCAGTTACAGAAACGGCTAGGGCAATGAACCAATTAGGCCATAAAACTAAAACCTGGGAATCAGAGAAAGGTAAGCTTTATCAAGGGGTTGCCTTTAGCAAAAAAGCAATTCGACATATTCTGCAAAATCCTGTTTATGCAGGAAAGATCAAGCATAAAAGCAAAGTTTATCAAGGCAAGCATAAATCGATTATTGATCCTGAAATATGGAAGAAAGCCCAAGGCATTTTTACCCATAGAGAGAATAAAATTATCAATCCAATGACCAGAGTCTCCGCTCCACCTTTACTAAAAGGAATTCTTATCTGTGGTTGTTGTAGCTCTAAGATGACTCCAAGCTATTGTATGAAGAAGAATGGTGCTCGCTACCGCTATTATACTTGCTCGAGCAAGATGCGTTTATCCAGTGAAAAATGCGCAATCCGCACAGTATCAGCAGCGGAGGTAGAAGATTTAGTAACCGCGCAAGTATTAGCATTACTTAAAAAACCAGAGGTTATTGCGCACGCTATTGCAGCAGCCTCTTCAAGAGGCGAGTCGCAGGATCTACAGGTGATTAAGGCGTTAAAAGATGTGCATCGAGTTTGGGAGGAGTTATTCCCAGCTGAGTAGGTGAGAATTACTCATCTGCTAATAAAACAGGTGATAATCACCCCAGAAGGAATCGATGTTAGAATCTACGGAGATGGATTTAATACTCTAACAGCAGAAATAGGAGAAGCGGCATAATGGAAAATGTATCGCATATTGAGGAAAATATCGTTAGCATATTTGTCCCAATGACTATCAAAAGACGAGGTAGTAGCGCGATGATTATATTGCCTAAAAATATACCTCAGCAGTCAGATAAGCCTAATTATGACCATGTCTTGATTAATGCTTTTGCTAAATCTTATAGATGGCAACAGCAATTAAATAAGGGTTTGAGTATCAATCAACTAATGGAAAAAGAAAAGGTGAAATTGAGCTATACTAGCCGTATTTTGCGATTAAATTTAATTGCCCCAGATATCATTGCTGCTATTGTTGAGGGCAAACAGCCACGCGATCTAAAGCTACAAGATTTTATGACCAAGCACATTCCTGATCTATGGCAAGAGCAGCGCGAGGTTTTTGACTTTATTTAAAAAAATAAATAAAAGCGTTGGTTGTATGAAAATTAATTTGCATTCAACTTATATAATCTGTAAATTAGATTAATACAGGTTAAGAACATGAGATGATCACATGTTTCTTTTTATTAATCTAATCTTCAATCTATAACGCTTAAAATGCAGTTATGGTAGAGAGTTATTTTTGTAAATATTATGGATAATCAGCTGAAGCTTGCTGGCTTCTTGAAGTATTGTAAAAATTTGCTAGAGTTTATAAAAGGCGTTTTAACAAAAACTATCTCCTTTATCAAACGTCCTAAGCAAATTTATCTCCCTAGATCCCCAGCTAATATACTAAGTAAAATTACCCAAGAACATACTTGGCCAATAAATAAGTGGTTTTTAAGTTTAATTCTTGTTGTATGTGTTACTGCTATAATTATTATTTATTATGGAAATAGGTATAAATTTAAGCAGCTACTACAAGCTAAAACTAACATTACTCATTCACAAATCGATACATCAATAAAAAATTTTCAAAAGTCACTAACGATTATTAAAAGCGCACTACTTAGAGATAAAAGATATCTTGAGCCGCAAAAAGTTATTCAGGTACTTAAAGCTATTTATACTGCTGATGAACGTATCAAACTCTTACCACTAACTTGGTATCCATTGTCAAACCAACATAAATCCTGTACAGCGCAAGGATGTACAAATAATAAACCAGATGAGCAGTTAATCGCCAAGTTCAAGAAAAATCCTCAAGAATTAATGATCTATGATCGTTTTGAAAGCAATGGTGAAGCAAGTATAGTAATAATTCTTCCTATAGCTGAACAAGTTAAATCATCAACTAAATCAGCTTTAATTGGTTATCTTGTATTGCCAGTCAAATCTTCATTAATATTACATGATTTATATTATCGTTTGGATGAGAAGGATTTAATTAAAGTAAGTAGTGACAAAGAAACATTATATTTTGCTAAACAAGGTGAAAAATTTTGGCTTGCTCAAGATCAAGATTTTACTAAATATCAATTTGCTGATGACCTTTCTTTTTCTCCTTACACTTATAAAATTGCAGTAGGAAGTCCAGCTAAAGCTTGGATTACCAACAGTATACAAATAGCTATATTATACTGCATTAGCATAATTGCTTTCGGCTCCATAATGCTTATAGCTTATAATTATGTTGAGCGCAAAAGAGTCAAAAATTCTTATAATGAAAATTTTTCCGGAGAATTATCGATACACCAAGAGCAGATTAAAGATTTAACTAGTCAGGTAGCTGCTTCTAATATAGAGATAAAAAGCTTAACTCAGCAAAATCAAAATTTTCTTGATTCAATGAGAGTTATTACTAATATAGAACAACAAATCAACCAAAGCTATGCTGCGGCACTACTCAAAATTAGAGATAGCAATCAATTACTATTAAAGCATTATAATAAAAAGAAAGAATTAAGTGTTGAACTAATCGAAAAGCTTTTTACTAATATTGATAATCTAAGCGAAGATTTGCGCCATAATATTTTTAATCGAGAAGATAAAATCTCTGAAGTTGAAGTATCTGACCTTTTTGATGAAATTTTACGTTTATTTAACCCCATTATTACTAATCGCGCAATAACAATTATCAATAAGATTGGCAAGACTAAAATCAAGATTAATGAACTGCTTTTAAAACAAATCTTAATTAGCTTGTTGGTTAAACGACTATACTCCATTCCTAAAAATCATAAGCTTAATATTTTTACTCAAAAAAACAATAACAAGAATAGGATTACCATAGAAATTAATGATGAAGGTATTGGAATTAATGAAGAGTTAATAGAAGACATTTTATATCAGAAAAAGAAAAACCTAATCCCTGGTATGATACATATTCAACTGAATTTAGAAACAATCGAAGCTTTAATAAAAGATGCACTAGGCGGCGATATAAATATCGTTAGTACCAATCACAGTAATAATATCACTCTTCTTCTACCGCTAGAAATAAATCGAGCTGATAATGTAATTCCACTTCCTAAAATTGCAGGAGGCAATCAATGACTAACAGATTTACAAAAACATTCCCACAATCATCATTTATACAATATTTATGTAATTTGATTGCTATTGCAGTAATACTTAGCTTAATACTAATGTTATTTAGCAATCTATCTTCTGCAAATGATAGCCCATCATTCCCCCTGATATCAAATCTTAAAAACTCTGCTGAAGATTTTGTTGGTCGAGAAAAGTTTCTTAAAGATATGCATGAATATCTTTTTGGTAAAGAAAAGCATCGCTCTTTAGTTATCTCTGGTAGTCCTGGCGCTGGTAAAACTCAAGTGATTACTAGATTTGCGGAATTACATAAAACAAATTACCATATAATTTGGTGGCTTGATTTAAATAAAGACATGACTGCGCAGTATAAAAGCTTTGCTAGGGAATGGAATAGATTAGTTAATAAGCATTATAAAGACGTACTTGAGCAGAATTTTTTGCATATTAATCTAGATTCTATTGAAGAAGACAAAATCAAAGATGAGGTTCATGATCGGCTAAGATCTATTCAACTAAACTGGTTAATACTCATTGATAATGTAGAAAATAGTGTAGTAACTTTAAAAGATCTACCCAGACATCAATCTCAAGGTTATGGTCATATTATTTTATCAACTCAAAATGATGAAAAACATAGAAATGTAATACATATTGATAAATTTTCCCGCGAGGAATCAATTGAGCTGTTGATTAAAGCTACTGGCGATGGAGATTCAAGTAAAGCCAATAGTTTAGCAGATACACTGAACGATTATCCTATGGCCGTTGCTAAAGCTGGAAGATTTATTGCTGCCAAAGCTACCATCGATATGGAGGAATATAACCGATTATTTAAGAATAAAAGACAAGAATTATGGGAAGCTGAACATGAATTTCTTGCCAAACGTAATCAATATACTGACTATAAAAAAACAATATTTACAATGCTATCTACAAATATTGCTGAAATAAAACAAGAGTCACACATGGCTTATGAGTTACTTGCCATCGTTTCACTTTTAGACAATGATAGAATTCCTGAAGATTTACTTGAAGCTTATGTCAAAATTAATCACGGACCAGAGCAAATAGAAATAGATTTTAAAAATGCTTTGTCGACATTGATGAAACAATCTTTGTTAATCCGTAACTATCGCAATCAAAAATCAGCTGATCAAAAGATAGAAGAGGATGAGGCATCCCTCTTGATGACTTATGAGATCATGCAACAAGTTATGCAGGACATACTAACAACAGAAGAAAATCAGCTATATTTAAGCAAAGCTATTATTGCCATGAATCAAATTTTATCTAACAATATTTATACGCTAACTGACTTTTTATCAGAGCGGCCATATTATTTAGCTCATATAACTTCACTAAAAGATCATGCTAGTAAACTTGGGGCATATAATAATGACGTTCTACAGCTTTCCTTAAGATTGCTGGAATATAACTTAGCTGGTATCAGAAATGACCAAGAAGCAGAAAATTTAATTGGCGTTATAGAAATCATTAACAAGAAAGTAACTGAACAACAAATTGCTAAGGAAGAAGCTGCTAAAACTAACATAATATTTAAGTGGTTAGGTATTGGAAAAGATCAACAACTAGATGAGAAGCTAGCTCAAGAAAATCGGTTCCATAAATTACTTAATATTAGATTTTCGGTTATGAAAAGTGCTTTTATCGCTTGGGTTAAATCTGATTATAAATCCAGCTTAAAAGAAGCTTTGCAAGCTTATAGCACTATCCAAGAGTTTCAAAAAGATTACCCAGAAGAACAATTAATGATTTATAATCGCTTGGGTAGACTCTACAATGTGATGGGCAATAACAATGAAGCCTTTAAATACATTGAACTAGGTAAACAAATCATTGCAGATAACCCAAATATAATTGGTTATCCAAATGACTTTTATAAAATTTTGGTGAAGATTTATGTTGATAGCGGAGATTTTGAGCAAGCCTTAAAATATTCGCAGATTAATTTAAGTAAACTTGATCTACAGGAAAAAATCACTCCCAGTGAGATTTCCGCGCATATAATTAGTGCTGATATTTTAATTAGAAGCGGTAAATACCAAGAAGCTCTACCTAAATTAAACCTACTTTTGCAAATTGTAGAAAAATCATTTCCGCAAGAACATCCCTATAAAACTAATCTTATTGTCTATCGCAGTTATGTAAGTGCTATGCTAGGTAATAATGCACCACAAGCGATTAAGAATATTCTTACCTCTCAAGCTGCTTATAGAAAGCGACTAGGCGATAAAGGATATTATAAAAATCGTCATGTATTTATGAGTCATCGATTCTTAGGTGAGCTTTACGAAAAAGCTGGTGATAATATCAAAGCCGAGGCTGAATATTCTACGGGGCTTAGTATTCTAAATAATATGTATAACTCTAAAGGAAATTCAGTAACAGATGATTTAAGCTTTATCTATTATAAACTATCTATTATTAATGCTAAACTAAAACAGTACCAGAAGGCAGTAGAAATTTTTAAAACTCACATGCAAACTTTTGGCAGTGCGCATCCAAGAAGTATAGAGCTTATAGGATATTTTAGTGATCATAATGTAGATGTAGGGCTCTGATTTTTAGGTGTAAACTTAAAAAAATGGTCAGAGCTCATCTCTTCCTGAAGTTTCTGCGCTATTTCCGCTGATATAACATAGCTCATCACCATATTCATTTCTATTAAATGCATCAATCGCGCTATGAGATATCAAATGTCCATGGCCTAATTTAGAAATAAAAGAATCAACTTTTATGTCTTCAGTGAGTTCTGTAACAAATCTTGCGCCATGCAAAAGTTTATGAAAATTATTAGTAAAGTACAATATAATGTCATTATTTTGATATACTCTATGCTCTTGATAAAATTCTTCAAAACTACCATAACATTTAATATCAGTAGCTTCTGAATCTACTTTTTCTAATAATTCCATTATATTAGATGGTTTGTCGCTATATTTTTTATTGAGCGTGTATATAAAGTTTTTTACATTTTTTTCAATAGATATAGGTTGTTTGTAGGTATAAACGTCTGCTGTAATAAATTCTTTGATACCGAAAGCAAATCCTATGCAATTAAACATATTGTTCTGATGTTTTTGCATTACGGACGTACTATCTTCAAGACATTTGCCAAATTGTATCTTTTCTTCTTCAATCAGATCAGAAGTAAGTTTCTTATTGATTGATAATTCGCAGTTTTTAATAACTTTAGTAATTTCGTGATTTGGATCTGTATCTATTAATTTGATTATATCTTCAGTAATAATATGATTTTTGAATCGTACAATAAAATCTAAATTTATAAAAATTTTTGAGTCTATATACGGATATGTATAAAGGATATTTACATTAGGGCAGAACTCTTCAGCTTGGCATACTTCCTTGTCCTCTGAGCCCAAAAGCCTCAAGTTATCTCTTTCAGGATGAGAACTATTCAGTACAGAGCTACTTTCCCAATTAATCAACAAGCCAAATTGTTCACTTTCTTTACTATAAATTCTAAAAGCTGATTTTATTTTGATATCTTGAGGCATAAATATTACTCCTGCGTTGAAGTGATATTACCAAGATAGTGAAGGGCATTTAAATAAGCTAAGCTTCCATCTGTAAGACCAGCTCTGTCTAAATAAGTATCCATAGTAACGTCATTTAAAGCTTGCTCAAAAGTGATAAAATCTGGATGAAGTTCTTTATAAATAGAGAAGGCAAAATCGTCTCTTTGTAGCATCTTCAATGCAGTAAAGCAAGAAAGCTCATCTTCAGATCCTTGGTTTTTATTTATGAAACTTTTCCACAAATTACCTAGTAATTTTACATCTACGCTAGTTGATAAATAGTTAAACTGTCGGTAATATTGATCTTTCATTATATGAAGTACCTCATCATATTTTGATAGTATTGCCTTATTATTTTCTGTGCAATCGTCAGCCATAATAACCTCCGTAGTTAATAAATATTTAGGATATCATATCATAATAATGAATAAAAAACAATCCTTGTTAACAAAATAGCATCAAGTTCGTACTTTCTCCTGCACTACCGATGCTCCAATTTCGACCCAACCCAAGTGTAGGCCGCGGATTTCCAGTGTCCCCTGAATTTAAGAAAGGGGGAGGGGTTTTGGAGATTGGAGACAAAAATAGCCCTAAGTTGATCTAAAAATGAGGCAATTCTGAATAAATTTCGAGCATGAAGGAGGAGGAGTTTAGGATAACGATATATGTGCTAGACCTTATGAATCCTGGGCTTTAGAGGATAAAACTAAAAATAAGAAAAATGAGCGGAGACGCTACTCAAATTGGCTAAAACTGGCGGAGAGAGGGGGATTCGAACCCCCGGTACGGTTTCCCGTACACACGCTTTCCAAGCGGGCGCCTTAAGCCACTCGGCCATCTCTCCTTGCAATAGTTAGCATTCAAGCTTATTTTTGTGGTTATGTCAAAAGATTTTACCAAGATATAATCTAAATCTTGACTAAATGAAAAAAAAATATTAAATATGTTATCAATAATATTATAAAATTTAGATCAATAGGAATTAAAATGAGCAAATCAAAAACAGCTAAAACAGCAAGTAAGAATAATCCTACAGCTCGTGTTAAGGCAACAGAAGTTTTTTATAATGATCAAAAAATTAAACCAGTGTTAGTTTTAGATGGCCGTAGAAGATATATGGCAGCTGCATATGAAGATGGTTCTATGCCTTTAGATACCAATGGTTCTCCTTTGCCTTGGGCAGATGTTGCTAACTAAATATTAAAGTTTTTATTACTTAAATATTATTTGAATTATTATATCAAGAGAGCTATTGAACATTTGTCATGGCTCTCTAACTTTTTTTATTATTTGTAACTGCTAAATTTAGCCCAGGATTTCAAAAATTATAGATACTATATATTTATAGTAACTCCTTAATATTATAAAAACATTTCTTTAAGAGAAAACTTTTTTATGATATTCTAACCCCATATACATAAAATTAATCAATAGTTTAATAGCTGCTTTTTTATAGGTAAACTTAATGAGTGAAATTAAAGATCAAGATCCAAAAAATACATTATTCTGTTCATTCTGTGGTAAAAGCCAACATAACGTAAAAAAGTTGATTGCTGGCCCAGGTATTTTTATATGTAATGAATGTGTGGATCTTTGTGTTGATATAATAGGTGATACAAGCATAAATTCAACTTCTGCTGAAGAAATTAAAAAAAATCTTACACCAAAAGAAATATTAAATATTTTAAATAATTATATTATAAGCCAAGATCATGCTAAAAAAACTCTTTCGGTGGCTGTGTATAATCATTACAAGCGTTTAAAACATCTGAAAGAGCAGGGTGATGTTGAAATAAGCAAATCAAACATCTTATTAATTGGTCCTACTGGTTGTGGAAAAACTCTTTTAGCTCAAACCCTAGCAAAAATTTTAGATGTGCCATTTACTGTAGCAGATGCGACTTCTCTTACTGAAGCTGGCTATGTGGGTGAAGATGTTGAAAATGTTATCCTAAGATTATTACAAGCTGCAGATTATAATGTTGAGAAAGCTCAGCAGGGTATTATCTATATTGATGAAGTGGACAAAATATCACGTAAGTCAGAAAATCCTTCAATTACTAGAGACGTATCTGGTGAAGGTGTGCAGCAAGCATTATTAAAAATTATGGAAGGAACAGTTGCTTCAGTTCCACCTCAAGGTGGGCGTAAGCATCCTCAACAAGAATGTGTGCAAGTTGACACCACTAATATATTATTTATTTGTGGAGGAGCATTTGATGGCCTAGCCAAAATTATTGCTGCTCGCGGGCAGGGTTCTTCTATTGGCTTTGAAGCTAGAATTGAGCGTCCTAAAGGAGAAAATGTTTCAGAACTTTTAACTAAAGTTGAACCAGAAGATTTGGTTAAATATGGTTTGATTCCTGAGTTTATAGGGCGCCTACCAGTTGTGGCAACTTTAGTTGATTTAAGTGAGGAAGCTTTAGTTGAAGTTTTAACTCAACCACGCAACGCATTAATAAAACAATATATGAAGTTGTTTGAAATGGAAGATGTAAAGCTTAAAGTATTAGATACTGCTTTAAAAGCTATTGCTAGCAAGGCTGTTGAAAGAAAAGCTGGTGCTCGTGGCCTTCGTTCTATCTTAGAATCACTTTTATTAGAAACTATGTTTGAGTTACCTGATAATAAAGATATTTCTGAAGTTATTGTGGATGAGGATGTGGTTCTGGGTAAAAAGAAACCAATAATTATGTATACTCACGAGGAAACAAAATCTCTTGAAATAAAAGATTCTTCTGATTCTTTCACTAAAAACAAAGCTAGTTAGAGAGGCTATTATGAGTGAAGTTTATATTATAGATGCTAAAAGAACAGCTATTGGTAACTTAAATGGATCTCTTTTGGGAATTCCTGCACATAAATTAGGTGCATTATTAATTGAGCATTTAATTAAAAAAAATCAAATTGATCCAGCCTCTGTTTCTGAAGTGATTATGGGGCAGGTTCTAACTGCCAATCAAGGACAAAATCCTGCACGCCAGGCTGCTATTTATGGTGGATTGCCTAATAATGTTCCGGCATTAACCATAAACCAAGTTTGTGGATCAGGGCTTCGTGCTGTGGCAATGGCAGCACAAGCTATAAAAGCTTCAGATGCTGAAATTATTATTGCTGGTGGCCAAGAAAATATGAGTATGTCTCCACATGCAATACATATGCGTAATGGAACTAAATTTGGCGATGCTAAGCTTACTGATATTATGATTTATGACGGATTAATGGATGCTTTTTCGAACATTCATATGGGAATTACTGCTGAAAATATTGCTAAAAAATTTAATATTAGCAGGCAAGAGCAAGATGAATTTTCTTGTCTTTCTCAAAATAAAGCTGAGGCTGCACAAAAAAATAGCCGTTTTGTTGATGAGATTTTGCCAGTTATATTGAAAAAGAAAGATTCTGAAACTATTTTTGCTAATGACGAATTTATTCGTGCTAATACTAGCTATGAAAATTTATCTAAATTGAGAGCGGTTTTTGAAAAAGACGGCACAGTGACCGCAGGAAATGCATCTGGAATTAATGATGGAGCTGCAGCCTTATTGGTTATGAGTAAGAAAATGGCCGACCATCTAGGATTAAAACCAATGGCCAAAGTTATTTCTTATGCTTATACCGGAGTGGATCCAAATATTATGGGAACAGGCCCTATCACTGCAGTTAAAGAAGCATTGAAGAAAGCTAATTGGGATATAAATCAATTAGACCTTATTGAAGCTAATGAAGCTTTTGCTTCTCAAGCGATTTGCGTTAATAAAGAATTAGGTTGGGATGTAAATAAGGTTAATGTTAATGGTGGAGCTATTGCTTTAGGGCATCCTATTGGTGCTTCTGGAGCTAGAATTTTAACCAGTCTTTTATATGAAATGCAAAAAAGAGATGTTAAAAAAGGTTTAGCTTCATTGTGTATTGGTGGTGGAATGGGAATTGCTATGTGTGTTGAGAGATAAAAAATGGCAAATAATGCAATTGAAAATTTTATAGAAAGAGGTCTTTTTGCCAGCAGATGGTTAATGGCGCCTTTTTATATAGGTTTAGCTTTATCTCTAGGTGGGTTATTATTTGGATTTATAAAAGAATTATGGCATTTTTTTTCAGTAATTCCAGTAATTAATCAAAATGATGTAGTGCTTGCTGCTTTATCGTTAATTGATTTATCTTTAGCGGGTAATTTGGTATTGATTGTAATTTTCTCGGGTTATGAAAATTTTGTCTCTAAGTTTGATATAGTTTCTAAAGATCAACAAGATTGGAAAGGATCTATAGACTTTGCTACTTTAAAATTAAAATTAATATCTTCTATGGTTGCCATCTCAGGAATTCATTTACTTAAGATATTTATGGATGAAAAGCCAATTGATCCTTCAACTTTCAAGTGGTTATTAATTACCCATCTAACCTTTGTAATTTCCGGGGTGCTATTAGCCCTAATGGATTATATTTCTGTTAATACTAAAATTAAAAAGAATCTCTAGTTTTATGAGTGAAAGTAACTATGTATTTTTAGTATGTTTTTTTCCTATTATTTTGTTTGCATTTTATATGATAAGAAATTTCTATATACTTAAAAAACAAATGAAATTATTAGAAAAAGATGAAACAAAAATATAAACGTTTAACTTTAATTACTATATCCATATTAATAGCTTCTTTTGGATTATGGTTAATTCTAGATAATTTTAATCAGAATATTACATTTTTTTATACTCCAGCTCAATTAGATCAAAAAAATATTACTAATAAAATAATACGTGTTGGAGGGCTTGTTAAAAGCAATTCAATAGCAAAGTTAAATAATGGCCTTACCACTGAATTTATAATTACTGATGCTAGGGAAGATTTAATAATTAGATATACAGGAATTTTACCGAATCTATTTAGAGAAAACCAAGGTATTGTGGCTAAAGGCAAGTTAGTTAATAATATTTTTATAGCCGAAGAGCTTCTTGCTAAACATGATGAAAATTATATGCCTAAAGAAATCACTAATGGTATAAATTATATTAAAACATCTAAAGTTCAGTAGTTTTTAACATATTCATTTAAATGCTTTATAAAATTCAAGAACTATCACAAATCTTAGCCTCTTTAACTATTATATTCCTTAATTAATAGCAATTTACCACTGTCTCTGCTTAAGTTAGCAGCTCAAATCTATATCTATATTTTTTGTACCTACTTATATTTTATTTAAAAAAATACTAGCTATGATTTATGGTTATGTTAGGATGAGTAAATATAACATGTTAATAAAAGGAGAAAATTAATGTTTACAAAAAAGTCGTCGCCATCAGAGAATTTGCCTATTATTCCAGAGGTTGTTGGAGATTCAGTATCAGAAAATGTGGTTGTGGATACCGACAATAGTTTTTCAGAAAAAACATCACAAGAAATGAAAGTTTCAATTGATGAAAATCAAGAGAGTTCTTCTCTAAGAACAAGTTCTAGTAGTGCGTTTACCACTCCTAAATCATATCAAAAAGGAAAAGAAGAAGTGGCTGCAGAAGCGGAGGTTTTAAATGCTGGTGATCAAGATTTAAAACAAGAAGCTATTATTTCTGAAGTTGTTGTTCATAGTGATGAGAAAGAGCAAGAAGTGGAAGACAAAGCAGAAGCTTTAAATGCTGGAGATCAAGATTTAGAACAAGAAGCTATTATTTCTGAATTTGTTGCCGATAGTGATAAGAAAGAAGAAGGTGGGGCTGGGGAAGCAGAAGCAGAAGCTTTAAATTCTGGAGATCAAGATTTAGAACAAGAAGATGAAGAAAGTGATGCTGATGACTCTAGGATTAGTGGTTATAGTGCTGAACAAGATATAAATCAAGAGATTATGACAGAAGAAGATGTTTCAAAAATTACTGCTCAAGGTGATGCAGGAGAGTTAGATGACCCTAATATCACTCATATTGAAGATGATTATTCACAGAATCCATTAATAAAATTATATGACAGTGGAGTTTTTGCTGCTAATAGTATTAAATTATTGCTTTGGGCTTCTCTTCCAATAGCTGCAGAAAATGATGTTCTTGAAGATGCTGAGCAAAATATAGTGCCAGCTGAGAGTCAAGAAACTTCACAATCATTAGTTCAGGGGAATAATGCAATTCTTACACCAGTTAAAGTTTATTCTAATATTGATAATGATATTACAAATGAAGGAACGCCTGAAGATTTACCAGCATTAGTTGAAATAACAGAATCATCTAAAGTGGTGATAAATCTAGAGAAATCTGATTTTGAAACTAGAGAATCTATAGTTATTCCAAGTGCTAGTGGTGATAATGG
>JBASGW010000061.1:0-41805 GCA_049653745.1 Rickettsiales bacterium
TGTCCCCGGTATATGCGCCATTATCATAAGCAAAGCTTGAACAATCTTGGGCTCCCATGGAAACATTGCTTTCATTTAATTTATTTTTAACTGTTGATAATAAGGTGTAAGAAGGGCAAAGTATAACATTGCTAAGATTTAATTTGCTCAATAATAATTGATCTAAAAATGAATTAACTGTAGAAATAGTTTGATTCATCTTCCAATTTGCCACAATTAAAGATAGATTATTCTTGGTTTCCATAAAAAATTAAGCTACTTGTTGGATTTCTAAAGATTATTAGGTATAAACAATTATTGTACCAATTTCAAATATTTATTATTATATTCTATATTAGGTTATTATGTTAGAAAAAATACGTCACGCAGGCCATCACTTTACATTTAAATTTATTTTTGGACTCATAGCAGTTATTTTTGCAGTAGGATTATTAGATTTTTCTAATCCTAATACCAATGTAGTATTAACTATTGGTAAGCATAAAATTGCACTCAATGAGTTTTTAGAAGCTAAGCAAGAGTTAGTGAATCAATTAGGTTTGAGTGCTGAACAAGTGAAAGAGCAGCAAGAATATATAGACTTTAATGCTTTAACACAGTTAACGGTGCAGCATCTATTAAGGCAAGAAGCTGATAATCTTGGAATAAAAATATCCCCAGAAGTGGTTGTAGATTCTATTAAGAACCAAACAATGTTTAAGAAAGATAATAAATTTGATTTAGAGATTTTTAAGAAGATTTTAGAAGCTAATAATATTCAAGAAACAACATTAGTGGAAGATATAGCTAATCAAACAGCTTCTAAATATTTATTAGATGCTTTAGTGGTGAATATGCCTCTGAAAGAAGTTTTTGCTAACTATCTTACAAATAGTCTTACAGAAAAAAAATATATCTCCTTAATCACTGTTAATTCCAATCAAATAAATATTGATTCTGTTGCCGATGCAGATTTACAAGAGTTTTATCAGCAAAATAAAGATTCTTTCTATACAAAGGAATATAGAAGTTTTGAATATCTATTAATTAATCCAGATGATTTAAATATAAATAAACAAATATCTGAATCTGATCTTGAAAAAGAATATTTTGAAAATAGGGAGCAATATGCTGCTCCTGCTACTCGTGATTTTTACCATTTCCTATGCCCAAGTGAAGAAATAGCAAATGAAGTGGCGACTAAATTAAAGACAAATCCAAATTATGTTGAAATAGCTAAAGAATTTGCAGCTAATAAAATACTGAGTGAGTTATTTACTAACCAAAGTGAACAAAGCTTTTTGGTAAGTTTAGACCCTTCTTTATTCCAATTGGAAGCGGAGGGCGTTACTGCTCCATTAAAATCTGACTTAGGATGGCATGTTTTTAAAGTTCTAAAAATTCATCCTAAGCAATATAAATCTTTTGCTGAAGCTAAAGATGAAATTTCTGCTAGCTTGAAGTTTAAAACAACTGAGCTTGCTATTAATGATTTATTTAATACGCTTGAAGACGAGGTGGCTTCAGGTGCTAGCTTTGAAGAAATAGCAAATAAAAATAACATGAAACTGGTTAAGGTAAATAAAATAGCCCAAGATAGAAGTTATGAAGATGCAACTAACCAAAGCAAATTTACAGCGGATAATTCAATTTTTGCATTAGCTTTTCAATTAGAAGAGCAAGAAGAATCTAATATTACATTGTTAGAGGATGAAAAAAATTATGCAATAGTTAAGGTTACGGAAGTTATACCTGAGCGCGCCCAAAGCTATGAAGAGGCAAAAGAGTTAGTAAGGTTAGAATATATAGCTCAGTTAAAAAATAGTCTAGCTAGGGAGTTAGCAGATATTATAAAAGAAAAATTATCTGCAGAAAATCAGAATATTATCATTAAAATAGCTAATAAAGATGGCTTAAATAATAATGTTTTATCTTCTTTATTTAAGCCAATATATGATAAATATCATGTTAATTTGAAAACTTTACCAGAAATAATTTTCAGTAATGATCTATTAGTTCATCCTGAAATTGGTAAGAATGATCTGCCAACTTCTTTTGTAAGAGATTTATTTAGTTTAAAAGAAAGGGATGTCTCTTCAGTAACTCAAATTGATTATGCTAAGTATATTATAGCTGTTTTAGCTAAGAGGCCTGGTTATTACCAAGAAAGAATAGATCCTAAAATTTATAAACAAATAGAAGAAATGAGTGGAAATAATTATCGTGATCAAATTTATGATCAGTATATTAATTATCTAAAAAATAAATATAAAGTAGAGGTGAACTTTAAGCCACTTGAGGAATATTATAGCTACAGCAACTAGTAAAACTATATGGATAAGGTAAAAAATTACATATTATGGCCAATTTGGGCCATAATTTTAACCTTATCCATATATTTGATTTTGACTAACTGTTTATATAGAGTTTTAGTTCATAGTTCTTTAATAGAAGAAGAGACTTTGTGGAAAATAATATCTGCTGATTTATCTTATAGGAATATTGATAAAAAACGGCAAGAAGAAGTTCAAAGCTTAGTTGATAAATTACCAGCCAATTTGTTGCCAGAAGAGTATAGCAAAATAAAAATATTAGTTATCGCTAGCAATCAGTTCAATGCTTTTGCGGCTCCTGGGGGAAGAATAATATTAACTACCGAACTTTTGGATACAAAATTAAGTGAACAAGCGCTATTATTTGTTATAGGTCATGAAATAGCTCATCTATCTAGAAAAGATCATCTATATGAATTTTCTAAGATGATTGTTGCTAAAATTTATGGTTGTCTAACCAGGTCAGAATTAGTGGCTGAATTATTGATGTTAATTGATGGTTATAAGTTAAAAGCAACTGAACTTATTGCAGATAAATATTCAGCAAAAATTCTTTTACAAATTTATGGTAATACTAAAGGGGGAGAAGAGTTTTTTCAATATTTACTGAAGAAAGATAATAATAATGATTCTTTTTTTCATCCTAACCTAAATAAACGCCTAAATAATTTAAGCTGAAATTATATTTGATCAAGATAAATAAAATCTATTCCGGTGGATTTATAATATCTATATTTTAAAATATTTTCTTTAATTACTTCAATAACCATATCATTTAAATAAAATTTAATATCATAATTATTTTTATACAAAATACAGACATTATCCATGCAATTAAGACCTTTATAATTTATTTTTTTATTATAACGACTGCTATCTGAGGCCCCTAAATAATTCATTAATAATTGCTTTTTAAATTTAGGAAGTGGTTTAGTTAAAAATACTAGGCGGTTATCCATTGTTAAAATAGCAATATTTTTCTTATCCCAGTCAATAAAAATATCAGGTTTAGCGGTAAGTGATTGTAAAATAATGCCTAGCATTATTATTAATATTCCAAGAAATCTTATCCTGGTTCTCCATATGCAAAACCATAACATTCCGCTCACTATAATAAGCAAATTACTATCTGAAATTTTAGCAAAGCTAGAAACAGAATAAGGTAAGTTAGCTATATAATGGGCTATTTCTATCATTAACGAAATTCCCCATTTCATTGGATATAAGCTTAATATTTCTAAATGTAAAGGATAGAGCAGAAATGTTAAAACCACACCTGGCATTAGCCAAAAAGAAGTTATAGGAACCGCAAGTAGGTTGGCTAAAATACTATAATTAGATGATTGACTGAAGTGATATAAAGCAAAAGGAGTGGTAGCTAGCCCCGCAACTAGAGAAGCAAAGCTTAAACTCAGCAAGTAGAATAAAAATTTTTGTACTAAATTAAACTCTGTAAAATCAAATTGAAGTTTTGTAAAAAATTCAAAGCAAGCTATTAGTGCAATTACTGCGGCAAATGACATTTGGAAGCTTGGGTGCACTATATTTTCTGGGCTTATTAATAAGATAATTGTTGCTGCAGTGGCAATGGCTCTCATGGGCGTAGAAATGCGATCAATAATAATAGCTATTATTATCATGCTGGTCATAATAAAAGATCTAACAGCAGCAACTTCCATGCCAGAGATAAGAAGGTAAGCAAAGCTTCCAAGCAAAGAGGCGAAAGCGGCTATTTTTTTTCCATTAATTCTTAAAGCAATTATAGGGAAGCAGTTAAGCAAGAATCTGCTACTAAAGAAAAAGATAGCTGCAACCAAACTTAAATGCATGCCTGAAACTGATAAAATATGGGCTAACCCTGTGGCTCTCAATTCTTTGAGTAATTTCTTATCAATATTACTATATTCATTGAGCATAAGGGCGGTAACAATGCTGCCCTGATAGCTGCCAATTTCTGTGTTTACTCTATTTTGAATATTATTTCTTAAGGTATTTACCTTGCTTAGGAAGGATTTTTTATCATAATTGATCACTTTAAATTCTGAGACGCTATAACCCACGGCTCCAATTTTCTTAAAATAAGCATCACGAGCAAAGTTATAACTATCTGGTAAGTAAGGTTCCATTGGCTTATTCAATATAGCATTTACTAAAATAATATTACCAATTTTTGCATCATTTAATTTAGTTCTAACAGTTAAGCGAATCTTTTTAGGGATTTCAAATGCTTTTAGTTTTTTAATTTTTATATCACTTAAAAGAACTCTATAGCCATGATCTAATGGAGTTATATTATCAATTTTACCTTTAATAACAGCAAATTTATCATTAAAAGGAATTATAGGTGAGTCAACCATTCTAATTCTAATTTCTAACGCAAATATTCCAGTTAAAATTAAGCTTGCGCTAAGTAAGACTAGTCTTAAGCTTTCTAATCTACAAAAATAACTAGAAATAGCTAAGATAGTAAGGATAAAAAGAAGCGGCCAATAATAAATTGATTCTAAGTTAAATCTAAGGAGAATGCCAATGGCTATTAAAACAGGAGTCCAACAGGGAAATTGAGATTTTTCTTGAGTAAAGAGATCATTTAACAAAATCTATCTCTTTTGAAATGGTGGGCCCGGTAGGACTTGAACCTACGACCCCGCCGTTATGAGCGGCGTGTTCTAACCAACTGAACTACAGGCCCTGAATGCATAAAACTTATATAGATATATAAGTAATTTGTCTAGTAAAAAAATATTTTAGTTATTAGTTTTTATATAAAAAACCTGAACCACCCTTAAGTTAGTTCAGGTTTAATAAAAATTATTGATGTATTATTTCTTTTCACCAATAGTCACAGCTCTACGATTTAGAGAATCGTCATTCATATCTGCTGGTCTTTCTTTGCCATATGAAATGGTTTCGATTTTATCAGCTGGTACGCCATGTTTTTCTAATGCTTTTTTAGCTGCATATGCTCTTCTGTTTCCAAGAGCAAGGTTATATTCTGCATTGCCAATTTTATCACAATGTCCTTCAACAATTAAATTTGGCTTAGTCTTAGAAGCTTTCCACATTTCAGCTTGTTTTTCAATTTTTGCATTATCTTCATCGCTTAATAATGATTTATCAAAATCAAAATAAACAACGTTTACAGCGCTTCTTTGATCGCCAGTTGTAGAAGATCTATCGCCGTTTAACCAGTCACCTGATCCGTCTTTAGCAGAATGTTTACATGCAGCTAGCATTAATAAAGCAAATGCAATTGCACTTATTTTTTTGATATTCATAGTCTACTCCAAATATTTATATTAGCAGCTTTATAGGTGTGTATTTATATAATACTTACCTAAAAGATTTAAAATCTTCAGTAATGAACTATACCTATAGCTACCCCGAAGTTACAACCATTATACATTACAATATTTTATGTCAATATATATATTGTTAAAGCTGTTCACTTAACTGAGATTTATAAAATAGGTAAAGATATTTTTGCAACTATAAATTTTATATTTATATAAAAAATTATAATCTTAATAAAGATGAGGTGCAAATAATTAGGAATAGAAAAATTAGAGGATGTAAAGCATTCTATAGCCCAACTTATTAAATGGGGCTATGAAAAAGAAAGATAGGTCTAAGTAAATTCATTAACTGATAAGAAGTTTACTTAGATAAAAGGCTTTCCAAATATGTGCTAATAGCTTCTACTTTTTGAAAATCAAATCCACCAGCTTGAGCAATATCTCTCTTGCCACCTCCACCTTGTCCTCCGGCCAATTCATTTGCCATCTTAACAATTGTAGATGCGTCGTATTCTGGCAAATCATTGCTTATTCCCACAATTAATGAGGTTTTATTGTTATATTTAGAGCCGGCAACAACAATAGTATGTTTGTTAGCTTTGCAAAGATGTTCAACAAAATTACGCAAATCTTTTACATCAATATTATCAACAAATTTTTCAATTAAGGTGATTTTATCATATTGAGAATTTTTAAAATTAGGATCCAAAACTAGTAATTTTTTCTTTGCTTCAACTAATTCATCTTCAGTGGATTTATTATCTTTCAAGAGTGTTGAAATTTTTTCAATTAATTCGGCCTTAGGAGTTTTGAGAAGATATGAAATTTGATTTAATTTTTTCTCTTGTTCATAAATATAGTTTAAGGCATGTTGTCCACAAACAGCTTCAATTCTTCTAATGCCAGAAGCTATAGCCCCTTCAGAAGTTATTTTAAATATGGCAATATCTCCGGTGGCCTTAACATGAGTTCCTCCACATAATTCGGTTGAATTTCCCATGGATACCACCCGAACCTCTTCATCATATTTTTCTCCAAATAAAGCCATGGCTCCAGAAGATATGGCTTCTTCTGTTGACATCAATTTAGTATAGCTTTCAGAATTTTCTCTAATCATTTTATTGACTAAATTTTCAACTTGAATTAACTCCTCTGTTGATAATGATTTGCTATGGCTAAAGTCAAAGCGTAAACGATCAGCTGCAACTAAAGAACCTTTCTGAGTTAGATGCTCTCCTAATGTTTGTCTTAATGCCAAATGAAGTAAATGAGTTGCTGAGTGATGAATTCTTAAATTATTACGATATTCTAGATCAACAGCTAGGTTAACCAAATCTCCAGGTTTGAAATTGCTGTTCATAACGTAATGAGCATGAATTTTTCCAAGAAATTTTTTGGTATCAATAACTTTAAATATTTGATTATCAGCAGAAGTTATTGTTCCAATATCTCCCATTTGTCCACCAGACTCGCCATAAAAAGGAGTTTGGTTGGTGATAATAATTTGTTTATCTTCTCCTTCTTTAATCACTTCTAGAATAATTGCCTGGTCTTGATTGTTATTATAACCTAAAAATTCAGTTGCTCCATGTGTTTGATAGATATTAAACCAAATTTCATTGGTTGCTTGTTCTCCTGATCCGGCCCAAGCGGCGCGAGCACGAGTTTTTTGCTCTTGCATGCAGGAATTAAAAGCTTGAACATCTACTTCAATATTTTTATTTTTTAAAATATCTTGAGTTAAATCTAAAGGAAAGCCATAAGTATCATAAAGTTTAAAGGCAGTTTCTCCTTTAAAAATATGGCTTTTAGAGGATTTGATCAATTCTTCATCAAGCAATTTTAAGCCTTTGCCCAAGGTTTGTTTGAATCTAATTTCTTCTTGAAAGAGCGTGTCACTAATTAGTTTTTGGGCGCGTATAAGCTCAGGATAAGCTTGCCCCATTTCTGAAACCAGTGATGGGAATAATTGGTGCATTAATGGATCTTTGCAGCCTAGTTGATGAGCATGACGCATTGCTCTGCGCATAATCCTTCGTAGAACATAACCCCTACCTTCATTAGAAGGCATAACTCCATCTGCAATTAAAAAAGAACAAGAGCGTAAATGATCTGCTAGCACTCTATAAGAGGTTAGCGCCTTACCTTCAGCTTCAACTCTAACTATGTCGCTGGCGGTATTAATTAAATTAGTGAATAAGTCAATTTCGTAATTATTATGAACATGTTGAAGTACAGCAGCTATTCTTTCTAGACCCATTCCAGTATCAATGCTTGGTTTAGGTAGAGATTTTCTCTCGCCACTAGCTAATTGTTCATATTGCATGAACACTAAGTTCCATATTTCAATATAACGATCTCCGTCTTGATCAGGAGTGCCAGGTAAGCCGCCTGCAATTTTTTCTCCATGGTCAAAAAATATTTCTGAGCAAGGTCCGCATGGCCCGGTATCACCCATTGACCAAAAATTATCGTTGGTAGATATGGGAATAATCCTGCTATCATCTAATCCAGCTATTTTTTTCCATAATTTGATAGCTTCATCATCGGTGTGAAAAACTGTTACATATAGTTTGTCTTTAGGTAATGCAAATTCTTTAGTTAAGCATTCCCAAGCAAAATATATTGCATCTTCTTTAAAGTAATCACCAAAAGAAAAATTACCTAGCATTTCGAAGAATGTATGATGTCTTGCAGTATAACCAACATTATCTAAGTCATTATGTTTTCCACCTGCTCTGACAGATTTCTGGCTAGTTGTTGCTCTGCTGTAAGGCCTTTTCTCATCTCCAGTAAATACATTCTTAAATTGAACCATTCCTGAATTTGTAAACATTAAGGTTGGATCATTGTGAGGTATTAAAGGTGAGGATGGAGCTATGTTATGTCCATGTTTATGAAAATAATCTAGAAAAACACTACGTATATGATTTACACTAAACATTAGACAGTCCTTAAAGCTAAAATGAACATTATATTAGATAATTTAGTTTATATGTATAAACTGGTATAAATTCAAGAAAATCTTGATTATTCCCAGTAATTTTATTATATTGGGAATTATTTTTATCTTAATCTAGATCTATAAAGTTATGCAATTTAGTTCAATTCCTGATTCAAAACTTCCAACTCAAGAAAAGGGCCATACACAAAGCTGTTCATATCAAGAAGAATATGCTGCCCCAATTATTTTAGGTTTAGGTGTTTTAGGCATAATAGTTAGTGTAATTGGGATGTGTTATTTTGATAAGACTCAGTGTAATGGGGCTCCCTTTCATGAAGTATTAGGATGGGAGCATGTTTAAGAAATTAAACAATATTCAGATACTAAGCATTATTATAGTTTTTCTACTGCTAGCATGGATTGGATATAATTTATTATCTAATTCTTTTGCCAAGCCTTTTTTAGAAACTAAAGTTGTTGAAGTAGAAAAACTATCATTAAAAGATTTAACTAAAACAGTGCAGCTTACTGGCGCTATAAAAGCAAAAAATTCGGCCATTTTAACTGCTCAAGGTGAGGGTACTTTAGAAATTTTGGCACCATCTGGTAAGTGCATGAAAAAAGGCGAGATTATTGCTAAAATTGAAAATAAAGAAGCTGAGAAAAATTACAATCTTTCGGTTGAGGCTAAAGAAATTTCTTTAACTCAATTTGAAAGAGCTAAGGTTTTGCTTAAATCTGGTGCTTATAGTAAAAACCAATTAGAAGAGCTTAAAAGCAAATTGATTCTTGCTCAAAAGAATTTAACGGATGCTAAAATAGCTCTAGATAAATTAGTATTTTATGCTCCTTTTGATGGAATTATTGGAAGTTATAAAGTTAAACAAGGGCAGCAACTAAAGATTGGTGATCAAATAGTTAGTTTTTTTAACCCAGATTCACTAAGTGTAGATTTTGATATTCCAGAATCAGTGCTAACTTTTATAAATGATGGTCAGAATTTATCAGTAATGGATAAGAATTATAAATTAAATTATGTCCAAAAAATGCTTGATAATGACAAGCACATGAGTTTAGCATCTGTAGACATTAATTGTGATAGTTGTATTATTGGGTCTAATATTCCTGTAAATTTAAATGTTGTTGAAAAGAAGCAAGTTGTTGTTATCCCTTTTGATTCAGTTTTTTTAAAAGATGGTAAAACTTGCGTCTATGTTGTGGAAAATAATAAAACTAGCCTTAAATTTATAGAGCTGGGTATAAGAGAAAAAGACTTGGTAGAAGTGGTCTCAGGCCTAGCAATAGATGAAGTTTTAATTAATAAAAACCCTAATAGATTATGGCCAGGATTAGATATTAAAATAGATGAGTCTAAATGAATTTAACTAGCTATTTTATTAAGCATCCAGTATCTGCAATCATTCTAAATGCATTGATTGTTATAGTTGGTGTTTTATGTTTTTATAGTTTGATTATAAGAGAATATCCTGAAGTTATTATTCCAAAAATTATTGTAGAAGCACATTACCCCAATGCCAGTGCAGAGCTAGTAGAATCTAGCGTTACTAATATACTTGAAGATGAACTTGCTGGGGTAGAAGGCTTAGATATTATGTCTTCTGAAACTAGTTTTGGGTCAAGTAGAATTATTTTGAATTTTAATCAAGCTGTATCAATGGATAGAGCGTTGATTGCAACAAGAGCAGCTGTTGGTGTAGCTAAATCTAAATTTCCTGTTGAAGTAAAAGACCCGGCGATAAAAAATGGAGATTCTGATAATTCTCTCCCATTTATGGCGGCTTGTCTTGAGTCATCTTCTTTAGAATCTGCTGAACTAACTCATTATGTTAATACTTCACTTAAAAATGGATTCCGTAGTTTAAAAGGGGTTGCTTCTGTACAAATATGGGGTAGCTCCTATATGTATAATGTAATTTTAGACCATCAAAAATTATATAATTTTGGTATTAATGCTGATGAAATTTTAGAAGCAATAAGAAAAAGTGCCAATGCTTCAATACCTGCAGGTAAATTTCAAAAAGAAATACCAACAACTATAATTTCTGAAATTAAAAGTGAGGAAGATTTAGGAAATATCTTAATTAAAGATCAGCCCCATCCTGTGTTTTTAAAATCTTTAGCAGAAATTAAATTGAGCAGTGATACGGATTCTTTAAGAATGAAAATAAATGGGAAGCCAGGCTTATGTATAGGTGTAAATAAGGCAAGCGATGCTAATCCTTTTGATACTTCTGCTCTAGTGCATAAATATGTTGATTCTATATCGCAAACTTTGCCATCTACATTAAAAATACAAATATTGTTAGATCAAGCAAATTTTATTCGATCATCTATTGATAACATCAAATCTTCAATACTAGAGGCAATGTTTTTTGTATTGATAATTGTGTTTTTATTCTTGCGCAATGTTAGGGCAACTTTAATACCAGTTATAACTATTCCTATATCATTGGTGGGCTCACTGTTATTTTTAAAGATTTTTGGTTTTTCAATTAATATTATGACTTTGCTGGCAATGGTGTTAGCTATAGGTTTAGTAGTTGATGATGCTATTGTGGTTCTTGAAAATATCACTCGCCATATTGAAGAGGGTAGGTCAGTTTTTGATGCCACAATAAACGGAGCAAAAGAAATAGGCTTTGCTATTGTGGCAATGACTTTAACTTTAACAAGTGTTTATGCGCCGATAGCCTTTATTGGAGGGCTTACAGGGCAGCTATTTATTGAGTTTAGTGCAGCTCTAGCTGGAAGTGTTATTATTTCCGGTATCACTGCATTAACATTATCGCCATTGATGTGTGCAACATTTTTTAAACAAAAGAATGAATCTTTATTCCCCCAGATTGATCACTTCTTGGAAAATTTAACAGACTCATATTTTAAATTTTTAGACAAAATCATAACTCACCATAGTAAAATTATTTTAGGAATTTCTTTGTTTGCTTTGATAGCAATGATTATCATGTTTAAGCTGCTGCCTAGTGAACTAACTCCAAAAGAAGATAGAGGAATAATGGGTGTTTGGATAACTCCTGGTAAAAATCAAGATGAAACGGAGAAGCACGCAGATAAAGTGAGTAATGTGATTAAAGATATTCCTGAAAGTTTAGGAAGTATGGTTTTTGTTTTTGATGCGGGTGGATATGCTATCCCATTATTAAAGCCAATTGAAGAAAGAGCGCGTTCAACTAATCAAATTGTTGAGAGTTTGCGCCCTGTTATGACTTCATTCCCATCTTTTGATGCTTATCTTTGGAGCGTGGATACAGGTCTGCCAGGATTAGAAGGAAGTTCAGAAAATGCTGAGCTAACTTTAATGATCTCAACTATAGATTCTTATAAAGAATTATATAATAAGGTAGAAGCACTTAGAGATAAGGCTATGGAAAAGAAGTTATTTAGTTCGGTATATCATAATTTAAATTTGGATAATCTTGGCTATAGTATAAATATTGATAAAGATATAATGGCTAAAGTAAAGCTTAATGAGTTTCAAGTTGGTGCAACGGTAGAAACATTTTTTAGTGGTAATAAGTCTTTAACTTTTAAAAAAGATGGTATTATTTATTCAATCTTAATTGAAGGAGATAAGCGCCCTTGGGGTATAGAAGAGTTATATTTAACTAATAGCGATGGAAACAGAATATCTATCGCTAGTTTTGCTACTCTTACTGCCAAACAAGAGCCAAAAAGCTTTTTTCATTATAATCAAATGCGTTCGGTAGCTGTAAAAGCTAGTTTAACTGAAAATGATAATTTACAAGATTCAATGAATAAATTATATAATTTTGCTGATAATAATTTACCAACTTCCTATCAAAAAACTTGGACTGGCATTGCTAAAACTTATAAAGATTCAGCCGCAATTCTTCCTATTTTATTTATGTTAGCGCTTATTTTTATTTATTCTATATTAGCAGTGCAGTTTGATAATTTTGTTGATCCATTGATAATTTTATTTACTGTGCCATTGGCATGTTCAGGTGCATTATTTACTATGTATTTAGCTCATGCATCATTAAATATATATTCACAAATAGGTTTAATTACTCTAATTGGCCTAATTACTAAACATGGAATTTTAATAGTTGAATTTGCAAATAAATTGCTTGAACAAAAAATGGATTCAAAATTAGCCATTTTAACTTCGGCTAAGTTAAGATTAAGGCCAATTTTGATGACAACAGGAGCAATGGTGGCGGGTTGCATTCCTTTAATTATTTCAAAAACTGCTGGGTTTGAAGCAAGAAATGCTATAGGCTTGGTGTTGGTATCGGGTGTAACTATAGGTACAATATTCACACTTTTTATACTACCTAGCTTGTATTATATGATAAAACTAAAAACTCTTAAGGAGAATATAGAATGATACGTTCAAAAATAATTTTAGGCTTAATTTTGATAATCTTTAGTATAGTTGCTTATTTCCTTTTGAATAAAGAAAGTAAAAACCATCAAAATGCTAATCTTATTCCTAGACAAATATTATTTGGAAATCCTGACAAAGTTAAAGTAATGCTTAGTCCAGATGGAGAATATATAAGCTATATAGCCCCATTAGATGGAGTTTTAAATATTTGGGTTGCACCTAGAAAAAATATAGAAAATGCTAAGCCTATAACTAATGATAAAAAACGTGGAATAAGAAGATGTCTCTGGTCTTTTGATAATGAGCATATAATTTATGCTATTGATAATGATGGTGATGAAAATTTTCGTATATATTCAAAAAATATTAATACAGGAAGTGAAATTTTATTAACTCCAGAGAAAGCTGTAAGAGCTGAAGTTATGCAGCTAAGTTATAAATTTCCTAATGAAATTATAATTGGAACTAACGAAAGAGATAATAAATATTTTGATGTTTATAAGTATAATATCAATACCGGTAACAGAGAGTTGCTTTTAGAAAATAATAAATTCGATAATATTATTGTTGATGAAGATTTTCAAATTAGGTTTGCAAGTTTAATAAATGAATTGGGTAATACTGAATATTTCAAATTTAATGGTAATAATTGGCAGCCATTTATTCAAGTTTCTCTAGAAGATGCTGATAATACAGGGATTCTGGGTTTTGATAAAAGTGGAAATATTCTTTATATGCAAGATAGTAGAGGGCGTAATACTGCCGCTCTTAAGGCAATCAACTTAAATACGGGTGAAAGCAACATCATAGCAGAAGATAACAAATCTGATGTTGGAATATTCACTACTCATCCTACTGAAAATACAATACAAGCGGTTGCAACATATTATCAAAAACTAAATTACACGGTAATAGATTCAGTAATAAAAACTGATATGGACTATTTAGAAGGGTTAAGCGAAGGTGGAGAAATTGGTATTTCTGGACGTAGTTTAGATGATAAATATTGGTCTATAGAAATTTCTAATGATGATTCACCAACTAAATATTATATATATGATCGCAATAATCATAAAGCTGAGTATCTATTTAGTAATTCTAAATCTTTAGAGCAATATACTTTAGCAAAAATGCATCCAATAATTATAAAATCTAGAGATGGTCTTGATTTAGTTAGTTATATTACTTTTCCAAAAGATGTAAAATTAAATAAAGCTCTTCAACCTGAAAATCCTCTTCCTATGGTGCTTAACGTCCATGGAGGGCCATGGGCTAGAGATACTTGGGGATTTAGTCCAGCAAGTCAGTGGTTGGCAGATCGCGGCTATGTAGTATTAAACATTAATTACCGAGGTTCATCAGGTTTTGGTAAGGATTTTAGTAATGCAGGGAACATGCAATGGGGCAAAAAGATGCATGATGATTTAATTGATGGAGTTAATTGGGCAATAGCTAATAAGATAGCTGATCCTAAGGGAATAGTTATTATGGGCGGAAGTTATGGTGGTTATGCAGCATTAGCTGGAATTACATTAACTCCTGAGGTATTTGCGGGAGCCGTAGATATTGTTGGGCCATCAAATCTAGTTACGTTATTAAGTAACTTTCCTGCCTATTGGACTCCAATAATGAATGTAATGAAGAAAAAAATTGGACCTTGGGATACAGATGAAGAAAAACAAGCATTACTACAAGTATCTCCAATAACATTTGTTGATAAAATAACTAAGCCTCTTTTAATTGGTCAAGGGGCAAATGACCCTAGGGTTACTCAACTAGAGTCTGATCAAATTGTTGAGAGTATGAATAAAAGAAATATCCCAGTGGTGTATGCACTCTATAGTGATGAAGGACATGGTTTTGCAAGGCCTGAAAATAGAATTTCATTTTATGCTCTAACTGAACAATTTTTAGCAAAAATCATAGGTGGCAAGGCTGAATCTATAGGAAATGATTTAAAAGATGCAAGTCTTATTCTTAATGGCTTAGTTCCGAAAGATAGCGCTGAGGCTGAAAAAGCTATTAGTCAGGCTGTGTCTAAATAGTTGACGCTAATATTAAAGTTATAGTATCTTTATTGCTATAAAATAATCAACAGTGAGAGAGTTAAAATGGCCAAAGAAGTTATAATTTACACTAAGTCTTATTGTCCTTATTGCGTTAAGGCTAAGCAGTTATTAACAAATAAAAAGGTGAAATTCACAGAAATAGATATCACAAATAATGAATCTCTTATTGAAGAAATGCTCTCTAGATCTTCTGGTAGAAAAACAGTTCCTCAAATTTTCATTGGTGATTTTCATGTTGGAGGTTGTGATGATCTGTATGCGCTTAATGACAAAGGGAAGTTAGATGAAATCCTTCTATAAATTATCTATAGAGCCAATCTTAAGTAAACTAGATTTAAGTGCTATAATTTAGAGTAGATATATGGAAATTACTGATGAAACTATAAAGTTAGCTTCAATAGGTATAGGCCTATCTAAGAATTGGAATAAATATAAAACAGAGCTTGATAATAAATATCCAGAGTATAAAGACGCTCAAATTATTCCTTTTTCTAAAAATAATGGCACTAAAAGACCAGCTGGATATGTTATTGTTCCTAAAGATGGTCCTGCAATGGTTTGTTATCATGGAACTAAATTTGGTGAGCTTTCTGACGGTGGTTCTAGAGAAATATATCATGATCTTCAAACACAACCAACAGCTATGAAATTTGGTAATCAAGAACATCAAGTCCATACAGGATTCAAAGTAGAATATGAAGCATCAAAAGAGAATCTTTATGAGATCCTTAACGCAATAGATCCTCCAAGAGAAGTATTATTTTCAGGGCATAGTCTTGGTGGTGCAGTAGCAACTATTGCCGCTTTAGATGCGGCCACAAATAAACAAATACAAGTGGGAGGATTGGTAACTTGTGGTGCTCCACCTACACTTTCTCCAGGCGCTGCAAATTTATATCACGAGACTGGATTAAGTGAAAAAACTTTTAGAATGGAACAAATTTTTGATCCATTCCCTAGATTATTAAAATCTACATATGAGCATGTAGGAAAAAGAATTAAGCTTCATGCAGGAAGTCTTAAAGTGCATGGTAGCAATGTTTATAATGCTATGGCTAAAAAAATTACTGATGAAACTATCAAGGAAGCAAAGCCATCTAGAGCAATGAAAAGAGCCGAACTCTTAGCAGGCTCAGATATTGATAGCAATATAAAGAGAGCAAGTTCTTTAGAGTTATATTATGAGGCGATTAAAGAATTGCCTAGCCAAATTTTTTATTCTGCAGTAAAGCAAGTTAATAGAATGCGTGGAGTATTATCTAAAAATTCTGCTGAACCTAATTCACCACGATCACCAGGGCCGAAGAGTAATTCTAAATCAAGAAGCTTTTATTAAATTTAATACATAGATAGAATCTTTAGAAATAATTAATTCATGTTTTCCTAAAAATTTATTTCTTAATTTATAGATGTGGGTTTCTAAGGTATGAGTAGATATATCCGTAGAATATCCCCAAATAGCATTAAGCAAAGTATTTTTATCAACGCCTTGAGGATGTTCTGCTAAGTATAGCAAGATTTCCCTTTCTTTTTGGGTTAGTTCAATATCTTCATTTTCAAATTTACATAGTTTTTGTTCAGGGTAAAAGGTAATAGGGCCAATGATAAAGCTATCTTTATTTAAACCATTTAAAGCTTGTTCAATAATATTAATGAAATTAGAAACTGATAATGGTTTAGTTAGAAGCCAATTCTGATTGACTGCAGAAGTTACTTTAACTTGTGAGTTATTATTAGGGTCTATAATAACATCAGCTATATCTTTGGATATGGAAGTTGTAACTTCAATATCTTTAAAATATTGCTTTAACAAAATTTCTAACCAAAGATCATCACTAATTATTTGAATTTTTGATTTATGCATTAGAAAAATATTTTTAAAGCTTGTCCAATAAAATTACTAAATATTATTAAAATAAGAAAATGAGACATTCTAAAGTGCAATACCCCAGCGGCGGTGGTAAATAATGCTCCCCAGAATGGCACGGCTGAAAGAAGAAGAATCCATTTGCCTTTGTTATTGAAAAAAACTTCTGCTTTTTTTAGAGCGCTAATGCGCTCTGCTAAGGACTCTAATTTTTCAAGTTTGCGAAAACCAATTCCTAGAACCCAATTAATAACGCAGCCAATAATATTACCTATTAAGCTTATAATAAAAATTAGATAAGGGTTATAAGTTTGCAATGTTAACATAACATCTGCTGCATATGGCAGCCGCGGTATTACAATTAAAGATGTTAACAAACTGTCGTTAAAAAGAAAAACATATGCTTGTAGATTATCCATTCACTTTCCCTTTTTTGAATAAAAAGCTTAAATCTAATATTTTTAAGTAATGATTAATTGAAAAATATATTATTATGCCCAGCGCAATTTCAACTAAAAATAATAACCATAGAGAAGCATACTGCTGTAATATAAATTTCTCAAATAAAAGTAGAGCAGAAACCATTAAAGAACAAGCGAATATTATTTTAAATGTTTGTGAAATAAGTTTTTTATTGATTATGAACATCTTACGTTTATGTTGAAAATAATACAGTAAACCAATGTTGATCCAAGCAGAAATGCTGGTTGCTATAGCGATGCCAACATAAGATAAAATTTGCACTAAAGAAAGGCTAATAACGATATTTAGTATGATGCAGAAAAAAGATATTCTTACAGGGGTGCTTGTATCATATTGAGCAAAATATCTAGGAGTGAAAATTTTAACCATAATAAAAGCGGGTAATCCTGTGGCCAATATTCTTAAAACATTTGCCACTTTATAGCTATCTTCTGCAGAAAAATGACCTCTTTCAAAAAGAAAGCTAACTAAAGTATTGCTAATGGCAACTAAGGCAAAGGCACAGGGAAGCGCGAAAAATAATGCCACTTCTAGTGCTTTGTTTTGGGTTATCATAGCTGCTTCAATATTCTTCTCTCTCACCTGCTTGGATAAAGTTGGTAATAATACCGTGCCCAGGGCAGTGCCAATGATAGCTAAAGGAAATTGATTCAACCTATCTGCATAGTATAAAACTGAAGCAGCTCCTTCAAAATAGGAGGCAATAATGGTATCAATAGAAATATTAATTTGAACAATTCCACTGCCAATTATGGTAGGAACCATATTTCTAAACATTTGTTTAATATCATCACTATCATAGATAGGTTTTATTAATTTTATTTGTAGTGAAGCTCTATGAGTGGAGTAGATCATTATTAAAAGTTGAGCTATGCCAGCTATAAATACGCCATATGATAAAGCATGAGATGGGTCGCTAGAATAGGGAGTTAAAAATAATATTGCTAAAATCATTACTAAATTTAAAACTATGGGAAGAGCTGCGGCAATTGCAAATTTCCCAGAAGAATTTAATACTCCTGCATGTAGAGAAGCCAGTGCAATAAAAAATAAATAGGGCATAGTAAAATATGACAAATTAATTGTTAGGAGTAATTTATCAGGAGAATTAGAAAATCCAGGTGCCAGAATAGAAACAACCTGAGGCATAAAAAATAACATTATTCCAATAAAAATAGCTAATTTTAAAATTAATAAAGAATAAACTTGGCTAGCAAAGTTTAGAGCTTTTTTTTGCCCCTCACTGGAGAGTTTTGATGAAAACATGGGAACAAAAGCTGAGCTGAACGCGCCTTCAGCAAATAAACTTCTGAAAGTATTGGGTAGGCGAAAGGCCACAGCAAAGGCATCTGCGTGCAATCCAAGATAAGAAGCCATCAAAATATCGCGAATATAACCAAACACTCTTGATAATAAAGTGAAAAGAGCTACTACTATCCCAGATTTAATGATTTGCATAATTTATTTCATTGTCATATATTTGTATTTTAAGATATTTAAAGGGAAGCTAAAAAGCAATGGAATTATTTACTACTCAGGCTCTATTAAACTTATTTACGTTAACTGGATTAGAAATAATCTTAGGAATAGATAATGTTATTTTTATCGCACTTTTGGTTCAGCATTTAGAACCTAAGAGGCGTAATAAAGCAAGAATTATGGGGTTATCGCTTGCTTTAATCATGAGGGTATTAATGCTTCTAGGTGCCACATGGATAATGAAATTAACAGATCCTTTATTTCATTTATTTTCTTTTCCTATGTCTGGTAGAAGTTTGTTATTGATTTTTGGTGGGTTATTTTTAGTTATTAAAACTATTCTTGAAATAAAAGAAATGTTTCATCCCGATGATAATCAGCACCAAAATAATGCTCAAAAAGAATCGCGTTATCTAAAAATAATTTCACAAATTATTTTTATAGACATCATTTTATCGTTTGATTCAATTATTACAGCTGTTGGCATAAGTGATAATTTTGTAATTATGGTGATTGCTATAGTGATTGCAATGATAGTGATGATAGTTGCTTCAAAGAGTATAGGCGATTTTATCTATAATAATCCTTCAATTAAAGTGGTGGCATTAGCATTTATAGGGTTCTTAGGGCTGATTTTAGTGTTAGCTGGTTTTGATATAGAAATTAATAAAGCCTATTTATATTTTTCAATGCTTTTTGCTGGTATTGTTGAGGTAATCAATATAAAGTTACGCAAAATTAAAGTAGTTAATTAAGCTCAAGGTATTAAATTTATGAATATATATTTTCCTCTTAGAATTATCTCGGATAAAATTAAAATAGATTTCATGGGTATAAGGTTTTTTAATATGGCCTTATCTTTAATTATGTTGCTTGTTTCTCTGTTTTTTATCGGTAATAAAGGGCTTAACTTTGGTATAGATTTTAAAGGTGGCACCATAATTGAAGCTAAATTGAAGGTTCAACCTGAATTAACTTCTCTATATGATGAATTGCATCAACTAAATTTAGGGGAAATATATATTCAAAATATAGATGTTACTAATCTTATAATTAAGTTAGGTAGTAATGATAAAAATGAAGAGCAAATCAAAAATATTACTATCTTAAAAGATGCTTTATCTTCTTATTTTAAAAATGATATAGAGTTCACTAAGGTTGAATTTGTGGGGCCACAAGTTGGCGCGGCATTAATTAAAGATGGGATTCTTGCCATGTTATTCTCATTTGCAGGAATAATGTGTTATATAGCTTTAAGATTTGAGTGGCAATATGGATTAGGCATAATTATTGCTTTAGTTCATGATACAGTTTTTACTTTAGGTTTTATGAGTGTTACTCAGCTAGAGTTTGATCTAACTTCAATAGCCGCAATTTTAACTGTTATTGGCTATTCGGTTAATGATTCTGTAGTTATTTATGACAGAATTAGAGAAAATATTTTAAAATATAAAAATATATCAGCAAAGGAAATGATTAATTTAAGTATTAATGAAACCTTAAGTAGAACAATGCTTACAGTTTTAACCACTCTTATTTCTGTGGCCGCTTTGATAGTATTTGGTGGTGATAAGTTACATAGCTTTAGTGTTACTGTGTTCTTTGGTATTGTGGTAGGAACATATTCTTCAATTTATATTTCTGCACCTATTTTAATTCATTTAGGTATCAAGAAATTTTTAAGATGATTTATGGAACTAAAAGATAAATTTAACTTCACTTTAAACGCCCAGAAAATTTGCCGTTTACTAGAAAAAAACGTTGGAGAAGTTAGATTTATCGGCGGTTGTGTTCGTGATAGTTTATTAGATAAAGATTTTTCTGATATAGATATTGCAACTAATCTAGTGCCTGATGTGGTTGAGAAAATTTTAAGTCAGAATAAGATAAGTTATTATTCTGTTGGAAAAGAATTTGGCACTATAATTGCTGTTATTGAAAATGAGAAATTTGAAATAACTACTTTGCGTAAAGATTTAAATTGTGATGGTAGGCATGCTAAGGTTTTATTTAGTAATAGCTGGTCAGAAGATGCCATGCGTAGAGACTTCACTATTAATTCTTTAAGTTGTGATCTTGCGGGTAATGTTTTTGATTATTGCGGTGGTTTAGAAGATCTAAAAAATGAAGTAGTACGCTTTATTGGAGATCCAGAAAAAAGAATTATAGAAGATTACTTACGAATTTTAAGATTTTTTAGGTTTTCTGCTTATTATGCAAAAACTATAGATCATGAAGGACTAGAAGCTTGTAAAAAACAAAGACTTTACCTTAAAAATGTTTCAGGCACTAGAATAAGATCAGAATTAAATAAAATATTTTTTGCTCCAAAAGGCTTAGAAATTTTAAAGCTTATGCATCAAGAAGGAGTTTTAACTCAAGTCCTAACTTGTAATGATGCGGCTATAAAATCATTAGAAAAATTATTTAATTTGGCCATAATCTTTAACTATCAAATTAGTGAAATTTTAATTCTAAGTTTGTTTTTTAGTTATTTACCTGAAATTGAAGATAAAATACAAAGCTTTGGTTTTACAAGAAATGAGAAAAGCAAGATAACAATATTAATTGATATTAAAATTTATGATTGGAGCCTGGTAAGTTTAGAAAATTATTGGCAAAAATATAAAAATAATTTTCCAGAGATAATACTTTTAAATTTAGCAATTTCTGATATTGAAATTAATGATAAAACAGAATTAAATAAATTTTTTGATAAAATATATAAAGATTTACCAGTTAAAGGTAGCGATTTGATTAAACTAAATATAAAAGAAGGAAGAAACATAGGAAAATTGCTCGATATCGCTGATAAAATATGGTGTCAACGAGAGTTTAAAATTTCTAAAAAAGAAATGCTCGAGGTGCTATCGCAATATGTCAATGAATTATAGTTCTATAATTCCAGCTCTTTTAAGCACAGCATTGTTCATGTTTGGCAATGGTTATTTAATTACTTTTATTTCTATTAGAATGAGTGAGTTAGGCCATAGCGAGCAAGTGATAGGAATAGTTGCTTCGGCATATTATATTGGCTTGGTTCTGGGGGCCTTACAAATAGCCAAATTTATAAAGCTTTTAGGGCATATAAGAGTGTTTATCATTTTTATAGGATTGTTCAATTGTGTTTGTCTTGCGCATGCAATTAGTGATAATATTTATTTATGGTTTATACTAAGGCTGTTAGCTGGAATTTCTTTGGCAGGTTTTTACGTAACCATTGAAAGTTGGCTTTTAGAGTGCTGCACTAATTATAATAGAGGGGTAACCCTAGCATTATACATGGTTGCCATATCTTCGGCTCAAGCTTTCGGGCAATTATTGCTTGAAAAATATAATGGATCAAGTGCATTGCCTTTTGTGGTGGTGGCTATTTTCCTTTCACTTTCTATAATTCCAGTAGCCATTTATAACCGTAAAATTACAAGAACTCATGAAATAGAGTTAATTAACATCCATGCCTTAACTAAGATAGCCGCTTCTAGTATTTTTACGTGTTTTGTTAGTGGGCTTATTTTAAGTTCTATATACAGCTTGTTGCCAATAATTTTTGATCAAATAACTTCAAAGTCTGATCAAACAGCTTATCTTATGTTTATAACTTTATTTGGCGGAATGATTTTTCAATATCCTATAGGTATTTTGTCAGATAGTTTTGACCGAAGAAAAGTGATGATTGCAGTTAGTATAGTAATTTTCACTTTGTCTATGTTGCTAGTAGGTGTTGGTTATGAAAATTTTTCATTTAATCAATTGGCTGTAATTTACTTTATTATAGGTGGTATGAGTTTTACTTTTTATCCAGTTGCTTTAAGTTTAATATGCGATAATTTGAAGAGTTCACATATAGTTTCAGTATCACAAGGATTGTCAATGGTTGAAGGGATAGGGTCGATAATCGGTCCAATTATGGCTCCCCCATTTATAGCATATTTTGGTATTAAGGGCTTGGCTATATATTTTGCTTTAATAGTGTTAACATTATTATTATTTTTAATATATAGAATTTTTAAGAAAGAGAGAATAAGTCACAATCACTTTGTGGTTGGATTGCATACCACTCCTGTTGTTGCTGAACTTGACCCTAGAGGTGAAGAATATAAGGATGAAGCAGAGAAAAATAATATTCATTAGCTTCTCTTTACAAAAAATTAATCTTTGACTATCATTAGGTAATACAAGCATAACTTTTAGGATAAGTTTAAGATGAACGAAAATACAACAAAACATTCTTTAGCTAAAGTTATATTCTATGAAATTGGCATATCTACTTCTCTTGCTGAGAGCTTTGTAGATGATGTTCTTGAAGCCATAATTGAGCATGCAATTAAAGATAAAGCAGTTAAGATACCAAAATTTGGTAGCTTTTATCTAAAATCAAAAAAAGCAAGAATTGGAAGAAATCTTAATACTAAAGAAGAAGTTGAAATATCTGCTCGTAATGTAATAAGTTTCCAGCCATCTAATCATTTGAAACAGGCAATAAATGATGAAGTCTAGTAATGCTTTAAAAACTATTGGTGAGGTTGCAAAAATACTAGATATCCCTATACATGTTATTCGTTTTTGGGAAGCTAATTTTACCAATTTAAAGCCAGTAAAATATAATAATCGCCGTTACTATAATGCTAATAATATTGAGCTACTCAAGCAAATAAAAGACCTATTATATGTACAGAAATATAGTATCAAAGATGCAATTGGATATTTCCATAAGTCTAGAGTTAAGATAAATATTTTAGAGAAAACCCTTGATCGATTAGTCAAAGCTAAGAAGAAGCTTATATCTTTATTGCAGGGTTAATTTATAAAATGCCATTAAACCCATGCCAAAGTTTTCAACTATACTTATAGTGCTTAGAGGCACATTTAAAATTGTTCCCAAGCAAGCGCATTGAATTTTCTGCCCTGAATAAATACCACGAATAATCCCTATACTACTTAGCGACATTATAAATAATGTCCCTAAGTTTATAATGATTAAATTTGCTTGGCTTAGATAGCCTAAGCCAAGCAAAAATTCTATAAATGGATAAAGATAGCCATAAAGTGGTAATTTCTTAGTGAGTAAATCATATTTAGAGAATCCTTCTACAAAGCCTTTTAAATCAAAAAATTTAAATAGAGATAAAAATACAAAAAAATATCCCATAAAATAAGACATCATTGAGTCCATTTGATGGGTAGCTTGAATAAAAGATAAGATAAAGCAAAAGATGATGATGATAAATAAAGGTTTATAATTTTTCATAGTGACTTTAGTAATTTACAATATTATTTTAATTAAAGGATATAATTGAGTGTAGTAAATTGCAATGATAAAAAGTTTAACTAGCATTCCAGGGTTGGGTCCTAAAACTCAAGAAACTTTAAATCGATTAAATATAAATACTCTTAATGATTTGTTATGGCATTTTCCCAGTAACATAATCCATAAAAATCTTTACCCATCAATTTTCTCTCTGAATGAGGGAGAATTAGTAATTCTGCGTTTAAAAATAATTGCCATAGATCAATTTAGTAATGCTAAATTTTCTCGAAATAAACCATTTAAAATTTACTGTGAGAATGAAACAGGAAAATTACAATTGGTGTTTTTTAATTATCATCCACAATATTTGCTTAATTGGGCTAAAATAGATAGTGAGATTATAGCTATAGGAAAAATGGAAGTCTTTATTGGACATAAGCAAATTAACCATCCAGAAATAATAAATCCACTAAAACCTAACTTTACTATTGCTAAGAATGAAGTTATTTATCCTTTAACTTATGGGATAACCAATAAGCAATTACAAAAATATATAAGCTTTGCTTTAAATGAGATGCCACAATTAGAAGAATGGTTAGATTCTCAAGTGCTTCAAAATTTTGGTTGGGATGATTTTAAAACCTCTTTAGAAAAACTTCATAACCCTAAAAATATTACGGAAATAGCATTAGATTCTAAAGCTAAGCAAAGAGTCGCTTATGATGAATTATTGGCAACTCAGCTCATGATAAATATTTTACGTTATTATAAAAATCAGCATGAAGGTAGAAAAATTTTAGCTTCAGGTCAGTTACTACAAAGGTTTCTAGATAACTTACCTTTTGAGTTAACTCCTGGTCAATTAGAAGCAATTAAGCAGATAAGCTGTGATCAGAATTCGGGCAAAAAAATGTCTAGATTATTACAAGGTGATGTTGGCTGTGGCAAAACCATGGTTGCATTTGCAGCAATGCTGAATGCTGTGGAAAGCAAAGCTCAAGCTGTATTGATGGCGCCAACAGATGTGTTGGCAAATCAATTATTCTTAAATTTAGAGAAATTCTTTACTGATTTACCAGTTAAATATGCTCTGTTAACAGGGAAAACTAAAACAAAAGAACGGCAGAGAATTTTATCTGAGTTAGCGCTAGGCGAGATTGATATTTTGGTTGGAACTCATGCTGTATTTCAAGAAAAAGTAATTTTTAAAGACTTAGCTTTAGTGGTGATAGATGAGCAGCATCGTTTTGGAGTTAACCAAAGACTAAGCCTGCTGGGTAAAGGAAATAAAGCTGATTTATTAATAATGTCAGCAACTCCCATTCCCAGAAGTTTAAGTTTAGCTCTTTATGGTGATATGGAAATAACTAGAATTATGCAAAAGCCTAAATCTAGAATACCTATAAAAACTTCAATTATACCTAAAAATAAATTAAACGATCTTATAGCTTCTTTAGATCATATAATTCAAGATGGAGGGAAAATCTACTGGGTGTGCCCTTTAATTGTTGAAGGAGAGGAAGTAGAAGCTGATATTAAGTCAGTAAAAATTGCTGCCGAAACCAGAAAAAATGTTTTAGAAAAATTCTACCCTAATATAGTAGGCTTAATACATGGAAAGCTTGATAATATTTCTAAACAAGAAAGTTTAGATAAGTTTATTAATAGTGAATATAAAATCTTAGTGGCAACTACAGTAATTGAAGTGGGGGTTGATGTAGCTGATGCCACCGTAATGATTATTGAAAATGCTGAAAGTTTTGGCCTATCGCAATTGCATCAATTACGAGGAAGAGTGGGTAGAGGAGCTAAGGCTTCTAACTGTATTTTACTTTATAATCCACCAATAAGTGAAACCTCCTGGCAGCGTTTAAAAATACTCAAAGAAACAGAAGATGGTTTTTTACTAGCTGAAGAAGATTTAAAATTGAGAGGTAGTGGAGATATAATTGGTACTAAACAAAGTGGATTGCCAGATTTTAAAGTGGTTGATTTAATGCTGCATCATCACTTTATAACTCTTGCTAATGAGCAAGCTAAGAAAATATTAGCCGAAGATCCTTTGATGCAGCATGAAACTAATCAGAAATATCGCCATTTATTAGAAGTTTTTGGTTATAACCAACAAAAATCTCTTGTTAATTAGGGCGTAATCTAGCCAGAATATCCAATTGCATTTTCATAAAAAATGAAATAGCCTAAAGCAGCTATGCTGGCTACAACAGTAAATCCACTTACTCCATGGTTATTATTATATAAACTATCTGCATCTTGATTATGGAACCTATCTGATAGATTCTCTCTTACTTCGTTTAGCTCCTCTTGTTGTATTTGTTCTGGATTTGATGCTGATTGTCCATAAAAGATATTAGCTAAGTTGGCTCTTACAGAGTTTAATGAATCTAGAATAGGAGTTTGGATAATAATGCTATCTTGATCTATATTAGAAAAGGAGTTTTGGATAAAAGCTTGGTTTAATAAGAATGAAGATGAGGAATCAAGTGCGGTATAATCTTGTTCTGTTGTTTCTTGATCATTTTCGTCAAAGTCTGAGCTTATTTCCATATGGGCAGTAGCATCAGCTTCAAAATCATCTTCTTGAGGTGCCGCTATTGGAGTTAAAAACACATAATGGCCACCTGTAAAGCCAATATTTATTGTTTCAGAAGAGCCTCCTTCGATTACAGTGGGTTGATGTGCCATTCTGGTATAAATGTAAATGTTAATATCAAGCGCTTGGGCCAAGGCACGAATTGCAGCTTCATCGGCTGGCTGGCCATCTTGTCTTAAGTTTTGTAGATAAGTTTCTGCCTCAATAGGGTTTTCTTCTCTACCTAATAAAAAAGGTGCAAAATCATTAATATTGATTTCTATATAATTAGCAGCCATCTCTCTTAAATTTGCAGGATTATGGTTATTATTGGCATTTTGTTGATTTAGAGTTTCAGCAATCACTTGAAAGAAGCAGTTGCCATCCCATTCTGCGTCTCTAATATTAAACCTAGCGCTTCTTAGGGCCACCACAAAATTTGTAGCATCTTCTGAAGCTTGGGGATAGTTTTCTCGTAAATAGTTAACTATATTTGGATCAGTGGGCTCTTGGAGGTTATATAGACTATTAAAGGTTCTAAAAATAAAAGCCTTAAGTTCTCTTATATTTTCTGGAATAGCTATTGAGTTAGCATTTAACATTTACTTTATTATCCATTTAATTATTATTTATTAATAATTTTACACAAAAGCAATAAAATTGCAAATAATTATTTATAAATCTGATCAAATACACCATTCTCAGAAAAATGCTGTTTTTTAAATTCAGGCCAATTAATAGTTTCTTCTTTAATTAGCGCTCTGTTTAAAACATAAGCATTATCTTTATAGCCGTAATAATAATTTTTTTTAATTATTTCTTGTCCTTTAGATGAGAATAAAAATTCAATATATTGATTTGCCAAATTTTGATAATTCTTTTTATTTTTAATTATGGTAGCTACAGGAATATCAATTTTTATACTAATTGAAGGATAAATTATCTCATAATTCGGATCTAATTTAGCAATTATAAATTTTGCTTCGCTCTCCCAAGTTATTAACACATCTCCTAAATTGCGCTTTAAAAAAGTTACGGCTGATCCTCTGGCAGTGGAATCTAAAACAGGGGCGTTATGATATAATTTAGCCATAAAATCTTTAGCCAGCTCTAAATTATTAGGATGAATTTTATTAGCATAAATCCAGGCCGCAGCATAATTCCATAAAGCTCCACCAGAAGTTTTGGGATTAGGGGTTATTACTTTAATATTAGTGCGAATTAAATCATTCCAATCTTTTATATTTTTAGGATTATTTTTAGGCACTAAAAAAACAATACTGGTGCTTAAGGGAGCTGAGTTATTAGGAAATAAGTCTCTCCAATTATTTGCAACCATTCCTTTTTCTGCGAGTAAGTCCATATGGTAGGGCAGGGCAAGAGAAACTACGTCTGCAGGCAATCCATGAAGTACTGCAGCAGTTTGTTTTCCTGAACCTCCATGGGATTGACGAATCTTATTTATAGAATCATATTCTTTAATAAACTCAGAATTGATTTCTTTAAATAATTCACGAGTTACATCAAAAGAAACATGCAAAAAAGGTTTTTCTGCTTGTGCTGAAAATGCCAATAAATTGAGGATAAGAAAAATTCGAGATAGCATAAAAATTACAAAAATAATTATTTAAAAATATTATAATATAGATCTTCTAAAGATTATAGAAAAAAGAAGCTTTAAACCAGCATTGATATTTTAGAAAATCACCTATATTTAGCTAAAATACAGATGATCCTTTCTCTTATCTCTTGCTATGGAGAGTAATTTATTTTAATATGAGCTAGGCTAGTAGTGGATATTTGAGCTATGAGAACTCGGTCAGGTTCGAAAGAAAGCAGCCGTATTATAGATTCGGTAGGTCGCTACTAGCTTTAATTTAAGCTTAATGGTGTTTTTATGAATAAAAATTATTTGGTTTTGGCGCGTAAGTATAGACCACTTAATTTTGCTGATCTTAAAGGACAAGATTTTGTAATCACCACAATAATCAATGCAATTAAACTTAATCGTGTTGCTCATACTATATTACTTACTGGTATTAGAGGCAGCGGGAAAACAACAACCGCTAGAATTATTGCTAAAACTTTAAACTGCAGCAGTCCAATTATAGAAGAAAAATTAGTTGTTCCTTGCGGCGTTTGCAATAATTGTCAATCTTCATTCGCTGGTAAACATCCAGATATTATTGAGCTTGATGCAGCTAGTCGCACTGGTGTTAATGATGCCAGAGAAATTATTGAAAATTCTAACTATCTACCACTTCTAGGAAAATATAAGATATTTATTATTGATGAAGTGCACATGCTTTCAACCAGTGCTTTTAATGCACTGCTTAAAACTTTGGAAGAGCCCCCAGAGCATGTTAAATTTATTTTTGCTACCACGGAACTTAGAAAAATTCCAATAACTATTTTATCTAGATGTCAGAAATTTGAATTAAAACGTTTGAACAATGAGCAATTAGTGGCTCATCTGCAAGATATTTTAATCAAAGAAGAAGTTGAGGCTTCAGAAGATGCTTTAAAGCTAATAGCTGTGCATGCGGAAGGGTCGGTTCGAGATAGTTTGTCTCTGCTTGATCTAGTGATTGCCAATGCAAACAAACAGCAAATTACTAAAGCTATGGTTATGGATTTACTAGGCTTTAGTAATAACACTAAAGTAATATTATTGTTTAAAGCTATTATTGCTGGCTTAGCTATTGATGCTTTGAAAGCAATAAATGAGTTTTATTATGAAGGGAAAGATTTAGTTCAGGTTTTTCAGCAATTTTTAGAATTAGTGCATAATATTAGTAAAAGTAAACTTAATGCTAATACTTCAGATTTTGCTTATAGTAATGAAGAGTTAAAAGAAATAGAGGCTCTTGCTAATAACTGTAGCATTACCACTTTAACTATAATTTGGCAAATGATCCTTAAAGGGATTAACGAAATGAGAATTTCAAATAATCAGCTTATTGCTGCTGAAATGCTGATAATTCGTTTATGTCATTTAAGTAATATACCAACTCCTACAGCTTTAATTGAAAAAATAGAAAGCGGCTCTTTAGGAGAATTTGCAGAAAATAGTAATTCATTAGTGCATGCCATTTCGCATAAGCCTAAATTAAGCATCAATAATTTTGAAGAATTAACTCAATTATTTCACCATCATAGAGAAATGCTGCTATATCAATATTTAGTTAATGACGTGCACTTAATTGAATTTGAGCCGCTGAAAATTAAAGTGCGCCACACTAATAGTGTGCCGCTTCATTTCGTTAAAAAAGTGATGGCCTTTTTAGAAGAGTGGACTGGTGATAAATGGTCTATTTTAGTTGCTTCAGAAGAAGGGAGTCCAACTTTATCAACTCAAGCAGAAGAGACAAAGCTAAAACAAATTGAGCAGTTTAAGCAGCATGAATTGGTAAAAGATATATTAACAAATTTTCCTAGCGCAGAAGTTAAAGACATAATTAAGCATTAGTACGAGGTGGTTAACTTAAGAATTTTTTTTAAGATTAGCTAAAATTATTTTCTTCTCTACTTTATTTAATAATAAAGGTGATCCAAGAAACAAGATGAGTGCAATTAAAGCAACTATATTCATATTAGTTAAATGACCATTATTTTCAGTTACTAAAATCATAGAGGTTAACACGGCCCCTAGAGATGAAGCAATATGCTGAACACAAGATATAATAGACATGAATCCAGCTCGATCATTTGAGGATGGAACTTTAGAGAAAAGTGTGTAGTTAGACACATTCCTAACCGCCATTCCAATCATAAATGGGGAGAATAATAATAAAATCGGTACATAATCTACTTTAAAAATTATTCCTAAAACTAGAGTAAATAATATAAATATATTAGCTAATGCTGTGGTTAAAAAAGATGAAGTTTTATCTATGAATTTTCCTGCTAAATGCATAGCAAAAAAACTTCCTAAGCCGCCCAAAAAGTATATTTGTCCTATGTCGTCTCTAGGGAAGTTCATATTCGCTTGAATGAAAGGAGAAATATAAGGAATAATCATAAAAGCTGCCATCGATCCAAGGCAAGTAGATAAGAATACTAGTAAATACTTAGAGTTTCCAAATAAACTAAGATAAGTCACTTTATTTTCTTTGGCTGAAGCTTTGTGGATATTGATTTGTGGCATAAAACCAACTATTAAAATAATGGCTATAATGCATAATAATGCAACCATATAAAAACTCATATGCCATCCAAAGTGAGTAGAAATTTCTAAACCTATAGGCACGCCAAATATAGCAGCTAAAGAGAAGCCACTCATCACTTTTCCCATCACTTCACCACGTCTTTTTTCGGCAAATAAATCGCTTACAACGGCGAAGCATATTGAAGTTGCTGGGCCACCAAAAATACCAGCTAAAAATCTTGAAGCTAACATGCTATGTATATTCCAGGCAAAGCTTGATAAAATATTAGCTATGGTTAAGCCTAGAAGAGCAATAATTAAAACTTTTTTTCGTTCAAAGCGGTCAATAATAGTGGAGCTTAAAATTCCTGAAATTGCAGCGGCAATAGTGTAGCTACTGGCAAGCCAGCCCAGATTAGCATTTGATATTCCTAACTCTTGGGTAAAATCAGGCCCTAAAGGCATAACTATCATAAAATCCAATACGTCAATAAATTGGATTAAAAATAAAATTAGGATAACAAGTTTTTCAGAAAAATGATTCATCTTTAATTATAATTAATGATTTATTTTTATCTTTGTATTTGATTTTTTAATAAACTGCAACAAATTTAAGTTCTTTGATATCGCTAGATGTTATAATTTATGGCTAAATAAAATAATGATGTTACTAGCATGGTAATAGAATTCCCAGAGAATGAGTTTTTAGTCAATCTAATCTTAGATATTTTATTAGTGTTCTAATATATTAAAATCTATGTAAAAATAATAATTTATAATTCCAGTTTTTTATCTTATAATAATCAAAACTAAGGATATACCTAGAATAATAAATTTAAAAGGAGAGAGCTATGGTGCAAGTTATCAATTGTATGAATCAGGAAGAATTCAACAATGCTATTGCTCAGATTTCTGGAAATAATCCAGAACTTAAGGAAGTGAAATTTTCTGGATTAAGTGGTGATATCAATAAAATTAATAGATTATCAGATGCTATAAAGATAAATAGCACGTTAACAAGCATTGATCTTGATGAAAATATCTTAGGTGATGCAGGGGCAGCAAGTATAGCTCAGGTCTTGAAAGTAAATACTACTTTAGCTAGAGTTAGCCTTTTCGATTGTGAAATAAAGGAAGAAGGAGCAGCAAGTATAGCTGAAGTCTTGAAAGAAAATCGTTATTTAACTAATATTGATCTTGGCGGCAATTATATAGACGATGCGGGGGCAGAAAGTATAGCTGGGGCCTTGAAAGTAAATCGTGCATTAACTAGCATTAATTTGAACGATAGCCGTATAAACAATACGGGAGCAGCAAGTATAGCTGAAGCTCTGAAAGAAAATCGTTATTTAACTAATATTGATCTTGGCGACAATGATATAGACGATGCGGGGGCAGAAAGTATAGCTGGGGCCTTGAAAGTAAATCGTACATTAACTAGCATTAATTTGAGAGCTAACCCGATAAAAGATATAGGAGCAGCAAGTATAGCTGAAGCTTTGAAAGTAAATACAGCTTTAACTAGCATTAGTTTGGAAGAGAATATTATAGAGAATGCAGGAGCAGAAAGTATAGCTGAGGCCTTGAAAGTAAATCGTACATTAACTAGCATTAATTTGAGAGCTAACCAGATAAAAGATATAGGAGCAGCAAGTATAGCTGAAGCTCTGAAAGAAAATCGTTATTTAACTAGCATTAATCTTTCTTTTAATAATATAGATGATACAGGAGCAGTAAGTATAGCTGAGGCCTTGAAAGTAAATCGTACTTTAACTAGCATTGATCTTGGTAACAACGATATATATGAGGGGGCAGCAACAAGCATAGCTGAAGCTTTGAAAGTAAACACTGCTTTAACTAGCATTTATCTTGGTGGCAACTTTGCAGAGGGAAGAGCCGAAGCACCAGAGAAGTTATTTGAAGCTCTAAAAGTAAATCGTACTTTAACTAGTATGAGTTTTTGGGATCACAATCATGGACCAATGTACCTATACAAAGACGAAGTGGTAAATCTAGCTGAAGTCTTAGAAGAAAATAATGTCATAACTACTATTGGAATACAAGATAAGGCTCTAGAAAATATAGTAAGAAGAAATAGGCAATTTCTATCTCATGCTGTGGCTGATTCTAAAGAAGGAAAAGCTTTAACAGTGAATCAACAGCAAACCTTGTTAGCGCATTTAAGTGATGATGAGACTAATCTTTTTCCAATAAATGAACGCAAGAGGTTTATTGAAAACAATGAAGCGCTATTTAGAGAGAGAATGGTGAATATTACTCAAGATGATAAATTTGAAGACCCTGCACGTAATATAGCTGAATTTATTGGTTCTATAAAAGATATCAGTAATTTTAATCAAAGAACTAGTTCAGATAACAAACTTCAAGTAGTAGCATCAAGAGGTGATTTAGGGCCAGCATTAAGATTGTCTAATAACCGCATATTTATAGATGATGCATTAAAAAATGGAATGAGTTCTTCTGAGATTAAAGAAAATTTAAATACAGTAATATCTGATACCAATGCTCATGATTATGCTTTAACAAATCCAAAGCAACTTGGTTATTTAATAACCTTAGATAAAGTGCAATTAGATAGAGCAATAGAAATAATAAATCATAAAACCTTAGGAAAAATTGTAAAAGAGAAACCAGAGCAAATTGCTAAGTTGGTTAAAGATTTAAGTATTAGCTGGAGTAATACTTCATCCAACCTAGATCCTTTATTAAGTGCCTCTAATGCAGTGAAGAATCGACTTAGGGAATCAGATGCGGAAACTAATGAACCAAAAAAGAAACCAAGGAGTCACTAGTTTAAATTTGATTATATTGCAATAATATTCATCTTTATAATAAGATATCTATGCTCAATAATTGTTTACTGTTTGTTTTGCATTTTGAAATATGTTAGAAATAAATCTTAATTTTAAAATATAAAGAATGATATGAATTTATTGCTCAAGGGCATTTTTACTATTTTCTTATTTAGTATTTCCTCTGTGGGATTAGCTGTAGATAAATTTTTAAGCGATAGTCCAATAGTTATAGATGCAGATAAGGTTGAATATCAAGGCCAAGAGCCTAATGCTAAGATGATTGCTACGGGTAATGTTGTTGCCACTCAAGATAATCAAACAATTAGTGCAAATTTTGTTGAATATAATATAAATAAAGACCTACTTTTGGCAGAAGATCAAGTTAAGATGCTCCAAAAAGAGGGATATATTATTAATGCCGATAAAGTTATTTTGAGTGATAGATTGAAATTTGGTTCAGTAAATCATTTTACTATTCTAATGCCTGATAAATCAACTTTAAAAGGAGAATTTGCTAAAAAAGATAGTGAAATTTTCACTGACATTACCGAAGGCTATTATACTGCTTGTAAAATTTGTGAGGGCAAGTCTCCAATATGGGAAATCACTGCTAAAACTGCTACTCTTGACCAAAAAGAAAATAGCATGTCTTACACTCATCCTGTTTTTAAATTTTATGGGGTTCCAATTTTCTATAGTCCGTATCTTTCTCACTATACTAGTAAAGCGGATAGAAAATCTGGAGTATTAAGGCCTAAGCAAGGCAGTAGTAGCTATTTAGGTGCAGTGTTAAAAGTGCCATATTACTTTAATTTGGCTCCTAATTATGATTTGACTCTAACCCCTGTTTTTACTACTAAAAGGGGAGCAGCATTAGAAGCAGAGCAGAGATACTTAGCTTCTAATGGGATGGTAACCACTTCAGGAAGTTTGGCTTCAACAGAGCATTATGTCTATCCTCCAGATACTGCTAAGCTAGATCCAAATTTTAGGTATCATTTCGATTCTAAGGCTGATTTTAAATTACCCCATAATAATTATGCGGGTTGGAAAACTAAGGTAACTTCAGATAAGTCTTATCTTAAAGATTATAATCATGGGAATGAAGATTTTTTAACTAGCAAGGTTTATAATAGTGCTTATCAAGAGAGGGGCTATTATGAAGTTCAGGCTTTAGGATTTCAAAATTTGCGTCCAAAAACTAGTGATAATGCCAATGAAATGCATCAAACACCAATGGTTCTCCCCTTGTTTGAATCAAATCATAAGTTACACCAATTCGATGATGGTTCTAATTATATTTTTGAAAGTAATTTCCTTAAAATAGATCGTTATGTGGGAACACAAACTAATAGAGCCTCAATAAAAAATAAATTACAAAAATCAATTATTACTGATTCTGGTCATAAATTTAATTTATTTACTTCGCTTAGGAATGATGCTTATTACTATAAGAATGCCGCTCTAAACAATCCTAATGAAAATTATACAGGCGGAGTTAATAGAACAATTCCAGAGGTGGGGGCCGATTGGTCTTATCCATTGGGTAGTAATTTTAATAATACTAAAGTTGTTTTTGAGCCTCTTGCTAGCTCTATTATTACTCCCTATAGCAATTATAATCGTAAAATATATAACGAAGATAGTCCATCAAATGAATTAAATGATGCTAATCTATTTGGAGAATCTAGGTATAGTGGAATAGACCTTTTTGAGAATACTCCAAGAACTAGCTATGGAATGAAAACATCAGCCTATTATAAAGATATATTAAATAGTAGTTTCTTATTTGGACAAATATATAAAAATAAGCCAAAAAATTTGATTACCGATAAAAAAGAAGATAGATTTTCAGATTATGTTGGGCGCCTTAAATTAGATTTTGCTGACAAAATTATAACTTCTTACCAATTTAAAGTTGATAAGTATAATTTTTCTAATAAAACAAATGAAGCAACGGTGACATTAAAATATGGTAAAGCCTTCATTTCAAGTGATATTCTTTATTATAAAGACGATCAACAAGTTGGCGGGGTGAAGAACAGGCGTGAAATTTCTTTAGAAACTGGTATAAATGATTATAAGGATTTTAGTTTTTCAGTTAATACTAGAAAAGACTTAAGTAGAAAAAGAGATAATCCAAATTTACAAAATGGTTTAATTTCAATGGGAACTAAGATAAAATACGTAAATGATTGTATTACTTATTCTGCTACTTTAGATAAAGATTTAACTAAGAATCAAGATAAAAAATCTAGTACAGAATTTTGGTTTGATATATCACTAAAAAACATTAATTAGGGCTTATTTATGCGTTGTTTGTTAATAATTTTAATAATTTTTCTAAATAATATTGCTTATGCTAGTCAAGTTTTAGTTATTGTTGATAGGAAGGCAATTACTTCTGCTGATTTAGAAAAAAGATTGGATGCTTTGAGGTTTATAAATCCAGGTCTGGTTGAAAGTCCTGAGGTGAAACAGCAAATATTAAATAATTTAATTAGTGAAGAATTATTTCATAATGAAGCTGAAAGATTGAAAGTTACAGTTAATGATGATGAAATAAAGCTTAAATTTAAAGAATTACAACAAGATAGAAACTATTCAGATGCATTTATGAAAAACCTAATGAATAATAAGTCATTATGGACTCAAATAGAAAGTCAAATACTTTGGGGAAAACTAGTAAGTGCGGTATTTTATAATAAGGTAAAAGTTTCTGATGCTGAGGTTAGAGATGAGCAGCAAGTTAGAAGTCAGCAAATAAAAGAAGTGGATTTTAAACAATTGATGTTTAAAATGTATAGCTCTGAAAAGCTAGAGAAAGTTAGAAAAGAGGCTAATAATTGTAATGATTTAGACTCTATTGCTATAAAATATGGATTTTCTAGGCCTTACCATAATAAGGTATCTTTCTCTGATCTTAATCCAGATTTACAATCTTTAATAAAAAGCCTGTCAGTGAATCAAATAAGTGATATTGTGCCAGCATATGACCAGCATCAAATTATAATGCTTTGTGGTAAAGTAACAGAAAATAATCCTCAAGATATCAAAGAAATTTATCAAGAATTAAGTGCAAAGAAGATAAATGCTGAGGCACAAAAATATTTGTTAGAGCTGAAGAAAAGGATCTATATTGAGTATGTATCAACAATTGAGTGATTTTAGTATACGCCTAGCGAATACTATTATATAATTTATCTGGTATAATGAAGGGTTAGTAAGAGTTATGAGAAATATATGGGGAGTTTTATTTTATATTTTTATCGCATGGAATTCTGCTTATGCTGAAGATAAAATTATAAAAATAGCAATAGGAGACTTTCCTCCTTTTGAATATTTAGATAATGGTAAAGTTGTTGGTATAAACCAATTAACAATATCAGAAGTTTTTTCTCGTATCGGTTATAAAGCAGAATTTTATCCTTTTACTTGGAAAAGAGCGTTAAGTTTAACTGAATCTGGTGACATGGATGCTATTGCTAGTATTCAAAAATCTTCAGAAAGAGAGAGTAAATTTATTTTTTCTAATCCTATAATGTATAGTCAATTTTATTTATTAAAAAAGAAAGATAAAAATATAGAAATTAATAGTTTTTCTGATTTAGAAAAATATAATGTGGCAATTATAGATGATTATTTTTATGGTCAAGAATTTGCTCAAGCTAATTTATCTAACTTAGCTCCCATCGCTTCTGCAACTCCTGATGTAAATAATCTTGAAAAATTAGACAAAGAAAGAGTTGATCTGGTTGTTTGTTCAAAGCATGTGTGTGAATATTGGATAAATAAATATAATAATTTATTTTCTGACATAAATTATATATCTTCTTTTCCTATTGATCCTGGACATATGCTATATCTAGCTTTCTCAAAAAATAACTTAGAGAAGTCTCAAGAGTTGGTTCAGAAATTTAATGCAGAACTAGCTAAGTATATTGCAGAAGGCAATATAGAAAAAAATATCCAAAATAATCCTGACAATAAGGCAATTTTAGTAGGATTTGATCGCAAAAAATTGCAGTAGTTTATAATTTTAAGTGTTTTTATGTCTAAGCCTGATAATAAAATTATCTTTACTCTTTCAGGTGTAGTGAGGCATGGCGATAAAATTGGTAGGAAACTAGGATATCCAACTCTAAACTTAGAAGTGCCAAAAGATTTTCCTTTAGATCTTGGAATCTATGCTGGTTTTATGGAGTATCAAAAGATTAAATATCCTGGTGTTATTAGCGTAGGTATTACGCCTAATTTTGCAGTTACAAAACCTAAGCTTGAGATTCACATATTCGACTTTAATCAAGATTTATATGAGCAAATGATTAAAGTTACGTTTACTCACTATCTTAGAAAAGAAAAGAAATTTCCTAGCACTGAAGAGCTAATTAAACAAATTGAAAGAGATTGCCTTAAAGCAAGAATGATGTATTTAAATTAGAGAATTTGTTGAAATTATTAAACAAATAAATCCTAACATAGCTATAAAAATATTTTATTAACTTAAATGAATTATAGAAGTTATAAGAAAATTATATGATTTTAAAATTTAAGAATACAAGAAAAATAAAAATATATTTATTCTGTATTGCTATATGCGTTATGGTTGAGGTTTTTTCTGGTTTTATTACTCAATTATCTGTGAACACTTGGTATAAGTCTTTAGTAAAGCCTAATTTTACTCCTCCTAATTGGTTATTTGCTCCGGTATGGACCTTATTATATTTAATGATGGGATTTGCATGGGGCCATGTTAATTCTGTTTCTTTAGATTATAGGGCAATAAAAAGAGCTAATATTTTATTTATAGTTCAGCTCATTCTTAATGCTTTATGGTCTGTTTTTTATTTTGGTTTCCATTTAATCAACTATGCTCTAGGAGATATTATTTTATTATGGCTAGTTCTAGTTTTTACTATCTCTCAGTTTTTTAAAATATCAAAACTATCTGGATGGCTATTAGTTCCATATCTATTATGGACTTCCTATGCTGCCCTTCTTAATATTAGTATATGGTATTTAAATAGATAATTTTAATTTAAATATTAGCCAAAAATTCTTTATCTAGCCCTGCAGCAATTAATAGTCTTGAAGAATTTGTATCATTTCCAAAAATTTCTTGCTGTCATGCTGGATTGCAATTTTTTTATCTTCATCCATTTTATCATAGGTTTTATACATCATGCCTATACGATGGTTAGATTCTAACTTTTCTCGGTTACGTGATAAAAAATCCCAATAAAGATAATTAAAAGGGCAAGCTTCTGGACCATTCTTCAATGCAACTTTATAACTGCAGTTCTTGCAATAGTTGGACATTTTATTAATATAATTACCTCCAGAAGCATATGGTTTGCTGGCTAGATATCCGCCATCTGCAAAGAGAATCATTCCAGATACGTTAGGTAGTTCAACCCATTCATAAACATCTGCATAAACAATTAAAAACCATTCATTGACCTGTTTTGGATCAATTCCTGCTAAAAGAGCAAAATTTCCTAACACCATCAATCGTTGAATATGATGTGCATAAGCATTTTCTTTTGTTTCTTTTATACATTGACTCATGCAGTTCATATCAGTATTTGCGCTCCAGTAGAATTCAGGAAGATTGAGCTTTGCCTCAAAAAAGTTTTTCTCAGCATATTCTGGCATCTTAAACCAATAAATGCAGCGTACATACTCTCTCCAGCCTATTATCTGACGAATAAATCCTTCTGCAGCATTAAGCTTTACTTTCCTCTGTTTATAGGCTTCTTCTGCAGCTCTAACACATTCAAGAGGTAATAATAAACCACAATTTAAATAAAAACTGATATGAGAATGATACATCCAAGGCTCGCCTTCAATCATTGCATCTTGATAATCTCCAAAATGGCAAAGACGCTGTTCAATGAATAGCTTAAGAACTTGCAAGGCCTGATTGCGTGTAACAGCAAAGTAAAAAGGCTCTAAATCTCCAAAGTGATTGGAGAAGCGTTTAGCAACAAGTTCTATAACTTGAGTTGTTATCTCATTCTTATTATTAGAGTATGGTTTAGGAATATATAGCTCATTTTTAGGAGGTTTTCTATTTTCAAAGTCATAATTCCACTGGCCTCCAACTGGATCTTCCCCATCCATTAAAATAGAATATTTTTTGCGCATCTCTCTATAAAAATATTCCATCCTTAGTTGTTTGCGGTCTTTAGCCCAATTTGCAAATTCCTCTATTTCACATAAAAAACGAGAATCTGGTTTAATTTCAACTAAAACTCCAAACTCACTCTGCCAATGCTTCATCTCATTTAATAATCTATATTCTCCAGGATGAGTTACTATAATGCGGTTAATTCTATGTCGCTTTAACGCATTTTCTATCTCTCCTTTAAAAGAGCCAGAGTTAAACTTATCATCAAGTTTTATATACTCAATCTTATATCCTAAATTCTTTAACTCCTCTGCAAAATGTCGCATTGCAGAAAATAAAAAAGCAATTTTTTTCTTGTGGTGTTTAACGTAAGTGGCCTCATTCCATACTTCACACATCAAAATAATATCTTGAGATAAACCGCATCCTTCAAGGCTTGAGATTGAATGAGATAATTGATCTCCTAATATTAAGCGCAAAGTACCCATAATAAATCCTATTTTTAAAATTTAAACACTAGCAGACTATGAATAAAGTGGGTATGGTTTTGTGGCAAGTAATAAATCAGGCGGCAAGTTTTTAAAGAAATTTTTTATCGTTTAAGAAGATGGTAGCTAATTGGTAATTAGATTAATTTTTTCTTAGATGTTTTAGCTATATCTTTGAAGAATAGTTGTAGAATAAAAGAAGGGGGAAGAAGGCTAAAGCTTAGCCCTCTCTTAAGTATAAATTAGAATTTATAAGCAATTCCTGCCATTAATTCATTTGTTCTTAAATTACCTTTATATGAGCCATAATTATGTTGGCCAATTTTGTAAGAGCCAGTTTTATACTTACCTAGATCCATAAATTGGTAACGGAAATCAAGATCAAAAGACTCTGTAAGAGAAATTTTAGTTCCAAGGCCTAATTTGTAAGCAAAATTATTGGTGCTATCTTCGCTAGAATAATAATTAGAGCTATAGACAGTTTCCCTTGTTTTAAAGGTATTTTTTGCATAACCAATACCTGCGGTTACGTATGGAGTAAATCTTCCTAAACTACCAATGTTAGCAGATAAATTAAGCATGGTTACTATAGATTCCCCCTCTATAGTAAGGCTTCCTACTTTTACATTATCAAATTTATAATCTCGACTATTACAAAAGTTTGGTAAATAATCAAAACTTAAGTTGGTGCTGAAGTATTGATTAATTTGAGTGCCAGCTTCAATTCCAATAGTAGAAGTAGTGCCAGCGCTTCCAGTAGTTTTGCTTGAAGGGTCGTATTGTGAAGTAGCGGTAGAACTTAAAGAGTTAACTCCGCCAACATTTAGTTGAACGAAAAAGTCTTTGCTATCTTGGGCAAAAGCAGAGCTTAGAGCAACTGAGCTAAGCAAAGTTGTGGCAATTAATTGTTTGTAGTTTATCATAATAAATTCCTTTTTATTTGCGTAGTTAATATGTTAATACTTAACATGAATGTTTTATATATCATTCGTAAATAAAAGTAAATAATATTTTATATATTAACTTAATATGATTAAGTTTTTGTAAATAATGAGAGCATTTCTTAATTTTTTAGAAAGTAAAAGTTTTTGAAATTCTATAGCACTTACAAATTTTAATTCTAACAATAAAAATTAATTTATAAAAACAGAGGGAGAGAAATAACAGAGAATATTTGAAGAGTTTAAATCCTTGCCATAATATTATAACAAGGATTTATTTTTATAGTTTAGAAAGTGTAGCCCACGCCAACCATGAACATATTCACTTTTAACTTACTTTTTGCACTGGTATATTGAGATTGACCAATTTTATATGTTCCTAAGTCCATATATTGGTAACGAATATCAAATGCAATAGCTTGATCATATGCAATTTTGGTGCCTATGCCAAATTTATAGATAGTATTGTCAGTGTGAATGGTGCTGCCAGTAAATGAAGAGTTAGGGCCGCTAGCTGTCAGTTTTGTGTCATTTCTTCCATACCCAATTCCTCCTACAATAAAAGGAGTGAATCTATTAAAGGTGAAAGGAGTAACATACAA
>JBASGW010000062.1:0-42329 GCA_049653745.1 Rickettsiales bacterium
TTGGATCTGTATTTTGCAAAGCAAAAGAGGCAGGTGAATTTTTGTTATCGAAAGATAGTTCCTTGATATAATGCCCATTTATTGCAATAGATGGTAGTTGATTTTCTGGTGTATTTTTGTTCATAAAATTTTCCTATAATTAAAATTTAATGATGCCTTTTATAGCCTCATATTCTTGTTAATAAAACTAAAGCTCCTGAGCTAAATTAATTAGCGGTCTGATGCATTATTAAAGTGCAGTGTCTCCTATATGATCAGCAGCTTTTGAAGCAAGCGACTCACCAACAAAAGGCCAAAAATCATGAGTATAAGCATATAAAGCATAACCTGTAATTCCTAATACAGCTGCTCCTCCAATAGCGATTCCTGTAATCAATCCTATATCATCCGTAGTTGAAGTTGAGCTTGAATCATCAGATTCGCTTGAGTCACTAGATCCATATACAACATAAGTGCTCCCTGTACATATCGCTTCATAACATGGCTCTACATCTGGCACTCCAATGATTAAGTCGTCATATCCATCTTTATTAATATCACCAGCTCCACTAACTGAATATCCATATGCATAGTCACCAATAATAGAAAAACCTTGCGTTGCAGTTAGGTCAGCAAGATTTATAGTGCTTGAAATTGATGTAGCTCCATATATCACATAAACTGCACCTGAGAAAAGATACTCTAATTCAGGGCTAGTGGCTCCAATAATAATGTCATCGTACCCATCATTATTTACATCACCTGCATTATCAACTGACAAACCAAGATAACTTCCAGCGTAATCGCCGTTAACAGTAAAGCCTTGAGTTGTAGTTAAAGCTATTAAAGATACAGTATCGTAAGACATAGAATATTTTCCATACACAATATATGATGCACCTTCTTCATTAGAATTTGCGTAAGGTGCTCCAATAATAACATCACCGTACCCATCATTATTCATATCTCCAGCACTACTAACTGAATAACCACAAGAGCTATATGCTTCTCCTGACATAGAAAAACCATACTGATCTGTAGCTATTTTTTTAAGATTTATTGCAACAGGAAGAGATTTATTACCATATATTACATAAGCACTACCATCGCAGCCGTTTCCTGAGCTAGCACTACATGATGAACTATCGACGTATCCAATAATTACATCATCATATCCATCTCCATTAATATCTCCTGCTCCATTTACTGCATAAAAGCCAAATCCAGCTCCATATGTATAAAATCCTTGTGTTATAGTTATGTTTGCTAGGTATACGGTATCTGGAAAAGACCTTTGTCCATATACAACATAAGCTCCAACATAATTGCCAATGGATGAAGCTTGACGTGCTCCAATAATTATATCACTGTATCCGTCATTATTTATGTCACCCGCTCCACTAACTGAATAACCAAACTCATTATCACACCCATAAAGACCAATAATAGAAAACCCTTGTGCTGCTGTTAAATTTGCAAGATTTATAGAGCTAAGAAGAGTCGCAGTTCCGTAGACGACATAAGATTCACCATAAACGCCCATGTTTGATCCTGCTGATCCAGCTAAAGGGGCGCCAATAATTATATCACTGTATCCATCATTATTTATATCACCAGCTCCTCTAACCGAGTAACCACTTTTAGCACTATATGTAGGATATTCGTATGCTAGGTATATTGAAAATCCTTCCACTTCAGTTATATGTGCAAGGTTTATGTTAGTAAAGGAGCTTGTGCCATACACTATATAAGATTGGCCAGTTATAGTGTATGAATCATAATCAGCACCTGAACTTGCGCTAGGTGCTCCAATAATCATATCATCATAACCATCATTATTAAAGTCTCCTATACTACTAACTGACCATCCGCTTTGACTATATGTAGCTGCTCCAGAAATAGATATAGTATCTTGTGAATTTGTGAGACTTCTTAAATTTATATTTTTTAACATTTGTATTACCTCTTATAATTTTTATTAAAAAAATGAATAATCTTTTAGTTATCAAAATTTTGTGATACTCCTATCATCTTATTGATAATATCAATGCCACAAGCATAAATTTCTCCTACATAATCCACCACTGGCTCCACACCCTCCTTCGTCTCAACCGGCACTATATCCATCACCATCCTGCTCATATAATCCACCGCAAAAGCTGATGCTATCACTGACATACACTGCTTCGCGTTCTGCATTGCCATAGCCACATTGCTCATATCTATACTCACATACTGGCTGCTTATGGCAAATGTAATAGCGTCCGCAATATATGGCACTACTATATCTGCAGTTGTTGGTATGCTCGGCTCGCTCGTTGCTTTATACATAGCGTAACAATCAGCTCCAGCAAGACTCGCACTAATGCTTAAATCATAGCCAGTGAATGAGCACTCAGCTTCTGGTAATAGCCATTTGGTGATTGCGCATTTGGCAAGACTTGGCAATGTATACGCCAGAATTGAGGCGCCACAATATTTGGCCATCTCGAAGCTGCTCATAGGTTTATCTTGGGCTAATGCATCCTGTCTTTGCTCAGCTAAATAACTAGCTGAAACAAGTCTCATTGCATAGCTGGAAGTAGCAATAGTAGAGGTGATCACTCCATTGGATATGCTCTCATATGGTAGCAATGCTGCAGCGGCATTTCCTAGAATTAGGTGGGTAGTGATGAGAATAGGCTTATTGTCTAGAACCTCAGGTAAACTCAAGTTGAAGCCTTGCGCTACATACTTGATTATCGGTATGTATTCAACTAATTGCTGTGCACTAAGTAATGAGATCATCAGGTTGTTTGAGGTAGAAGAGGGTGCCATAGGTTTAGCCTTTGGATTGCCATCTGCAAATATCTCTTTTATGGTATCTTTAATTTCATTAATATCATTTGAAATATAGCCTTGATAATCCAAGAGTGTGTTCACAGCTTTAGTACTACCAATTTCATGAGCGTATTTAAAGATTTCAGAAGCTTGAGGGTGGTTAAGTAGGGGGGTATTGTAACGAATGTTAGGAACAGCATATACAGTGGCATGATTTTCAACATCATCTAATTGAGTTGCATCCTTGATGATAGGGTTTATAGTATGAGCAGAATTATCTTGTCCATCTAAAGCAGAATTGGTAGACAATGTTTCCATAGAAATTCCTCCTGCAACACTATCTGAGCGTGCTTGCTTCTTGGATATTCTAGAATGCTCAGCTTCAAAGCTATTTAAGAAAAAGTTGTACAATGTTCCTTTAACATAACCTAATTCATTATAGCTCTTTAAACAGCATAATGTTTGTGTAGTTTGAATATACTTATGAGCTATTAAATAGTCACGAATTTGATTTTTTTCGGATTGCAATAAAGTAAATGATTGAGATATATGTGGACTTTCTATGCTTTTCCTAATTGTGTTATATAATAGTTTTGAAATACCGTGGTTATCATGATCAATATCTAATAATATATATTCTTTAAACTTAACAATGCATATCAGCTGGTTATTTAAAGAAAGTTTTATACCTATTTCATTTTCTTTTAGAGAAATATATGGATTATATAATACATAATTATGACTCCAGTTATCCAAAATATACATAGCTATCTTATTACGAAAAACATAAGCCGTAACAAAGCTAAGTACTGGAAGAGCAAAACTTGAAGCTGTTTTAAATTCTAAAGTATTGTACCATATAGTATTTGTTGGTTGGGTTGATTCTTCTGGTTCTATAGTTGGCATTGTAGTTGGAAATGAAGTTGGAGCAGATGAAATAAAAGCTCCACCATAAATAAGATAGACCTCTCCCATATTTGAATTTGCTGCAGGTGCTCCGATAATTAGATCATCATATCCATCGTTATTAAAATCACCTGCAAAAGATACTTTTGAGCTTCCGTCACCAGCGTTTGCACCTTGGAAAGAAATACCTTGTGTGTAATTTAAATTATCTAAGTTAATTGTACTCGGTAATGTTTTATTACCAAAGATAACGAAAGATAATCCAGCATTAGTTCTTCCATTAGGATCTGCATTTCCAGCTCCTATAAGAATGTCATTATACCCATCTCCATTAAAATCTCCAATACCACCTGTTGCAGCGCCGCTGTTAGCTGGTCCATATATATATATGCCTTGAGTTCCCAAGTTATCAAGTTCAATAATACCTGGCATTGATTTGTTTCCATACACTACATAACTATCACCTATACTCATAGTGCCTACAATTAGGTCATCATAGCCATCTTTATTAATATCTCCAAGTCCACTAAATGAATAACCAGCCTCGCTGCTTTTAGGTCCAAACATTGTAAATCCAAGCGAAATTGTTAAATTAGCAAGATTTATTTCTTTTGGGAGTAACGCAGCACCGAAGATAACACAAACGCCATTGTAACCATATCCAATTAAGATATCAACATACCCATCTCCGTTTACATCTCCAACTCTTTGTACACCACCGCTGTAACTATATAGTGCACCATAAGTTTTAATACCATATTGACTGACATCACTAAGATGTATTACGGGTGGCAGACTTTTCGAGCCATATAGCATATATGAAGATCCCTTGGTATCATCAGCTTGCCAGGCTCCTATCAACATATCATCGTATCCATCATGATTAATATCCCCTACACCACTAACTGAACATCCACTCTGATCACCAGCTTGTGCTCCATCTATTGTAACACCGTAGGGCCCAATCACTAAAAGGTTTAGATCGCCAGAATTAGTTTTATTACCGTATATTATAAAAGACTGGCCAGCATTTGAGTTTGCATAAGGAGCTCCGATAATTATGTCATCATACCCATCATTATTTATATCACCAAGTCCACTAACTGATGATCCGCTATAAATGGAAGGAACGCCACCTGCTATTTGAAATGCATGTTTTGTTCCCAATTGTGATATAGCTATCTGACCACCAAAATGATTTGTTGTACCATAAATAACATAACTGACACCACCCCCACTGCCTGCATTCGGTGCGCTCACGATAAAATCATCATAGCCATCATTGTTTACGTCACCAAGTCCACTAACCGCCGCACCAAGATTACCATTTACTAATGTGCCAGTGAATTTTATACCTTGCGATGATGTTAAAGAATCCAAATTTATACTGATTGATGTCATACTTTCTCCATTTTACGCTTTTGTTAGATCACTGCTTAGGAATTAAACTATTTCATTTATGGGTTGAATAATTTTGTCATCTTAAACAAGTGATTACAGGCTATAATTCGCCTTTTAAATTTAAGTTATCTGATATAATTCCTGTTATTGAATAAAAAGTATTTTCAACATAATCCACTACTGGCTCCACATAATTATCTTTCATTTCACTAGGAACTATATCCATCATCACTCTTCCTACATAATCCACCGCAACAACTGATGCTACCGCTGACATACACTGCTTCACGCTCTGCATTGCCATCGTCGCACTACTCATATCGATACTCACATACTGGCTGGTTATGGCAAATGCAATAGCGTCCGCAATATATGGTATCAGCACATCTGCAGTTGTTGGTATGATTGGCTCGCTCGTTGCTTTATACATAGCATAGCAATCAGCTCCAGCAAGACTTGCGCTGAGCCCCAAGTCATAGCCGATGAGTGAACACTCAGCTTCTGGTATAAACCATTTGGTAGCTGCGCATTTAGCAAGGTTTGGTAACGTATATGCTAGCATTGAGGCGCCGCAATATTTGAGCGTTTCAAAGCTACTCATCGGTACATCTTGAGATAATACCTCTTGTCTTTGTTCAACTAAATAACCAGCTGATACCAGCCTTATCACATAGATAGAAGTAGCAATAGTTGAGGTAATCATGCCATTGGTCATGCTCTCGTATGGTAGTAAGGCCGCAGCAGCATTTCCTAGTATGAGGTGTGAGGTTATGAGCATAGACTTATTGCCTAGAACCTCAGGTAGGCTCAAGTTGAAGCCATGTGCTATGTATTTGATTATTGGTATATATTCAACTATTTGCTGTGCGCTAAGTAACGAGATCATCAGGTTGTTATTTGAAGGAGAGGAGTGCGCGTTATCTGTAGTAGTGGATTCTGCTTTTGTGGGTGTGTTTGCGATTTGAGCAGGAGCTTTAGTAGCAGAAATAGCTTGATTTTCTGTCAGAAAGTTATAACCAAATAAGTTTTCTCCAAATTTAGCAAACTCCTCATTTTGTAATCTTACATGCTCTGGATCCATCATGGCGTCAATAGAGCAAACTACGCAGCTTTTTTTGTTATTACCATCACCTCTATAGCTTGCTCTCTTTTGTCTTGCAATTTCTGTTGCTTCATCTGACTGCGATGATTCGCTCAATGAAGGTAATTGAGAGTCTCTTAATGGATTATTGGTGGCTTGCCCACTTTCCATGATATATTCAGGAATCCTACTTTCTGATGCAGCATTCATTTCTGTCATTTCTATTTGTCTGGAATTTCTACGTCCATCTAGTTCACTTTTTTCTATTTGATTAGAGGCTCTACGTAAAAGAACCTCTTGATTTCTTTCGTTTTCTTCTTTCCAATCAAGATATTTACTCATAAATGCATATTCACAAGCTTTATATAAGTAGCTCTTAGCAGCATTTATACAAGTAGACCTATCATCTTTGTATGGTTCCCAAATTTCTAAAACTCTAAAACAAATTTGCTTAGAAAATAATACAGGAATAGATGTAACTCCAAAAACCATCAAAGGAATTGCATATGGATGATCTTCTGTCCAAACTTTAGCTCCGTGCTCCCATGAAGTAGGATTAAAAGTTGGATAAACAGTTGGTGATGGAGTGCTTCCTTCTTGTATTCTATTTTGAGAGCCATATACAATATAGCTAGAATGACTTCCTATACCAGGTGAACCAACAATTATGTCAGTAAAGTTATCATGATTTATGTCACCACCTCCACTAACTGATTCTCCAGTTCTTCCTAAATTATCCCCCCCTTCTATTGTAAATCCTTTAGAATTTAAAGGATCAGCATTTTCAAAGCTAGCAAGATCAATAACTATCTTTTCATATGTTGAATAAAATCCATATACCAAATAAGCTTTACCTTTTCCAGCATCAGCTTCTGGAGCACCAATTATTACATCATCATAACCGTCATGATTTACATCCCCTGCAGAAGAAACGGAATAGCCACTATTACCTGCATAATTTGTTTCTCCGTTAATGATGAAGCCTTGAGTGGCACTTAATCCCTGAGATAAATCAATACTTGTATAATATTTTTCAGGCTTACCATAAATTATGTAGCTAATTCCATCTCCATTATTTGCATTCGGCGAACCAATTATAATATCGTCATAACCATCATTATTCACATCTCCAGCGCCGCTAACTGACCAACCACAACCATCACCACTATTGGCTCCATAAATAGAAAAGCCTTGAGTAATATCATCAGGTTTATTACTAAGGTTAATATCTGAAATGGTTTCTGAACCATAAATTAGGTAACTTACACCTTTACCATTATATGCACCTGGTGCTCCTATAATTATATCTGCATAGCCATCCTTATCAAAATCACCAGCTCCTCCTATTGACCAACCTGTTTGGTCTTTAGTATTTATCCCTGAAATAGCAAAACCCTTATTAGATGTTAATTGAGCAAGATATATATCAGCACTCTTACCGCCACTTCCAAATATTATGTAACATTTATTAACGCCAGGTGCTCCAATAGCAATATCGTTATGTCCATTATTATTAAAATCTCCAATTCCGCTAACTGAATAACCAGTTTGGTCATTTTTTGTTGTACCAATAACAGAAAATCCTTGAGTTGATTGTAAATGATCAAGATAAATAGGATCAATATTAGTTTTGTTGCCATATATAACATAAACTATTCCTGTTCTATCTGTTGCACCTGGAGCTCCTATAATAATATCATCAAGGCCATCTTCGTTCATATCTAATGCGGTACTAACTGAAGTGCCGCTTTTGGTATTCTCTTTTCCATAAATATAAAACCCTTTTGGTGAATATCCAGCTGTAGTATTTGCACTTTTTCCAGTAGGCATTACCGTAGGACTTGCAATGGGGTTAGGTGTAGGAGCGGCATGGGGACTTTTAGTAGGGGCTACAGTAGGTATTGATGTAGGATTAAAGTCTTTAGGTGTAAACGCTAGAAGTTGATTTTCAAGGGTTTCATTATTACCAAACATAACATAACATGCGCCAGCTCCGCTATTTATTACAGGAGCTCCTATAATAACATCACCAAAGACATCTCCGTTAAAATTGCCTATATTGCTAACGGAATGTCCAAACTGAGACGTGGAATCTTGAGCTTTTAAAAAAATAGTATTGCCAAAAGTACTCACGTTAGTATCAAGATTAAAAGTACTTTTTCCAAGTATTACATAAGCGTTTTGAACTCCAGCAACAAGTTGATCTCCTGTTTCTACTAGACCAATATTGCCCGGAGCTCCAACTATTATATCCAAATAGCCATCACCGTTTACATCACCAGCTCCGCTAACTGCTGCACCTAAATGAGCATAATTAGGAGCATAACTAAAAATTCTAAAACCCTGAGTTTCATCAAAACTGTTCAAATCTATGTTATATAATTTTCTATTTCCATATATTACATAACTTACTCCTGAATACTGCTCAGCAATTATTACCGCTTCAGGCGCCCCAATTATTACGTCATCATAACCATCACGGTTAATATCTCCAACATTACTAACTGAATATCCACTAAAATCTTCAAAATCTATGCCATAAATTGCAATTCCTTTGTTTTCTGTTAATTGAGTAAGGTTAATATCTGTGTTAATTGATTTTCCATAAATGATATAAGTAATGCCTGCTTTATTATTTATCCAAGGAGCCCCTATAATTACATCAGCAAATCCATCGCCGTTTACATCACCAGCCCCACTTACTGAATATCCAGTTTTGCTACCTGCCGCTCCACCATATATAGCAAATCCGGTGGCAGAATTTAAGCTGCTTAAATTGATATTATGCAGAGTTTTGTTTCCATATACCACATAAGCTGCACCAACATCAGTAGCAGCAGTTTTATAGTCTGCGGAAGGAGCGCCAATAATAATATCAGGATACCCATCCCCATTTACATCACCGGCTCCACTGACTGACCATCCAGACTGATCTCCATAATGGATTCCTTCGACTGAAATAAAAGCTTTGTAATTTGTTTTGCTCCCTAAGTAAATCCAACTATATCCATAACAATTATAATATAAAGTGCCACAATTTAGAAAAGGATAACCACCATTATCATTATATGCTCCTACTATAATATCATCATATCCATCATTATCTATATCACCAATTCCGCTAACGGAATAACCAAAATAACTATTAGTGTAACCATAATCATTGAAACCATAAATCAATCCTGCTGAACTTCCGTACCATATTTCAATGTAACCCGCATTGTTATCGACGCCGGGAGCTCCGATAACAACATCTGGGAATCCATCTCCATTAAAATCACCAGCTCCGCTGATAGAATATCCCCACTGATTACTAGAACCGGTATCGTATATTCGAGCGATTGGAGTAATTGGATGTGATAAATCAATATTACTTGATGTTCCATTTCCATAAATTATATATATTGAAGCATCAATGTCATTTGTTTTATCTGCTACGGGCGCGCCTACAATAACATCATCTAACCCATCTTTATCTACGTCTCCAACCCCACTAACAGAATAGCCCAAAGAGTTAGAAATACTATTTTTAGGATTATTAAAAATGCTAAAACCTGCTGTTTTAAGATTTATATTTTTTGTATTTTGCGCCATATATGCTTCCATTTTGAATTTAGTTATTTTAGCTGTAAAAATATTTTGAAATAATAGTTATTATGTATGTTTATTGAGGAACGTTTTGTTGGTGGTTATGGTTGCTTGGAGATGTTTAAAGAAATATTTGAGAGAATTTATAGCTATTGGTAGCTTAAGTCTAGTAGATAGGAAGCGGTATAAAACATAAAAAGTTGGAGTGTTAACAATTAAATATAAGTAATTGTATGGAGAAAGTGGCGCGGCATTTTCAACAGAGGCTACCATAATCACCTCCATCCATATCTATATCCGCTAATTCATCCAGCTTAGCTAGCATATGTGTCTCCATTACGGCTAAAGCATGAGTTTAACTGTAATTTATATTTTTCTGCATTTCAATAATAATTATTAAACTTTCTGAATATATTTTGTTAAATTCAAGTAATAACAGTGGTATTCTGGTGTAATTCTAGTATCGGTAGTTATTAGTCGCGCTAAATCCATAACTCTACATTATTATCAGCCAAATATTTCACTATCTTGATGATCTTTGAGGTGAGCTATTTTAGCTGTTATAATGGCTATAACGATGAATACAGCTCCACCTCGGCCATGCGTCTAATTATTAGACCTGGTACTTTCTGACCTTCCGCATATATCCAGCGCATGAATTCACGTGGTGCAGCCCAGTATTCTTGCTTGTTTAATTTAGCCCTGAGGGTAGATCGTTGCAGAGTTCCAGCGCCTAGATTGAATGTAAATGATACGAGTGCATCAAACTGGTTGTTATTGAGGGGAACGTTGATAAGACGAATTACAGCATGTTCTGCTAGTGCAATGTCTTGTTTGAGGAGAGCAATGGCCTCTGTTTCAGTAATGCCATTTTTGTAGAGGTGCTTTTCGTGAGGTTTGATTAGGTGGCCATATCCAATCGTTGGAAGATCTGCTACATCTAAATATATTGTAGATGAAAAGCCTTCAAATCTCTTTATAAGTTGTAGACCATTTGATGTAATGCGACGCATATATGGCTCTAATCCTCTGCTTGAAGGTTGTTTTGCAGCTGATAGTATTCGCTCTGCTTGAAACTCAAGTCAAGCTAAAAAAGCGAGAAATGCTCAGGTTTAGAAGAAGATGTCTCCCTAACGCAACTTCGAGAAAGATCTAGCGCCAAAATAAAAGCTTATAATTCCAGCGAAGATTGTCTGATCCTCCTCATGCCAAATTAATGGAAAGGCATCTGCTATATTTACTGAATCCAGCAATATTGAGATTTGTGCATATTTAACAGCCGAGTATAATATGAAGAAGGAATAGGCTAGCACTGGACGAACTGTACCATTCAGGGCATCAACCCATCTTATCCCTACAGTATATGTCTTGTATAAAGCCTTTGCTTCAATGCCGTCTGCTACAATTTGGATTTCCTCTAATCGATTAACATGGCCTTGTTTTTGCTGCTCAATCTGAAGCTTTAGAATTTCTAACTCATGCTTGCGATCAGCTCCATCCTTCCATAATTTTAATAAATCAGGGAAGGTACTAGAGATGAATCCTAATAGTGTTGCAAGTAACGTCATCATCGCTAGCCTCCATTAATTGCTTGTTTGACAGCGTTCCAGAGAGTTGCCAAGATACTAGAAATTGCCACGGTAATAATCGACCTCTTGACCCATTTGGCTAATTCTTCAGATCCTTCGCGTGATTTCCTCAAATAAACCATATCTGATTGCATTGAGTTGGGAGAAGAAGTGTCTATACCATATTTGGTCAATGCATCGTCTATGCCTTCGCGCACGGCCTCACGTATAACTTCTTTAAGTTTGTCATTCACCATTGTTTTCATTCCCTTTGTTATCAGAATTATTAAAAAGCATAGTCCTAATATCTAGCCAATTCTTGCCATTAAAAACCATTTTGGTCTGCTTATCTCTTAGCCAAACTTCCATGTATTCTAAGGCTGGATAGTAGGTCCAATTTCCGTCTGATACTTTAGCCAATTCATTATTTATGATATATATGCCACCGTCTTTTACCTCAGCAGGCAGTTCGTCAACAATAGCTTCTACTACGTTATTTACATATACATCCAGTATATTGAGAGCCTGATTATGGGTGACTTCCTTTTGCGCTTGGGCTTGCACAATATAAGGCAAACCTAATCTTCCTGTTTTTGACATTTTATTCTCCTGTTAAATAATAGCTATTGCTGGGTATCCTCTGCCAACTAAAGCGGAGAGTTGATATATTTTTATGGTGATGGTATTTGGGATGTCTTTGAAATCGGTCATTTGTTCAGCTGCGATATAGGTGGCTAATGGAGTTGAAACTTCTAATGTTCTAATTATTTTATCGCCATCTAGAATATCAACTTGGTATTTCTCTGATTCTTCGCCTAATGGAACATCAACATTGTCACGCCAATCAGCATTTAACCTAGATCGTCTTATCCAATTGATGTTAATGCTACCATCGTGATCTCGTTTACCAGCTATATGCACTGGCGCAAATGGCTTTAAGCAATTTCCATAATAGGTAAAAGCTTGTTCCTCAGTATTACCTAGAGCATTTCCTACTGTTACTGCTTTATAATGAGTCGCTCTGCCAATTAAATTAGTTGCCATGTTATTAGCATAAAGCTCTGAGTCTAATAACACGAATCTAGTTCCTGCTTCATGACTTGTAATTGCGCATTCACTTCCTTGTCTGCCTCGTAAAAGCCTTGAGAGCAGATAGGTATTTTCTCTGATTAGATCTGCGTTTGGAACTGAATTAATTCATCGCCAATCATTGCTGCATTAGCTCCATTTAGTAATGCTAATTCACTGACGCTAATTAGACTGCCAGAAAATAGTACCACCTCAACTGTATTATATTCATCCCATGTTACTGATTGAGAAGGCGCTAGCTCGGTGATTATTATTCCCATAGTGGCGGATGTATCAATTCCAGCAAGTGGAGTAAAATTATTACCGCCTTGTTCACCCCCATCATTAGAGGAGTAAATAGCAGATCCATTCCAATCATCTCCATTTCCTGCTACTGCAATACGTAATAGTGGTTGATTTTCTTGATCACCAGGTAATGGTGGTAAATCTAACAATTCTAATATTGTATCTGGGATCAATTCTGGAGGTTTTGCAGCAGATCTACCGCTCTTTGTGTTTGAATGAAAATCATAGGAGCTGATATCCTCTGCAACAGCAGCAATCTTCATCAAGCCATTGCGTTCCATATCAGTTTTAACCACCCGCATTTGATAGGTATTATCTTCTACTATAACGGTAATGATATCAGTTGGTTCAACTCTTACATATTTAGGTGGTAGAGTTAATACAAAGCTTACTCGCTCTTTCCAAGCGCCATATAGAGTTACATCGGCAATTTTTTTAGCTAGAGTATCATTCATCACTAGAGGCAGATTCAGCATCACTTGCTCAACTGCTTTAACTGTTTGGCGTTGAGCGGTTACCGTTACTGGGTCATAATTAAATGGCCGATCAATATAAGTGACATTAACTCTTTGCGGTAATTCTAGTTCTTGTGCTCTCACTATCTCTAAAACATCTGCAACACCATTTTTATCTGTTGGCACTAAATCATCTTGAGTTATATTAATACATGAACTACCGCCACGAGAGACGCATTTCAAGATCCCATCACTTTCTATCGTCTCAAAAAAATAGCTGCAAGCTAGTTGTTCTAGCGCATTTCTTACCGTAATTGGATGCAAGATAATATAACCTTCTACAGTTTCAGTTAATCGAGTCACGTCATAATCACTTTTGGAGAGACCTGATAATTGAAATAACTCACCGACTATGGCACCAAGAGTGGAATTGCCAAGTTTACCGTTAACCCAGTGACCAGTTGCCCAAAGCATAGAATCTTTCCAGACTCCCTCTAAATCTGGCCAGAATGAAAAAGGTCTTGCATCCCAACACCAAACAAAGCTCTTTGGCACTAGATCAGCTTTACCTTCCATCTTGTTTCTGGTTTGCAGATAATCTAAACTGGCATTTAAAGCTTCTCGTTGAGCCTGAAAATTGATTCTACTGCGGCTGTTTCGCGGAAAGAAACTTTCTTTAGAAGATGGATCGTAAAATACATTAGGTTGATTAGCGCAAGCGTCAACAGAAGGAAAGCCAATTTCACAAAACCACACTGGTTTCATTTTAGGTTGCCACTCTGTTACCTGACCATCTGGGTTATAATGCTTATTAGTCCACCAATGCTCTAAATTCTTCCAAGCATAGTCGAATCCAGTAAAGTTTACCTTCTTTGAACGATCACTATCGCAATAATAATCCCAGCCTTCACCTTTTTCCCATGACTCAATTATTGTTCTTTCAGTTATCTGAGATTGCGGTAAATCTTCGGTGAGCGGAAAATATGCATCTATTCCAACAAAATCTATATGAGGTGATGACCATAAAGGATCTAAATTATACCAACCATTTGTCGAGTGGTGGTACTCACTCCAATCCGCGGCATAAGTTACTTTAGTAGAGGAGCCAACAATATGTTTAACTGTAGCTGCTAAATTTACTAGCTTGTTCACTGCCGGAAAATTTCCTGAGTCCTCTTTAAAATTAGTCATGCCAACTAACTCTGAGCCAATTACAAATGCTTCTACTTGACCTTTAGTCAAATTCGCATAATGAGTAATGAAGCGGTTGTAGCCATTGTGTCTCGTGAACCAGTTATTAGCTGCGTCACTATTCCCAGGTTTGATTCTGCCACGCCACGGCTTAGCCTCTGGTTTAATCTGATCAACAAAAAGCATTGGATAAAGCATGACTTTAATCCCTCTATTTTTAAGCTCTTTGATTACTTCTAATAGAGTATTATCAGAAGGAGTGCCGCTGACTTGGCACCTCGCCGATAATCCATATCAATCCTTTACTGCTCAGGGCAGTCAGATATACCAGCCAAATGAGCAACTTATCGAAAAGCTCAATAATGATCATCAATTACTTATGTATGACAGATTAGAAAACAATGGTGAAGTAAGTATAATAATGATTGTTCCAGCAGTCGAACAAAGTTTAATAGGATTCTTTGAGCTACAGATAAAAATATCATCAATATTACAAACTTTGTATGATGGTTTAGCTGATGATGACTTAATTAAAATTAGCAGTGAAAAACAAAGCTTATACTTCTCCAAACAAGATGAAATATTTATGCTTGATAAAGATCCATCACTTCAAGGATATAGCTTTGCCAAAGAGATGAATTTTTCTCCTGCCTCTCACAAAATTACCATTGCTCAGCAAGTTCATCCAATTATCATCAACACTATCCAAGATTCTTTCTTAAGATGTATAGCTATCTTAAGTTTAGGTAGCTTGATGCTACTAATTTATAATTATATTGAAAGAAAAAAGATCAAACACTCATATAATGAGACGTTCTCTAAAGAACTATTACTAAACCAAGAGCAGATGAAAGATTTAGCTGTTCAACTGATTGCTTCTAATAATGACGCAGAGAAGCTAACTAAGCAAAACCATCATTATCTTGATACAAACCGAGTAGTTACCAATTTAGAGCAACAAATAAATCAATACTATACTGCAGCTTTGTTAAAAATTAGAGATAGCAATCGTTTATTATTAAAACATTATAGCAAGCAGAAAGAATTAGATATTGAAGTAGTTGAGAAACTCTTTGCTAGCATTGACGGTCTATGTGAAGATTTGCGTTATAATATTTTTAATCGCGACGATAAAATAACTGAAATTGAAGTAGTGGATATCTTTGCTGAAGTTTTATGCTTATTTACTCCAATTATTACTAGTCGCTCTATAACAATTATCAATAAGATTGGTAAGGCTAAAATCAAGATTAATGAGTTAATCTTCAAGCAAATCTTAATTAGCTTATTAGCCAAGGTTGTATATTCACTGCCTAAGGAGAAGAGTCTTACCATAATTACTCAGCAAGGTCAGAGTAAGAATAGAATAACTATTGAGATTAGTGATAATGGTCTTGGCATAAGCGAAAACTTAATTGAAGATGTCTTATTGCAAAAGAAGAACAATCTACTCCCAGGTATAACGCGGATCCAGTTCAATTTAGAGACTATCGAAAGTTTAGTCAAAGAATCGTTAGGTGGGGACATAACTATAAGTAGCTCTAACCAGGGCAACAATATCATCCTCCTATTGCCGCTAGAGGTCGATCGGAACGATAATGTGATTCCTATGCCTAAAATAGCAGTGAGGTAGTTATGCTCAAGAGAATTTTAAAAAATTGCCGTAATTTTATTATCCTTGGTTTACTTTTATTGCTCTGTTCAACCAACATAGGCATTAGTAATATAAGTCTAGCTAATGAGAATCCAGCATTTCCTTTGATGTGGAATTTGAAAGGTCCAACTGAATATTTTGTTGGCCGGGAAGAGTTCTTAAAAAGTATGCATGAATTTCTATTCAAACAAAACAATCAGCAGGCTTTGGTAGTTTCAGGCAGTGCAGGTAGCGGAAAAACTCAGGTTATTCTCCGTTATGGAGAGTTACATAAACCTAATTATAATATTGTTTGGGGATTTGATCTTAACAAAGATTTGGATGAGCAATATCGCAATTTTGCGCTTAACTGGAATAACGTAATCGACAAACTTTATCCAGATAATTCTGAGCAGAATTTTCTCCATATTAATCTTGAGTTAGTCAATACCCAAAACTTACAAGAGCAAATCTGGGATAAGTTGCGGGTAACTAAGTTAAATTGGCTGATCATTTTTGATAACGCTAAAACCAGCGCTGGTATTTTTAAGAATATCCCGGAAAAGCATGATAGTGATAGCTATGGTCATATTATTATCGCTACTCAAGATTCAACGCCGCACCCAAATGTGATGCTTTTAGATAAATTAACTAAAGAAGAGTCGGTAGAGCTATTGTTAAAAATCACTGGCGCTAATGATAGTCACAATGCTGGTCGTCTTGCCGAAACCTTGCATGGCTATCCCCTAGCAGTTTCAAAAGCGGGTAAATTCATTGCTTCTTATAGCAGTACCATTAACATGGAGCAATATAACCAATTATTTTTAAATAAAAGACATGAGTTATGGGAAGCCGAGGAACAACTACGGATAAAGCGGGTTGAATTTGATAGTTATCAAGAGACCATTTTTACCAGTCTTTCACCTATAATTAGTGCAATGAGAAAGGAATCAGAATTAGCTTATGAATTATTGGCCATGGTTGCTTATCTTGATAATGATGGCATTCCCAAAAGCTTATTGCAAGAATATGTTAAGTTAAAAACTAATCAACCCATCAATGAGATGGAGTTTAATAGAGCTTTAGCCGTGCTGACACAATATTCATTGCTTAATCTTTATGATCAACAAAAAGCAGTTGAACAGAAGCCAAAGCAAGCTAACCAAAAAATAACTACAAAAGAACCAACCGATAAAGAATTATTTTTTACCACCCATGAGTTAATTCAGTTAGTGATGCAAGAACTGCTCAAAGAAGAGGAAAAAAAGCATTACCTAAGCCAAGCCATCACTGCCACTAACCAGCTCTTACCTAATAATCTCCACTTCTTAATAGGCTATATAAATCAAGCTTATTATTTTATTTCGCATATTACACAGTTATCTACCAATGCTGATGCATTAAAGCTGGTAAGTAATGAGTTAATTGGGTTGGAGCTCAAAGCGCTTGAATATAATCTACCTGGAATTAGAAATGACCAGGAAGCCGAGAAATTAATTGCCAGAATCGAAAAATTGCAACAACAAGTCAAGAATCCAGATGCACTTAGTAAGATTCGATTGATTATGATGAAAAGCATGTTTGTAGCCTGGAATAAAGGTGATTATCCAGCGAGTCTTAAACAAGCGCTAATCGCCAATGATTTAAATAATGACTTAAAGATCAAACCTAATGAAGAAAGCTTAATGATCTATAGTCGTCTAGCTAGGCTTTATAGTGAAATGGGGCAGATTCAAGAAGCGCAAAAATACGCTGATCTAGCCAGTGGGTTAATTGAGCTTAACCCAGAGTTAGTCGGTTACCAAAAAGATTTGTTTAAAACTTTGGTAAAAATTTATCTGGCTCAAGGTAATTACCAGCAAGCACTGGAATATTCTAATCGCTCGATTGCCACTAATAGCGATAAACCAAACCAGCCAATCTTACCTAAAGAGGTTTCTCTTTATCTGGTTAATGTTGATTTGTTAATTCAAGTAGGAAAATATAAAGAAGCTTTACAAACATTAGATCGTCTAGACCAGATTGATGAGACCTTGCTCGCTTCCGGTGATAATCCCTACAAAGCTAATATCATGACTTATCGCAGCTATGTTCAAGCTATATTAGGTCATGATCTAAATCAAGCTCTAAAACTTGCTTTAGCCGCACAGGAAAAACTTAAACAAGCTTTAGGTGAAAAAACTTATTTTCGCAGCCGGCATGCTTTTAAAAATCATCTCTATTTAGGTGAGATCTATGAAAAACAAAAGGATTATCGTCAAGCTGACGTCCAATATGTAACTGGGTTAAAAATCCTCAGTAATATGTATAAAAGATCTGGTCATACTGTTTCTGATGATTTAAGTGATCTTTACCATAAACTGGCGATCATTAATATAAAATTACAACAACCAGTTGCAGCTACGGAATATCTAAAACTTCATCGCAAAGTATTTGGAAAACAACATCCAAGAAGTATAAAATTGGAAGACGACTTTATTGATAGTAATATTGATGTAGGATTTTAATTTGAGGTTAATATGGTGACAGAAAATGTCAAGTATGGATTATAAATGAATTTGATAAGATTATAGTCGCGTTAGCACGCAGAAACACTCATTAAACCTTATATTATTAGTTTCAAAATGCTACTGGATAAGCGACTCTGTCTCTTTGCGAACAACACTTGGAAGCCTCAGTTTCTCTATGATTACCTTTTTTAAAAAGGTCAGCATGAATTGGAGATATGGAGATGAAATGACCTAAAACAGGTCTAAAAATGAGCAAATTTGAGATGGTTTTTGGGTTTGAAAGTAAGTATGAAAAATTGAGGAGATGCTCGCTAGACCAGGCAGATCTTGGGGTTTAGCGAATATAGCGTAAATATAAAAACACGAGCGGAGACGAAGGTAAAACCAGCTGAAGCTGGCGGACAGAGTGGGATTCGAACCCACGGTACGCTTACACGCACGCCGGTTTTCAAGACCGGTTCCTTAAACCGCTCGGACATCTGTCCGAGATAGTTTTTATCAAGATCAACTCAAAAGGTCAAGCAATATTTCATAAAAATATATTAAAACTAATGTTTTATCTAGACATTGTTAGATTTTTATTCTATACATAAACTCTCAAGCTTAAAGTTTTTTAAGTAAAAAAATGCCCAGATAGCTCAGTCGGTAGAGCAAAGGACTGAAAATCCTTGTGTCGCTGGTTCGATTCCAGTTCTGGGCACCACTCGAATTAAAAATGCATAAGTAGTATAGTGAATAAAACTCAAGTTTTTGCATATCTATTTTTAGCTCTTTACCTATCTTGCTGTTCTTCTGCGCCAAGGCAAAAGGAACAACAACATGAAGTAAGCAACTATATTTCTAATCACATCTCAGAAATACCCATATATATTGATAATAACCATATAACTATAAATCTTATCAATGCAGCTAGTGCTGAAAAAATATTACTTCATTTTATATCCCAACCTTCATTCACCTCAAGCTTGAATAACTTAACAATAAAATGCCTAAGTCAATGTGGGATAGAATTTGTTGACCACTCTGACCAAGTCAAAATAAAAAATCTTCATCTTATTAACGCCCATCTCCTAACTAATTCTAAGATGAAAGTAGAAAATATTTTTATAAATGCATCAGAAGCTATCAGAACTGGGCTTCCTATAGTCTCAAAAGAAGCTCAAATTACCATCGCCTCCTCTTCTAACATGCTAGCAGTTCGCAACCTTCTTAAAGGAGTAAATATTATCCCAGCATCAGGGGAGTTTGTATACGACACCAAAATTGTTTACAATAAAGATAATAAAGCCATTAACTCCCATAATGATAAAAATATTGCAGATGCAGCTTATAACACAGAAACTTTAGTGCATACCTTCCCTAACTTAAAATGGGCAGCCCCTGTTATCTCTTGGTTTGCCTTTAATAAAAATCCTAATAATAAAAACAATCTTGATGTTTCTCAATTAGAAATAATGCCTGGTATCGAAGGATTTGAAGAAGCTTCAGAAATTTGGAACTCTGGGAAATATACCCGGAAAAATGCCTATTTAATTTCTAAAGATTATGATAATCGCCCTAACTACGGGGGAACAATCAATGACACTAGCTTAGTTAGATATATTGAAAGTTTGCGCAATGAAAAGCTTAAGATAATGTTTTACCCTATGGTTCTCATGGACTTGCCTAATAAACCATGGAGAGGCTTTGTAAAAGCAAATAATCCGGATGATATCCATAATTTCTTCACTAAAGATAAAGGTTATAATCAATTTATTTTACATTATGCAAATTTATTAAAAGGAAAAATTGATGCATTTGTAATTGGTTCAGAAATGCAAGACTTAACACAAAGCGAGGATTCTCGCTATAGTTATGGAGACTCCAGAAGATTCCCCGCCGTTGTGGAATTCATTGCTTTAGCTAAACAGGTAAAAGAAATTCTTGGTGACAAAGTTACTATTACCTATGCTGCTAACTGGGGGGAGTATCACCATGATAAAAATAAATTTCATCACTTAGATCCATTATGGACCTCTCCTGACATTGACGTGGTTGGAATAGATGCCTACCTACCTATTACTAACAAGAGCATGGGAGATATAAGCATTCAAGAAATAAAACAAGGCTGGTCTTCTGGAGAATTATGGAATTATTATTATGATCGCAATAAAAAAACTGACATCCCCCCTGAATGGGGTTTAAAGCAAATAGAATTTTGGTGGGAAAATGAGCACTGGTCAAAGGGTATTAAAACTTCTTGGAAACCAAAAATGAAACCTATATGGTTTACTGAATTTGGATTCCCTTCTATGCATATGGCAACCAACACTCCCAATGTATTTTGGAATCCAAAGTCTACTAGCGGAAATGTACCTAAAAAATCAAGTGGTAAACCAGACTTTGCTATTCAAATGAGAGCAATTCAGGGAACTTTAGAATATTGGCAGCAGAAAAGTAATATCGTTCAAAATATGTTCTTATGGTCCTGGGATGCTCGCCCCTTCCCTTATTATCCAAAACGCATTGATATCTGGAGTGATGGAGATGTTTGGTCTAGAGGACACTGGGTTAACGGCAAGGTTACCCCTCTTAAACAAGTGCGATTATTAGATAATACCAGTGTCAATATTTTAAAAATTAATGCTGATAAATTAGTTATTGAAGGATCTGGCAAAGGAATTAATGTTATTAATGCTAAGGATGTTGAATATATTCCTTAGTTAGTAAATGTCACGATGCTTTAACAAATTTTCTACTAAAGCATCTTGCTTAATATTTAAGCTGCATGATAAATATTCAATTAATCTATTTTTTAAAATTATCTTATGAATTGTAGCTGGAAAATAAGAACAACCTTTTCTTTGGTGCTCAATAGATATTTTAGATGAATTTAGATATGTAATTCTTTTAGGCATGCTCTCATCGATTTATTGACATATTTTATAATAATGTTACCTATATCACATTATTATTAATAAATAGTTAATAAATTAATATTTATTTAATTGTAAAAATTGTCTATTTCTACTAGCATTTGTCAGCAATAAACTGCCCCCTCATTAGAAAACTTTAGAATTAATAACTAACTTAAGTGTAAGCATTAGTTGAAGATTTAGTTAATAACCATCTTTCTAAAGTAACACATACTAAATAAGCTATTGCCAATGTAATAATGGTATCACTTAAATAATGAGTGCCTTTAGCAATCTGATATATTCCCATCACACTCCCCATAACTAAGCCAAAAATAAGCGCATAAATTTTCTTTGATTTAGTGGGCAGAACAAAATAAAGAGATATAAGAGCAAAACCTCCTGAAGCATGACCAGCGGGAGAGCATTTACCTGCATTATTAAAAAATATTTCATAATTAAAAATTTCTAATGGTGAGATAAAAATACGCCCCCCACCAAATTCAGATATATGATTAGGGCAATAAATAGGACTATAATGTTTTAATGTAGCCACAGTTAAAGGCACTATTACTAAAGCTAAAATTAGAAGAAATAATTTTTTTTGTAACTCAATATTCTGCTTTAACAAATTTAGCTTTGCAGCCCAAATAATTAGAATCACTCCATAGGTGATTATTACAATCTTGGGAAATTTATAAAACCAGAATTTTAGTACTAGATTATCTCTGCTCACCAACCATAATTTAGTCTCAGGAATAAAAAATAGAGATTGAAATTTTAAGTCTATACTGGTGTAATGTATTAAAGTTAAGGTTAATGCTAACCCAACTAAACACATAAATACCTTATTTAAATAAGTCATATAAAATGCAACCTGAAATTCAAATTTTTGATCGCCAATTACTTCAAATAAAACGATCTCGCACTGCCCGTAGTTTAACTAATGCCGACTTTCTAATCAAGCACTCACTTGAAGATATCTTGGAAAGATTGGAAGATATGAATAAAAAATTTCCTCTAATCCTTAATTTAGGTAGCAGAACTGGTTATACTTCAGCTCAATTAAGTAACAGGTCAGGATCTTTAAGAGTTATTGACACTGACATTTCATTAGAATTAATAAAGCAAAATAATAGCAAAGATAAAATTATTTTAGATGAAGAAAATTTACCTTTTGCAAATAATATATTTGACTTAGCAATAAGTATATTAAACTTGCATCAAATTAATGATCTACCTGGATGTTTAATCCAACTAAAAAACTCTTTAAAACCTAACGGATTATTAATTGCTTCTCTTTTTGGAGAACAAAATCTATTTGAACTACGTAATATTTTAATGCAAACCGAACTTCAGTGCTTTAATGGCATTAGCCCAAGATTCTCTCCAGCTATTGATATAAAACAATTAGGGGGATTGCTGCAAAGAGCAGGTTTTGATATGCCAGTTGTTGATAAAGAGGCAATAAAGGTTAATTATAGCAGCCCTCTAAAACTTCTTCATGACTTACGCAACATGGGAGAAACTAATATTATGCATAACAGAAATAAAAAATATTTAGGCAAAGATTTCTGGAATCAATTTAACCAAAATTATATTAAAAATTATGGCAATTCTGATGGCACAGTTCAAGCTAGTTATGAAATTATCACCCTTACAGCCATAAAAAAAATAGACAACTAAAAGTTAAATCATTACTATTTTTAAAGTACTTTCTATAATTTTATAATTTATTTTTATGAAGCCAATTGAAGGAGTTTGTCGCAGAATCTATAGCACTATATTAAATAAATTAGCAAACCCTAAAATAGCATATAGCGTTATTTTACATCTTACTGAACATTTCCAAAATTTAGCGCATCAAATACATAATCAAACTATAAATATAATTACAAAATATCTAGAACAATTCTATGAACAGCTACCAGATAATGCTGATGCATTAATAGATCTTATCCACCAAAAAGGATTCTCAACCGAAGGAATTAATAACTCAGAAGAGCAAGTTTCTATAATTTTAACCTCAATATTCACCCCCAATCTTCTAAACATAGATGATAGGAATATATTACGATCACTTCCTGCCTCAACTATTAACCACTTCAAAGACTATATTACCCTTCCTATCATTAAAGAAATTCAATATTTCATTGGGAACGCATTAATTATAGGAGACTCACAACTAGATAATCTATTATATCAAGTTGATAGCTTAGATACTACTTATGCTAATTTATTGGCAATGGACATCGCCTAATTTAAAATAATCCTTAGTAAACCCAAGTATTCTCTAAAACAACAAATATAATATGCTTAAGAATGGAGAAAAAAAATTCTGGTGAGACTAGCGAGATTCGAACTTGCGACCCCGGGATTAGGAATCCCGTGCTCTATCCAGCTGAGCTATAGCCTCAAAAAAGACATAAAAAAAGGCGCTTAAAAAGAAGCGCCTTTAAATTTTAAAAAGATTTAAGACTTTTTATTACTTGTAGAAGGTGGAGATAAAAATGCTTTTTTGCTCTCCTCTGCTTCACTTTCAGTGCGCGCAACATTCACGTATACTACAGCTTGCAAATCAGAATGCAAAGATATAACAACTTCATGAATACCAACATATTTAATTGGTTTTTCTAAAGCAACCTCAGAATAAGAAATTTCTTGGCTATAGGTAGATGACACTCTTTCAGAAATATCACGAGCAGAAACTGAACCAAATAATTTACCATCTTCTCCAGCTTGTCCAAGGATAGTAATAAAGTTCTTATCTATTATAACATAGACCCCTTGAGCTTTTTCAAATTTAGCATCACTTTGAGCTTTTAGCTCTGCTTTACTCTCTAAAAAATACTGTTTATTAATTTCAGTAGCTCTTAAAGCTTTTTTTCTTGGAATCAAGAAATTACGAGCATAACCAGGTTTAACTGAAACTACAGCTCCCATATCCCCTAAATATTTAACTCTTTCTAATAAAATAACTTCCATTACCTAACCTCAACTTCCTTCAAATCAAAATTTATATAGCAGAAAATGGCATTAAAGCTAAAACTCTTGCGGTTTTAATAGCTTGAACTAATTTTCTATGCTTAGAAGCACAAACGCCTGTAATCCTACGAGGCAAAATTCTTCCACGAGCCGATACAAATCTAAGCATTAACTTAACGTCTTTATAATCTATTTCCGGCGCAGCACTTCCTGTTAAAGGACAGCCTTTATTAAAGCGACGAAAAAATACTTTTTTAGTTTTTAAATCAGATACACTTGATCTCATTAGTTAAATCTCCTCACCATCTTCATTTGCAACAACTGCAACAGTTTCTTCTTGCGAGCTTCCTTTCATCATAGGAGCAGAAGGGTTGCTACTAATTTTGTTCACTCTTGATGTTACGAATCTCACAACATCTTCGCTTAAACTGAGTTTACGCTCCATTTCCTTAACAGCATTATAAGGGGAATCAATTGCTAATAAAGTATAATAGCCTTTAGTAGCTTTTTTTATTGGATAAGATAAATCTCTTAAACCCCATTGCTCAACTTTAACAATAGCTCCACCATTATCGGTTAAAGTTTTTGCGAAAGCAGCTGTAAATTTTTCTACATCGCTTAACGATATTTCTTGTCTAGTAATAAAAACTGTCTCATAAAGAGGCATAAGGTAAACACTCCAGATTATTTAATTCTAAAAGATAGACAATTCACAATACATTTTTTGAAGATATTTGCAAGAGGAGATTTGCAGTTTAGATTATTTTTTTACTAGATGCAAAGAATCTCTTCTATCCTTTTTCTAGAAATTAAGCCTTCTCGTAAAATTTTCACTTCATCAGTTGTTAAGTCAACGATAGTTGATGGCACACCAGTTTCTGCTGCCCCCTGATCCACTAAAAAATCTATTTTTTTATCAAATTCATCAAATACTTGATCAGCATTTACAGAATTCTCTCCATTACTAATATTAGCACTAGTACCAACCAATGGGCGACCAACAGCTTGTAAAATTTTCAAAGCTATTAAGTTATTTGGCATTCTAACACCAATATTATCATCACTATGGTTTAAATTACTTGCTAAATTACAGCGCGGCTTTTTCTTTAATACTAAAGTAATAGATCCAGGAAACAATAATAACGCTAATTTTCTTGCCCTATCATCAAATTCGCATATTCTTTTTGCTTGCTGTATATCTCCAACTAAAACTGGCAGAGGCTTATTATTTGATCTTTGCTTTATATCATAAATTTTTTTTACAGCTTCATAATTACTTGCATCTGCGGCAAGAGCATAAACAGTCTCCGTGGGGAATGATATTATACCTCCATCATTAATAGCTTTAACTATTCTAGTTAAAGCTTGATCATTAAAATCACGAATAATTTCTGTCATAGTAATAGCACCTCAGAGCCTTCTAGTTTGAGCATCAGTTAAAGCAAGATTAGCAATCTTTATTGCCAACCTTGGGAATCCACCATGTTCAATTACACCACAAAATGCATATTGTGGTTTATCTAATGGAGCATAAGCAACGAATATACCATGATTTCTAATTTTTTTCATTACATTTTCTTTACTTAAATCATCATCTTTATGTCTTTTTGATATAACCTGACAAGTGCCAGTCTTCCCCGCCATTTCTAATCCTGATATTGTAATACGATGATTATAAGCAGTTCCAGAATTGTTATTTACAACCATCTCCATACCTTTTCTTACATAGTCTAATTCTTTATCTAAGTTTAACGAAAGAAACTCTTCAGGGTTTTGATTTTTAATAATACTTGGTTTCACCTCTTTTCCAGTTGCTATTCTTGAAACCATAGTCAAAATTTGTAAAGGAGTGGCCTCAACATAACCCTGCCCGATAGCTGCGTTAATAGTGTCTGATAGCACCCACTTGCTTCCCAATTTTTCTTTTTTCCATTGCGGATCAGGCATGATGCCAGATTGCTCTCTGGGAAGATCATCATTTAGCAATTTGCTACCAAATCCCATTTTTCTAGCAATATCAGCAAAAGGCTGAACACCTATTATTCTAGCCACATTCCAAAAATACACATTACATGAACCTGCTATAGCTTGGTGCATATTTATTAATCCATGTCCTGTTTTTTTCCAACATTGAAAAACCCTATCTCCCACCACATGATAACCTGGACATAAGAATTTAGTACTTGGATTAAAATTTTCTTTTAAGGCGGCGATTGCTACATTAATTTTAAAACCAGAACCAGGAGGATATGTTAGAGAAACCGCTCTATTAATAAGCGGCAATTCTGGATTATTAATTAAATTTGACCAGTCATTGCTAGTAATTCCTGTTTTAAATAAATTAGGGTCAAAATCTGGCTTTGAAATGCAAGCTAGAATCTCACCAGTGTCTACTTTAGATACTAAAATTGCTCCAGTATTATTACCTAAAGCTTGATCAACTTTATGCTGTAGTTCACTATCAAGAGTGGTTCTAATATCTTCTCCTGGAACACTATTAGAAACAGATATTTCTCTAATAAATTCTCCCTTAGCATTTACTTCTGTTCTTCTAACTCCAGTAAAGCCTTGAAGAGCTTTATCTCTAGTTTTTTCAATACCATTCTTTCCAACTTTTAAGCTAGGATAAAAACTAATAGAAGATTTCATTATTTCTTTTTCTGAGATACTGCTTACATAGCCTGTAATATGTCCAAATAAAGCACCCAATGGATAAGATCTGCTATAATTTATATGGATAGCTGCACCTTGCAAATCATAAATATTTAATTCCAACTCTACCAACTGAGACCACTTAAGATTTTCTGCAATAAATATCTCTTCTTCATTTTTCAAACTGTAAAATTCATTAATTAAGTCTGCTTGCTGCTTAGGATCATATTTTAAAATATCTCCTATTTTTAAAGCAATTTGATATAGATCTTCTTTACTATGTATTGATAATTTTTCAAAAACTAAAGTATAGGTTTGTTGGTTTAAGGCTAATAACTGATTATTTCTATCTAAAATTTTACCGCGCGACGGAGGAACAACCTCTGTTTTAATCCTATTATTTTCAGCTAATTTATTAAATTCTTCACCTTTAATAATCTGTAAATAAAACATTCTACCAAACAAACCAGCCATCAGACCAATTTTACAAGCACCTAACATCACTGCTCGTCTAGTAAATTTATTCTTTTGAGTATCTTTATTATTCATTAAATGAGCTATTTATATTTTGTAAATTATTCAATAAATAATGTAATGGAATATACACTAAAGCTGTTATTAACCATTGATTATACATAATAGAAAAAGTAGAAAATTGTACATTATTATTGAGGTTAACCAATAGCATATAAAATAAAATTATTAAACCTGAAAACAATGCAAATCCAAACCAAATAATATTAAAACTATTATTAATAATATATTTTCTTCTAGATTTTATCATGGCTTGAAATACTATAAAACATAAGGCATTCAGACCCAAAACATCATTCTCCAAGACATCTTTAAGAAACCCTAAAAGTAATAAACTAAAATAAGATAAATTATATGGACGATAAATAGTCCAAAAATAAATTACAATTAGCGAAAAAAAGGGCAATAAAACTGAAAAATTATTAGATTGATAAGGTAAAATGCCTATTAATATACTTAATAAAACGCTCCCCACAGGAAATGCTGATAATCTTAAGTTCCTAAGAAATTTATTGATTTTTTTAATCATTCCTAAATCATAAATTTAAGCTATATAATTATATAGATATTATATAGCAAAATCTAAAGCAAGAAATATGTTATAATGCATCAGCTTTAATAGTGCACAGAAAAAACTATAAGGCAAGGGCACCCTCTCCAATTACACCCACCTCAAAAGGAGCAGAAGCTACTGCACTCCCTTGGATGTTAACATCAATTTTAATTGGAGCTCCTTTTATATGAGACTCATCTAAACCTTTAGACGAGTCAGTTATTTCAGAATCAACTTTTACTGTAAGACAAGAGTAAGCACCTCCAATCATGCTCGCTTCAAAAGGAGCAGCAGCTACCTCACTCTCTTTAATGTAAGTACAAATTTTAGGCGAAGCTCCTTTTATATGAAGCTCATCTAAACCTTTAAAAGCATCAATTATTTCAGGCTCAACTTTTGCTGCACGCAACTCACTGCTGCGCACAATTAACTCCACGTGGCGTTCATAGTCCGATTCTTTTCGACCTCTTGGATCTAAAACATGAGCTCCTCTATTGACATAGTCAGCCATTCTTTCTAAAAAATGAACTTTCGTAGGAGTTAAGTCATACCCCTTTACTAATTGAGGAAAAAATTCTTCTGTAGCCCATTTTACAACAAATTCACGGCTTGGCGGCATTTTGAACAAAGAACGCTGCTCAGATAAATATATATTATATATATTATCAAAAATGCCATCAGGAAGTTTATCAATAGTTTGGTTAAAATTCTTGGCAGAACTTAATAAAAAAAGATCTATATAAGAGTGATCTTTAAAATATTCAGCTAAATCATTTGAAGAAATATATTTTTCAAGACTCTTAATATCGATTTTCAGCATATTAGCAGCTAATTCAATGGGCTTTCTAGCCACTTTCTCATAACTAAAACTATTTTGAAAAATTACTCTATATTCCTCTAACGCTATATCATTATAAATAATATCATATTTTGTGGAGTCACCAATATATGGATCAGTTAGATCTTCTTTATGAATTTTAGCAAAATTTCTTATACTTTCAAAATCAAAAGGCCTAGAGTGAGCTTCAAAAACCTGCTCATAAATATAATGCCCTAATTCATGAATTAACACAGATTGAATATTAAAGATTTCTTTTTTAAGAAACTCACAGCTAATTTGAATATGATTAGAAAGAGAATTATAATGAGAATCTATATCATCTCCAAATAATATCTTAATATTATTTCCTTTACTGATTAATGCAGCCGTATAGTGAATAATTTCCTTAGAAACTGGACTTAAGCTATATAAATTACGATAAATTTTACTTATTTCTTCAAAACCTAAATCAGTGGAATAAGATCTACTAAGCAAAATATCAAGTATATTAACCTCAGGAATGTTTCTTTTAAAAACGTAATTATCGTAACTACTTTTTTGGAATAAAACTGGCAATGTTTCTTGCAAACTATAAACTACAGTCTTAAACGAACTAAATTTTTGATCACTTAAGTTGATTTCTTTTTCTTTGATAAATTGATTAAATTCTTTTTTATTAAGAAAAAAGGTAAGCAATTCTAGAACTTGAACCGTAACATTGTCTTTCTCTTGAAATTCTAATAGTAATTTTATTATTACAGATGCTTTATTATTATACTCTTTTGAGCTCATCGCATCATCGTCGTTATCATCATCATTATCAAACAATTTTTTGAAATCGCATATATCTTGCAACCTCTTAACACCTTCAGGGGTTACTTTTCCTTTCTTAATCAATAATTCAATTGCGGTTATATCTAATTTATTAACAATATGATTAAATAACACATAAGGGTCTTCCAAAACATTGATAATTTTATCAAAACTGGCATAGTCATCTTGTGATAAGACTTTTTTTGCTAATTTTAATTTAGCACTCTCTGAGTAACTACTTAGAATGCTTTGATCATAATCAACTATGGTAGATTTTTTATAGGACATGCAATTCTCTTTTCTATTTTTCAAAGGCAACGTTCCAACATAATACCATTTAATTAATATATCAATAATTAATTAGCAAAAATATAATCAAAAATTAAATTCTATCCACTATAGCAAAAAGAATAAAAAAATGAACTATGCCCGCAAAAATTGCTGCAACAACATCATCAAACATCACCCCAAAAGCATTTTTATATTTTTGATCAATATAATTAATGGGCCAAGGTTTAAATATATCAAAAATTCTAAATAAAATAAAAGATGATAGCAAATTAAACCACACCAATGTTTCCTCGTTCATACCAAATTTTTGATAAAATTTTATAACTATATCATAACCAACAAACGGCAGAAAAAAGGTAATAATCATTATTGTAAGCGCTTGCCCAACAACTTCATCAATCACCACTTCTTTAGGATCTTGTTTTTTGGTTATAAAGCAATATTGATCTGTTGCCCAAACTCCAATAAAGAATAAAGCAGTAAAAAAAACCATCATACTATTGATTAAATCAGGAGAAGACATTCCCATTATGCCCCCCTTAATTTTAGTCATTATAAATATGAGTAAAAAATATAAAATAAAGGTTAAGGCAGAAGCAAATGTTCCTGGGGCCCAAGGTATAAAACCAGAACCAAAAAAAGTTGCAACCATAGTACTAAATGAATATTTATTCTTCATAATTTTTACTTACTCCATGCTCTGTTTTATCCCAATAAAATGGCTTTTCTAAAATTTGCCAGAAGGCTCTTATACCAGCTATTGGTAAAAGCAAATAATACCCACACATTAATAAGCTTGCTCTCATCATATTCTTCCACCCCTTAGAAATACTAACAAATAGACCATAACCTATAGATAAAATAATTCCAAGCGACAGATTAAACTTCCATAATAAATCTATTTGACTTGACTCATCTATAAAAATCCATAGCAACAAATAAACCGATAATAATAAATAAGTTAGATTAGGAAGACAAAGAAATAAAATCAGCCCTATCCTTTCCTTGATTTTCAATTTATTAGAGCTAAACATATATTGTAAGCTTGTTAAGGTGTGACCCTTTATCCACCTAGATCTTTGCACTATCCACGCACCAACTTCTAAAGGAGCCTCTTCTAAAGTAACGCTTGAGATTAATTCAACTTGATAACCTTCATTAAATAATCTAACCCCCAACTCAGCATCTTCAGTAACATTAAATGCATCCCAACCACCTAAATTTTCTAATTTTTCTTTGATAAAGTGATTACTAGTTCCACCAAGACAAATGGGAATATTAAGTTCTTTTAATCCAACCAATATATAGTCAAATAATAAAGCATATTCTATTGCAAACATCTTAGTTAGATAGCTTTCTTCCCGGTTATAAAAATTCAGTCGAGCTTGAACGCATACCACTTCTTGATTACTATTAATGAATTTGGCAATCACCTGTTTTAATTGCTGAGGATGAGGACGATCTTCCGCATCGTACACCACCACATATTTTCCTTGCAAAAATTGTAGTGCATAATTACAAGCTTTTGGCTTGCTTCTAGGCTCTGACACAGGAACTTTAATCACCTCAAAATAATCTGGTAAATTAACTTCTTCTATTGCTTTTAAAGTTAATAAATCATCTTCTTCAACAACTATTTTTACTTCTAACAAAGCTTTAGGATAATCTAGCTTTTTAATGGACTGAACTAGACTATTTATAACTTTATTTTCTTTATACACCGGAAGTATAATGCTATAAGTCTCTAAATTACTATCGTCTATCTTAAAATCTTCTACTTTTTGTTTAAGCGTCCCAATAATTATAAGAATCAACTTAAATATTTGAGTAATTAAATATAATCCATTAAGTAAATAAAATAAGACAATTGCAAATTCATCTGGAAAAATTAGCATGATTCCGAAAAAAGAATAAATAAAAAAACTACAAATTTTACTATTTCTTTTTAACCATAACCTTAAAGAATATTGGGGATATTTTCTCTCTAAACCATAAATTGCATTATCTATTTTATTCATATTAAAAATTTAGCCAGATACCCGTTGTAATACTTTCTGAAATATAATTCTTACGATCATTTAAGTTAGTACTATAACCTGATTGCCAAGCAAAATATTCATTATATTTAAATACTAGCGACACCTGACCAATATTTGAATATTCATTGCCATATAATGCTCGATTAAATTTATAGAATGATTGTAGCATAATAGTATTTCTTTTACTCACCCCTATGCCTAAAGTTAAATCTATATTAAAACTGGTATTATTTATATTTTCAGCCAAAAAAGCCTTGGTTCTTCTTCCTGCTGCCGCCTCTACATTAACATAACTATAATTTTTCAAAAACTTAAAGCTTTGCCCATATAAAAATCTTAATTCAAGCGCTTTATCAAATTCTTGATTATAAAATTGCAAAGCAGGCTGAACAGATAATATTGTTTCTTCATATTGCCACAAGCTTTTACGAAAAAAGAAGCTGCTTTCTAAAGGCTTATTTTCATTTTGTTTATATACCCCGTCTAATGATAATTCTTCTTCAGAAAAAAACACATATTCTTCACTAGGAGCATTTTTAAGCAAAAGACTATCATTAGAATAGTCGTCACCATATCCCTCCCCTGCAAAACCTTTATAATTATACCACTTACTATTCATACCAACTGTAATATCTTCATTTAAACCATATTGATAAAGCACATTATAATTATCAAAATAAAAATTTCTTGAGCTATTAGTTGAATTATCTTGTGGGTCTTTAAAGTAGGTGGTTAATGTTTGACTTTCAAACAAGGTGATAAGTTCTGACTTACCAGGCTTTTGAAGCCAAGCTGCTGCCAAGGCTTCATTCCCAATTATTAATAATATGCTAAATATTAGTAATTTTACCATCTGTAATTGTTACTATTTCATCCATTTGAGCTGCCAATTTCTCATTATGCGTTACAATCAATGCGGCAATTTTTAACTCTCTAGCTACCGAAAGAAAAATATCAAGAACAGCAGCCGCATTATCTGGGTCTAAATTACCAGTTGGTTCATCGGCAAGAATTAGCGAGGGAAGTTTTACTAATGCTCTTGCTATAGCCACTCTTTGCTGCTCTCCACCAGATAATTGAGACGGTAAATTATTAAATTTTGATCCAAGTTTCAATAAATTTAATACATGCCCCGCATATTCCGTAGCAAGTTTTCTACTTTGACCATTAATTAATCCTTGAATCATAACATTTTCAAGAGCGGAAAATTCAGCTAATAAGTGGTGGAATTGATAAACAAAGCCTATGCTCTTTCCACGTAATTTTGTTATAACCTCATCATTAGCATTAGCCGTGGATATACCATTGATTATCACATCGCCTGAATCAGGTTTATTTAATAAACCCACAATTTCAAGAAATGTACTCTTCCCTGATCCGGAAGGGCCTATCAAACCAGCAATTTTACCAGGCTCTAGAATATAATTAGCGCCTTTTAGAACCATTAAATATTGGCCACCTTGATAAAAACTTTTGTAAATATTCTTAATTTCTAATGGATACATTATTTATACTTCAAAGCAATTGCAGGGTTAAGCTTAGCTGCGCGATAAGCCGGATAGATGGTGGCTAAAAAAGATAAAGCTAATGACATTCCAACAATTGAAGATATATCACTTATATTAACTTGAGCCGGTAAATAAGAAAGAAAGTAAACCAAAGGATCAAAGATTGCTGTTCCGGTAATATTTTGTAAAAATAAACGGATGGTTTCAATATTTTGAGCAAAACTCACACCCAAAATTAAACCAATTATTGTGCCACATACCCCTATTGAAGAACCACATATAAAGAAAATTTTCATTATTGTAGACTTACTCGCCCCCATCGTACGTAAAATAGCGATATCAGAAGTTTTATCTTTTACCAACATAATCAAGCTAGAAATAATATTAAAAGCAGCCACAATCATAATTAAAGTTAAAATTAAAAACATTGCCACCTGCTCTGTTTGAAGAGCGCCAATAATTGCGGAGTTGCTTTGCTTCCAATCAATTAAATTATATTTGTAATCTAACTCTTTATCTAACTGCTCTCTAACAATTTCAGCATCATCAGCTTTAACAATCATCACTTCAATTAAGTTTACTAAATTGGGAAGTTTAAAATAAATTTGTGCCAATTTAAGATTTATAAAAACCACTGAAGAATCAAAATCATGCATTCCAGAATTATATGTTGCAACAATTCTACAAGTTTTTAGCCTTGGAATATTTGAAATTAAGATGTCATTTGTTTGCGGAGAAATAAGTTTTATATCATCTCCAACCCCCACCCCTAAACTCCTTGCTAGGGCTGAACCTATTATAACACCATCTTCATTCATTTCATCTATATCACCAAATATAATATTATTAGATATTATAGATTTTTTCTTTAAATCCTCTGGTAATATCCCATGAACTTGAACACCTGAATTATTATCATTTGAAGAAACTAGCACTTGTTTTTCAATTATTGGCACAGCGTTAGTTACTTTTGGATTTTTAGTTATTTGAGTAATAATTTCAGAATAATTATCTAAACTAGTAGAATTATTAGAGTAGATATTAATATCTCCCCTAGCGCCAATTAATTTACTAGTCCACTCTTCTCTCACACCGGACATTACTGCCATCACTGCAATTAATGCAGCAACCCCTAGAGCTGTTCCCAATAGAGAAAATAGAGCCACAACTGAAATGAAACTTTCTTGTTTTTTAGATTTTAAGTAACGCCAAGCTATAAAATACTCAACTTTATTAATCATCCTTAAAACCCTTTATACTAATTTATTCTACTTATAACATAAAAATTATTTGACTTGGAGCATTATTTACGTTATTAACTTTATTTCTAATTTAGAATTTTGGAAGGACTATATATCATGTCTCGTAAATGTGAACTTACTGGAAAAGCAGTACTAACTGGGAATAATGTTTCTCACTCAAATCGTAAATCTCGTAGACGTTATTTACCAAATTTGCATAGACTTACTTTAATTAGTGATACTTTAGGTAGTATAAGATTAAGAATATCATCAAATGCTTTAAGATCTGTTGATATCCGTGGTGGCTTAGATAACTTTTTATTATCTCAATCTGATGAAGTATTATCACTTAAAGCTACACAATTAAAAAAGAAAATTAAACAAGCACTTGCTGCAAAGTCAACTCAAAATAATGTTGCATAAATTATGAAAAAAGATATACATCCAAACTATAAACCACTAAAAGTTATTATGGCAAATGGTGAAGAATTCACAACTAGCTCAACTTATTCTGGTGAAAGCGTTCTTCTTGACGTAGATTTTCGTGAACATCCAGCATGGAAAGGTGGCGTTGCCTTAGTTAATAGCAGAGCTAACCAAGTTGCAGACTTTAATAAAAAGTTTGGCAATTTATTTGCTCCTGCAAAATAACTAAAATAGCTTATATCTTAATAAGATAACTTGCCCTCTATCTATACACTTGATAGAGGGTTTTTTATTTTTCCTTTTTAAATTACAGATTCCTCACTAACGCAGTAACTTTTTTTAAATCATGAATTTGTAAACTTTAATAGAAAGCTAGACAATCTATTTACATCTCCTAAAGCTACTAAAAAATACAAGAACCAGCTTATAATACAGAAGATAACTTACCCTCTATCTATACACTTGATAGAGGGTTCTTTATTTTAAGCTACACAGATTCCGCTGCTAATCCAACTTCTCCTATAATAGGATTATTTGTAACCGCCGAAGCTACTGTATTTAATTCTAAGTTATGAACCATATCTTTAGCATTCTCCAATGAAAAAGGGAATACATGCTGTAACTTAGCATAAATACAATATCCCACTCCAATCACAACTACAGCGCCACCAATAACTCCTCCAGCTATAGCTGCAATATCAATTTTTGAATTGCCCCCAACGTCTTCATACGTTGGCTGCGCCGAAGGAGCAGATGTAGGCTTCTCAGATGGATAAGAGCTAGGCTGCGATGTTGGCTTCATAGAGGGTTGAGCGCTCGGTTGAATCGAGGGCTGGTCACTAGGCTGTAGCGTTGGTTGAACCGAAGGCTGTCCAGATGGATAAGAGCTAGGCTGCGATGTTGGCTTCATAGAGGGTTGAGCGCTCGGTTGAACCGAGGGCTGGTCACTAGGCTGTAACGTTGGTTGCACCGAAGGCTGTCCGGATGGATAAGAGCTAGGCTGCCCAGATGGATAATAACTCGGCCCTGTAGTTGGATTTGCCGATGGAGCCGAGGTTGCAAAACCACTTTCAGCTCCATAAAGTAGGTATAAATTACTAACACCAGAATTAGTAGAAGTATATAATTGATCAACTAAGAAATCATCATATCCATCGCCATTTACATCTCCTGCTCCACTAACGGCATAACCTATATGTTTTCCAGAAGAAGATGATTCTGTTAAAGTAAAACCATGATTTTGTAAATCATTTAAATTTACTAAAGCTGGTAAAGAATTATTTCCATAAACAACATAAGATTCTCCTAACTCTCCTGAAGCATAATTTGGAGCTCCTATTATTATATCATGATAGCCATCTTTATTAATATCTCCTGCTCCACTAACTGACCAGCCTACAGAACCTGAAGTTCCAGTAACATTAAAGCCATAAGAATGAATATTAGAAGTGGTTATATAAGAAGGCAAAGATTTACTACCATATAAAACATATGCGATATTTTTATTAGAATCTCCCATAATAACATCCAAGTAACCATCTCTGTTTACATCTCCTGCTCCCCGCACAGAAACTCCAAGAGCACTAGCACTATAAGAACTTGCAACAGTAATAAAAACATCTGCTTTACCTGATGTTTTAGAAAGAGATATTGATGGTGGGAACGTTGTATTGCCATAAATAATATTTACAACACCAAGCCCATTACCCACAATAATATCATTATAACCATCTTTATTTATATCGCCTGCTCCACCTACTGAATCAAAAGCAGCACCACTTGAACTTCCATCATAAAGAAGAGTCACTCCCCTTGAGTCCATTGTTGAAGAAGATATAGTAGAAGGAAATGATGAATTTCCAAAAACAATTATATTGTTACTAATAACATCATCATATCCGTCTTTATTAATATCACCTAAACCACTATTTTGTGAAGCTTGACAACCATAAGTGCCTTGTATACCAAACCCACTTATACTTGAAATATATATAGTTGAAGGAAGTGACATATTACCAAAAATTACATATGAACAAATATTATTATTACCGTTACCATTAATTCCAACCATAACATCGTCATAGCCGTCTTTATTAACATCTCCAGCCCCACTCACTGAATAACCAAATTGATTTCCTGCTGATACACCGTTTATATAAACTCCATATGAAGTAGCCACATCAGAAATACTAATTGTAGAAGCCATAAATGTTTTATTTCCATAAATTAAATAAGCCGCTGTATTTCCTGGGGAACCAATAATAATGTCATCATAGCCATCACCATTAACATCTCCTGCACCACTTACTAAACGACCAGCTGGTTCATTACTAGCATAACTTCCTCCAGCAACCCCCGTTATTTTAATGCCCTGAGTTGGAAGTAAATTATTTAAGTTTAAATATTGTGTAGACATTCTCATTCTCCTGAAAATTTTAATTTAAGAAAATTATAATTAAGTTTAAAAATATAAGTGAGGCAGTTTATTATGATAGGTAATAAGTGGGAAGAGAGGCTCTTTACTTTAAAGAATTTTAATCGGCATAGCATCAAAAAACCTTTTGAATATAAAAAACTTAAAAAGAAAATATCATAAAGATTAACTTCAGTAAATTAATTATTTGGATTTGTAAAATTCATGAAGTTTGTTATTATATTAAGCACATAAACAACTTATGCTAGAACCTATATTATATGCAATTTTCTAAAATATTTAAAAGCCTACTCTACCTTAGTGCTGCATTATTTTTTATTTTAAGCTTATTTTCTTATAAAAGTGACGATCCTTCATTCAACGTCTCCACCAACTCATCACCTGAAAATTTACTTGGAATAATTGGAGCTTGCACAGCAGATTCCTTATTACAATTACTAGGTCTAGCCGCTTTTATAGTGGCTCTTATACCTTTAAGTTGGGCATTTATCTATTTAAATCAAAGCAAGATTTCTGCATGGTTTTTAAGAATAATTGCTGGAATTATTGCTTTAAATGCCGCAGCCCTAACTTTTTATCCTCTTCCTTTAAAAGGTTCCTACTTTAATGAAGCTGGAGGAGCTTTAGGAATTTTATGGTATGAATTTTTAATTAAATTTTTTGATAAGCAAGAAATTTACATTGTAAGCAGCATTATTTTTATAACTAGTTTATTGTTTAGCTTAGCATTAAATATAGAAACTTGGGGTCAATTTTTAACAAGAACAACTAGCTTAATAACCGCATTCCTAAACTCCTTGCTCAATGCTCTTAAATTTATCTTTAACAAATTTTCTTTTTCATTCCCTTCTATCAATGAAAATGAGAAAGAAATTTCACCTTCTAATAAGCGCTTGGCTCCCATTTTATCTTCTTCTAAAGAAGCCTATGTGAAACCATCATCTTCAGAAAAAATAGAAATATCGAGTAAAAAACTAGTTGAAAAAGCTAAGTCACTATCTGAATATCCTTCCACAAATTCTTCAAATGGCTTTATATTACCATCAACAAATTTATTAAAAGAATTTTCAGTAAATAAGGATAATTTAACCCAAAATAATGCTTTAATTAAAAAACACACTGAAGAACTAAGTCAAATATTATCAGATTTTGGTGTTAATGGAGAAATTATTGGAGCTTCATCTGGCCCTGTAGTAACTCTTTATGAATTAGAACCAGCAGCTGGAACCAAATCATCAAGAATAATCGGTTTATCAGATGATATTTCAAGGTCAATGAGAGCCATTTCTGCAAGAATTGCAGTTATTCCTGGCAGAAATGCCATCGGCATAGAATTACCAAATAAACAGAGAGAAACTGTATATTTAAAAGAGTTGTTAGAGTCTTCAGAATATAGAGATAAAAAATATGATTTACCTATTATTTTAGGTAAAGATATTTCAGGCAATGTAGTGGTGGCAGATTTAGCGCGCATGCCTCATTTGTTAGTTGCGGGAACCACTGGCTCAGGTAAATCTGTAGCAATTAATACTATGATTCTTTCCTTAGTTTATGCCCTAACCCCTGATGAATGTAAATTCATTATGGTGGACCCTAAAATGTTAGAATTATCCGTTTATGATGGCATTCCTCATTTACTTACCAATGTAGTAACCGAACCGGGAAAGGCAGTAGTCGCTTTAAAATGGGTGGTTAAAGAAATGGAAAATCGCTACCGCTTAATGTCTAATTTAAGCGTTCGTAATATTCATAATTATAATGAGAGAATTAAAGAAGCGGTAGCTAAAGGTGAGCAAATTAAAAAAACCGTTCAAACAGGGTTTGATCCTGAAACTGGACAGCCTAAAATAGAGCAGATTCCTTTAGATATGAAAACCTTACCTTTTATAGTGGTTATTGTTGATGAGATGGCTGATTTAATGTTAGTTGCAGGCAAGGATATAGAAACGTCAATCCAACGACTAGCTCAAATGGCAAGAGCAGCTGGAATTCATATTATTATGGCCACTCAAAGACCATCAGTGGACGTAATCACCGGGGTTATAAAAGCTAACTTTCCAACTAGAATTAGCTTCCAAGTAACTTCTAAAATTGACAGTAGAACTATTTTAGGAGAACAAGGAGCAGAACAGCTACTTGGCAAAGGAGACATGCTTTATATGGCGGGGGGCAGTAAAATTTCAAGAATTCACGGACCATTTGTGGCCGATGAGGAAGTTGAAAGAATAGTTTCTTATCTAAAAAGCCAAGGAACTCCTTCTTACATGTCAGATATAACTTCTGATGATGACACAGGTTATTCCAGTTCAACAGGAACCAGTAACACCTCAGAATCTGATGATTTATATCGACAAGCGATAGAAATCGTGCAATTAGAAGGAAAAGTTTCAACAAGCTTTGTTCAACGATGTTTAAAAATAGGCTATAATAGAGCTGCTAATATTGTGGAACAAATGGAAAAAGAAGGATTAATTAGTAAACCTAACCATGTTGGAAAACGTGAAATATTGATGTAGGAATCTCTACCTAATATGGATTATAAAAATCACACTGGAATTTATGGACTTCTTCTGAGCAACCAAAAAGATAAGCTTCTTTTGATTAGAAAAGCTAGAGGTCCATATATAGGTTTATACGATTTACCTGGAGGAACTCCTGAATTTGAGGAAAATCTTGAACAAACTCTTAAGAGAGAGATTCTAGAAGAAACCGGTCTAAATCTTATAACTTCTAGTCAACTTATTACTTTACTTACAGTGTTTAAGAAAGAAAATATTAACTACCGACATCTAGGTGTTATTTACACCATAACAGCTCAAGGAAATTTAAAAATTGATGCCGACGGAGAAGATTCTAATGGCTGTTTATGGCTTGATATAGATAAAATTACTGCAATAAACTGCTCACCTTTTGTAATTTCACTAAAACAACAAGGTTTTTTAGATAATTAGAAAGCAAAATTAGTTTTAAAAATACAAACCTAATTATTAAGGATGATTATAAATTCCACTATATTCTATTTATTCTTTATAATTTACACAAAGCATGAAATACTACATTTAGTAAATATAACCTATAATATCTTAACAACAGAATGTTTAAAGCATTAGCAATATATAAAAGGCCTAACTTGCTAAAGATATGTCTATTTGGATTTATCAATGGAATAGGATTATCTTTAAGTAGCAATACTTTAAATTTCTGGTTAGCAAGCCATGGAATAGATAATAAAGTTATTGGATTGTTTTCTTGTATTGCACTACCCTATGCTTTAAAATATATAGTTGCTTTCTTTATAAGCAAACATCAGTTTAATATACCCATTCTAAATTCTGGCAAATATAGAGGCTGGCTCTTATTAAGCCAAATAATGATGGTTGTTAGCTTAATTATTACAAGTATTTTAGAACCTAAAGACAATATAACATTAATCGCAATACTCGGATTTTTCTTAGCTTTATTTGCAGTTATTCAATATGTAATTCTTAATGGCAATAGGATTAATATTTTAAATGCAAAAGAGCAAGGACCTGGAAGTGCAATCTATAATTTAGGCTATCGATTAGGAATGCTTATCACTGGAGCTGGAGTTATATTTATCTCAGCCTATATTAGTTGGTCTAGCATCTATAAAATTTTATCAGTAATTTTTGCTTGCCTAACTATTATTGTGAATTTATGTTATAAAGAACCATCTCATGATAAAAACAAACAATGGTGGGAAAGTAATAATGAATTACAGTATAATCTTTTTCTAACCCCTATCCAACATTTTTTAGGATATAAAAGTTTTATTATAATTATTCTTTTTACCTTATTACATCCAGCTGCTGACGGCATGTTAATGGCAATGCTGAATCCTTTCTTACTACACCAAGGCTATAATGCTATAGAAATTGCTAGCGCCTCTAAAACTATAGGTATTCTTATGGTTATTGTAGGAGGTCTTACTGGAGGAGTTTTAATTGAAAAAATAGGTATTAAAAATAGCTTACTTAGTTTTGCTATTTTGCATTTATTAGGGCACGCTCTATTCATTGGATTATCTATAGCAAGCAAAAATATGCTATATTTATACTTTGTCACAGGCTATGTTGCCTTTACTGGCGGAATGAACACTAATGCCTATTTTGCCTTTATTAGTAATATATCTAGTGGCAAGCATGCAGCAATTTTATATTCCTTGCTCAGCTCAGTAGAAGGATTATCTTGGGTGTTATTTCCATCATTCTCAGGAATAATTGTCGATTATTATGGATGGACAAACTTTTTTATTATAATAACTTTAACCTCTTTTATGATTGCGTTATTTACCTGGTGCATACCAAAAAAGATTTACCAGCTTTACCAAACATATAATTAAATGATAAAACTTTCAATATTAAGAATATAAATCCTGATAAGCTGCCAAGCTATCTTCAGCAAGGCAAGTGGGCTCAACTAAACACTCATTTAATCTTAGTTTAACTTCTGCAAAATATTCAGTTGGATGCTTTGCTCCATTCATTCTGAATTCATGATGCATTTGCGCTAATTCAACAAAATTATTAATCCAAGCTTTTTGATTAGTGGTGTTTGCATCATCTAAATTATCGTAGAAACGCTCTGGATGAAACTGAGTTGCATATCTTAT
>JBASGW010000063.1:0-1739 GCA_049653745.1 Rickettsiales bacterium
GGTCCCAGATCACAGCGGTTCTGTCCTGGGCACCGGTGATGAAGAGCGGGGAACCTCGGCCGCCGCGGGGCGCGTACACCGCGGCTGCGTGAAGACTGGCGGTGTGGCACCCAGTCAGGCGGCGCACCTGTGTGCCCGTCACGAGGTCCCATACCACAGCAACCTTGTCCTCCCCGGCGGTCAGCACCAGTGGAGAGGACACCCCATCGGGCGGGGAATATACAGCGATTCCCGAGATCGTGCCTGAGTGTCCGCCTTCCAGCTTGGACAGCACGCTGCCCGACTGCAGGTCCCACACCACCGCGATTCTGTCCTCACCACCCGTGATCACGAGCACAGGGCAAGTGCCTCCCTCGGGGGCGTGCACTGTGACAGAGAATATGCGGTCTGTGTGTGCGCCTTCCAGCTTTCGGACGACCTGGCCGTTCGTGAGGTTCCACACCACGCACAGCTCGTCCGCCCCACCAGTGATGACCATCGGCGGCGTGCCATCTAGAGGGGTATATAGCGCCATGGAGGTGATACCGCGCTTGTGGCCTTCCTCCAGACGGTACATCTGCTGTCCGGTGATCAGGTCCCACACCACGCCATGATGATCCCAGCCCCCGGTGACAATCAGCGGCGGGACAGAGGCAATCGCCGGCGAGTACACAACCACGGAGGATATCTCATGCACACCGTGTCCTCCTTTCAGTTTGTGAACCACCTTGCCTGAATTCAGTTCCCACACCACGGCGGTGGAGTCTTTGCTGGCGGTTACCACCAAGCTGAGTGAGCTCAGATTCACAGGTGTGTACACACCAATCGATGTGATGGTCTTCGTATGCCCACCTTCCAATCTCCGAACGCGTTCACCAGTGTGGAGGTTCCAGATAATGGCAGTCTTGTCATCACTGCCCGTGATGATCAGCGGAGGAGAGGTGCCGTTGCCTGGCGCGTGAATGAACGTTGCAAACACTCCGCCTGTATGGCCTCCTTGTAACTTGAATGTAAAACCGCGATCGGGGATAAAGTCTCTCACATTTTCTGTTGAGAAACAAGACACAATAAGGATCATTTTCAATCAAAGGAGAACGAATGAAACCTTACCAACAGTTTGAAGAGATTCTCTCGCATTGTTCACCATCACCGTGCTGCGGGCGCCCGCATTGACGTAGCTGGATTGCCTATTGAATACATTGTCTGTGTATCTGGCGATGGAGCCAGGCCCAGCTTCTGGTGCGGATACTCTGCTGTAACCGCTACTGGTGGGTCTTGCGGCAGAGGCTCTGTTAGCGGGGGAACCCATCCTTGCTGACGCACTCAATGTATTGTCATACTCAGGGACGTCCAGACCAACGTCTGGATAAATGTCATCAACATCTTCAGACTTGGAGGCCATTTCCTAGCAAAGATCGTGCGAAGATTTGTTGTTGTGCAGCGAAGCAGGCGCTGTTCACGGCAACCGGACCGGTCAACCACCGTCCGGAGCAAAATTTAGGAAACGATAGACCAGTTCACGGGACGATCGAGACGAGAAAACAACACATTCCTAAATCAAGCCTCAGTGTGCTTATGAGATTTAACTTGTGAATCACAAAATTGGTTCGCCAACAAAACGCGCAGGCGCTGCACCTAGCCGTACATAAATGCACAACTGCACTTTTACCGTCCCTCCGTGGCGGCCGTCAACCAGAGATTGAACATGCCCTTGCAGATGTCCTGGTCCTCGAGGGAGTCCGTGGCGATCACCACCGCGT
>JBASGW010000064.1:0-7118 GCA_049653745.1 Rickettsiales bacterium
GAAGTAATGATGGCGACAGAAAATTTAGCCCAAGACCTTCAAATGGCGATTCATTCAGACCAAGAAGTAATGATGGCGACAGAAAATTTAGCTCAAGACCTTCAAATGGCGATTCATTCAGACCAAGAAGTAATGATGGCGACAGAAAATTTAGTCCAAGACCTGCTGGTTCGGACTCTTTTAAACCAAGAAGCAACAATGGTGGATTTGATAAGCCAGCAAGAAGTGACTCTTTTGAAAAAAGATCTCCTCGTAGATTTGGAGATAATAATCAAACTAGACCAAAACCTACAGGAAATAAATTTGCTTAAATTTATTAAGTAGATAAATAACCTAAATTAAAAACCCTTGGCTTTTTATAATCAAGCCAAGGGTTTTTAATTTCATACTATACCTAACTGCAATCATCTAAAACCATGTAAAAACTTACTAATAAATAGTAGAAATAACAGCCTATTAATCAGCAGTATTTAAGAAATAGACTTTGTATTACAAATAATGATATGCATTATAATTTGAACAACTATCACTAAAATCTATAATAGGATCTTCTTGAAAGAGATCATTATTAGGAACCTCTGAAGACCAATAAAAATTTTCAACAGCTTTAGAATAAATAAACTTACCTGAATTACTGATAACTCTATAAGCATATTCAGCCGCTATATAAACACCATTAAAATCAGAAGATGTAATAATATCTTTTTTAATCTCAGAAGCTTTCATTTTAACCGAAGCTTCTACAAAAGCTTTACATAAATTTTCTAACATGAAGCTATAATCAAGAGGGTTATAGCTTGCTAACTGCTTTGCACTTGCAGCTATCATACCACCAGCAATCTCACAAACAAATGAGGTAGAGGGGTCTTTCTTTCCAATTAAATTTTTGCAAACTATCTTACTACTATCTTTTATTAAAACTTTAAAATACGAGCTATTCGATATAGTTACCTCATTATTTTCTGAATAAATATTATCTTCTACTTCTCCAGCTAATGCAGCGACAAGAAAATCTTCATAGTCAGTAGTTTCTTTAGTTCCCATAAGAAAATATTGAGTTATGGATATTATTGGATCAAAACAATTTCTAATAGCATTAATTATAGCTGGTTGATTAATTTCTTTAGCTAAATCATCTAAATATTTAACTGTAGCACTATAAGATGAAATATATGCTGTATCATGCCAAGATGGGTCTTTTATGTTAGGCGCAGTAAATACTTCCTTTATAGATTTTGCAATACTTTTCATTTGAATAATTAACTTTTATTAATATAATATAAGCAAAACATACTAAAGCATGGGTATATTGTCAATAAATTAATTTTTTAATTAACGATATTCCTAACTAGCGATAGATAGTAACAAGTTTTTATTAAAAAACATCATAATAGAGTTATGTATCATATCAAAAGCCTTTAAATATCTGTTGGTTTTTCTATTAAATTTAGCAAGATAGTAACATATGAGAGAGTTTTCTAGTTTCGGCTTTTGCCAGGTGTTTTCCTGCTAACTTATAACATCTATACCCTTCGTATTTATCGCCACATAATATCTTAATTTTATAACCTTTGCGTTCTAGTCGCTGAGCTATTCTAACAAATACTGATTTATCTGCTAATCTCATTGTTGGTTCCAAAAATCTAATATCTTTCTTTGTATTTTTAAATTGCTTATAGCTTCTTGAATAAGAATAAGTTAACCATTTATTAATGATTATATTGATATAATTTTAGCTAATTTATTAAATTCAAGGAAACATCTATGAAAAATCTTCCATATCTAAAGAAGAAAATAGCACCGGAAGTCAACAAAGACTCAGTTCCAGCAAGTGCCATTCCAGAAGCTTCAGAAGAATTTGCAACATTAACTGAAAAAAATATAAAATCTATAATATATAATTCGGCAAAAGGTGATAGTAATGAATTTTATACCTTACTATCGCAAATTAGTTTAGATGATAATGCAGGAGCTAAATACCTAGATATTAAATCTGACTTTGAATCATTACAAAAAGAAATATACAAAAAAGAAACAATAGTTGGAGCTGTTGAAGGCGCTCTTATAGGCTTTATAAAAAAAAATCTGGCATTTAATAATAAAACTCAAGTTGCACCAGAGCCATTAAATATAGAGGATTATCAAAATAATATATATGATAAAATCTATAACCATTTAGTAAAAGCAGACAAAATATTATCAACTAAAGAGCAAGATGCAATGAGCACAGATTCTGATTCTGAACAAAATAGCGTGAGCTCAACTAAAAGCAGCGAAGGTAAAATAAATTTCTCTCTAAGTAACGCTAGCAATAAGGGTATAACAAAAAGCAGAACTTTACTTCCCTCATATAATCGAGTTTCACCCACTCAAACAAATCCAGGGCAAACACATTAAATTCTTTGGCTAAGCAATAACTCACCTATGTTAATAAAGCAAATAATTTAATATGACGGCGTCAAATAAAAATTATATAAGAATTCCACAGGCATAAAATAATTTTGGGTATAATCTATCCAACGATAGTTACTTAATTTAAGGATAAATTTAAAATGATTTTTTGATTAGAAAGAGTAAACTTTAAGAAAATGGTCGGGGCAGAGAGATTCGAACTCCCGACCCCCTGGTCCCAAACCAGGTGCGCTACCAGACTGCGCTATGCCCCGAAAATAATTGTAGGAGTTATTTATATACAGTTTATAAGATATAAGCAATAGTTTTTATCATAAGAACTAGTTATTATTATAAGAGATCAGCAATTACTTAATTTTAATCCGCCTTTTGCCCTTATATTCATTAGCAACGTAAGTTTGGGTGGTGTAATGCTCTCTATACCCTCTATAAACTTGTACTCCTGCAAATTCAGATAGTCTTTCCTGACAAAGACTATAAGTATAAATACATATATCAGTCTTAGCAAACTGGTTTAAACGATCTTCAAAGAAATCTAGGTTATTCAAATGACACCAGCTTCTACCATCAAATATTTTGGCTTTAAAATATCCTTTAAAACCTTTGCTTTGATAATTATTAAGTATTATAGGATAAAGTTCTTCTTCGTCATTTAAATAAAGATAAACATCCCCAACCAATGCTTTAGCAATCTCTTCTTCATCACAATGAAGTAGATATACTTTACCAGTTAAGGTGATGGATTTGATATTCTTGGCTTGTCCGCGCATAATATAACTAAATTACCGATTATTTCCTAAAGCTATGAACTCTGGATTATAATATTTTTTCTCTTTATGTCCATAAGTTAAGTCATTACCTGCTAAATCTTTAATGCTTCCTCCAGCAGAATTTAAAATTGCATGAGCTGCTGCAGTATCCCACTCCATTATATTCCCTAAACGTAAATATATATCCGCCTCTCCTTCAGCTATCAAACATATTTTTAATGAACTTGAAAATATAATTATTTGATTAATTTTAGTATCACTTAAATAAGCATATAGCTTGTTATTAGTAATAGAAGACTCACTTACCACAATAGTTGCTCCCTCTTCTGGAATTGCTCTAGTATGGATTATTTGCGCCTCTTGCTCCTCTATCTGCTTATAAGCAATATTTTTCTCATCAGTATAATATAATTTTTTACTTAAAGGAGAATAAACAATACCAAAACTAGGTTTAGAATCTTTGATTAATCCTATATTAATAGTGAATTCTCCATTTTTTTTGATAAAGCTTCTAGTAGCATCTAAAGGATCAATAGACCAAAAATATTGATAGCTTTCATCTAATAAATGATGGTTTGATACGTCTTCTTCAGAAATTATAAGGATATTAGGAAATAATTCTTTTAACTTTGCACAAATAAAATTATTAGCTTCTAAATCTGCGCAAGTTACTGGAGAATTATCACCTTTTTGTTCAACATTAAAATTATAATGATGATAATAATTCATAATTATTTGACCAGCTTCTTTAACGATAAGAATAATTTTTTTAATGTCTTGGTTATTAAGCATATCTACCTTCTTTCATAAATCACATAAGTTTTGGCAATAATATCATGTAATCCTCTATGATTTCTAGTAAAAGCAATCATAATAAACCCTAAGCCCAAAGTAATATAAGAAAAATAATAAGCCAAGCATCTGGCAAAAGAATGATCCAAAGTTAGAGCCTTATTATTACTATTAACCACTATAATTCCTACAATATTTTTACCAATGGTAGCTTGCTTAGTAGAGGCGGTTAGTATTGCATAATAAAAAACACTCATGGCGATTCTAATAAATTCTTCTAGTTCCATTAATAAGAAAATAAAGTTATTACTAATATACAAGCTCATGGGAGCAATAATTATAGCAAAAACAAGAAAGCAGGCACTGGTAATAATAATAGTATCTATGATATGGGCCACTAAACGAATTTTAAACCCTGCATACTGACCTTCTCTATCTCTATCCCATTTTAACAATAAATTATTATTATCCGTAAAATCTTCTCTAAGAATTGCAATAGCATCTATTAAATACCATATTAGAAATCCACCAAATGTAAAAAATTGAATAAACGCAGTGAAATATTTTCCTACATAAAAACGATGAAAACCAAATGCACCCAAGAATACACATAGTAAAAATGCATTAACATTGGATTTGGAGCTAGCAAGATTTCTATTTAACATATAATATAATAAAATTCCTTTCTAATATTTCTGTTTTTATATGCAATGGACCAGTGAAGCAATAATTCTTAAACATCAACAATTTAATGATGACAAATTGCTATGCTGGTGCTTTAGCGCTACACACGGCATTTATAAAGGACTAATTTCTCTAAATAGCAAAACTCGCAATCAAATTCAGATTGGCAATATTATTCAAGCAACCTGGAGAGCCCGATTAGAGGAACATTTAGGAAGCTATTATTGTGAGCTACTAAAACCTCTCTCCATGGTAATTATAAATGATAAATTGAAGCTATCTTCAATATTAAGCCTTTGTTCATTGCTCAGTAGTTGCCTCCCTGAGAGAGCATTAGAAGCCAAAATATATGACAATACTATTAGTTATTTACTTAGTTTAAAAGATCATACTAACTGGCTTACTGATTATATTAAACTTGAATTATCTATATTGCAAGAAATGGGTTATGGTTTAAATTTAGATGAATGTGGCGCCACCGGATCAAAAGAAAATTTACATTATATCTCACCAAAAACTGGAAGAGCCATTAGTAGAGAGGCTGGCGAAGCTTATCATGATAAATTATTCTTATTGCCAAAATTTTTAACTAAAGGAACTGATCCTTTACCAGAAGATATTATAAATTCTCTAAAAATAACTCAATATTTTATTGATAAGCATTTTTATAAAGCTCATTCTAAAGAATTGCCAAACTCTAGGTTTAAGTTCACTGAATTGGTAAGTGAAAACTTTTAACAACTAACCAATAACTTTAAATTTCTTTCTTCCTAAAATAATAAGTCATATAAAGGTTAGCGGTCATTATAATTGCTGCACCAATAAAAGTTTGAATATTTGGCATTGTTCCATAAATTACAGCAGTTAATATTACTGTAAACACCAATCTAGTGTAACTAAAAGGCGCCAATAGCATTAAAGGCGCTAAAGAATATGCTAAGAATATTACAGTTATATTAGCAACCGCTATAACAGCAACTGAAAAAAGCAATGCAACTTGAGAAAAATCAATTATTTGTAAACTAGTAACAGCAAATGGTATTAGCATTATTGTTGATAAAGTCATGAAGTAGAAACTTTGTAACATATAATGTTGATTAGCTGTTTGTTTTTTACAAATAACTTCATATATTGCCCATAATAAAATAGATCCCAAAGCACCAGCTATTCCTTCTAATGGTAGATCACTAAATTTAGGCTCTAAAATGATATACATACCTATCATATTAATGGCTATTAAAGCTAAAATATAGGTTCTAAATTTTTCACCAATAATATATCTAGCCATTAAAAACACCCATAAAGGACCTGTATAACCAAGCGCCGTGGCTTCATTTACACCTAACTTACTCAAGGAAAACATCCACATTGCCATAGCTATCATATTGCTTAAAGCTCTACCTACATATAAAAGAAAATCTTTCTTTTCCATATTTAGGGAAATTGATTTTTTAGTTATTATAAGATAAATCAAACTGATAATTGCACCAAAGAAAGTTTGTGCTATTAACACCATAGGCAGGGGCATAGTTTTAGTGCATTCCAGCATAACTATACTCATTACTGGAAATAATAAGCAATTTAGTAACTTAAAACCTATTCCCAGAAGATAATTTTTATTGATCATAATAATACTCATTTATAAATTCAGAGCAGATTTTAACATTACTAAAAAGTAAATACTATTTATTTTTTAAATACCATAATATAGAAATAAATACTCCCTTAGCTCTGGGTAATATAATTAATATAAGCATAATCGAAATTATCGACCAAGTTATTACTAAAAGCCAATCAGGCCAATTATTATTAGGGCTAAACATAATTATAAAAGGAGCAATTAAGTGACCAACGATTAAAATAGTTAACCAAGCTGGACCATCATCAGCACTAATATTGCCAAAATATTCATCGCAAGAGTTACAATTAACTACCTGACGTAAATATTTAGAAAATAAGTCACCTTGATTGCAACTAGGGCATTTGCCTAAAGATCCTCTAACAATAACAGACCAGATATTACTCATTTATTAATTCCTATAAAATGTCTAACTACTTAAACCAAATATTGTAGACAGCATTGCTCCTAAAATATTACTTTCTATTATTGGCTCTTCTCCATATATGGTAGCTGATATTGAAGCAACTTCAGGATCGTAAATTATAGCAAGAGGAGAAAAGCTAGGTGCACTGCTAGGGCTGCTTGTAGGGTTTACTGATGGCTCTGACTCATAGCTTTGCTCTTCATAATCTTGTTGATCATCATCATCCTCCTCTTCTTCTCCATTTTCACTAGTCTCATAACGCCCATCATATACCAACCTAAGAATGCTATCTTCTTCAACATTATCTTCATTACAGGCTCTAAATGCATGAATTAGGCTATTATAATCAGCAACTTCATTAGCCGCAGCTACGTTACCCTCAACCCGACCAATAAATAGATTATATTCTTCTTCT
>JBASGW010000065.1:0-1581 GCA_049653745.1 Rickettsiales bacterium
TAAAAAATGCTTAAATTCGTGGGGATGGGCCAGATTGCGAGGAGATTACGACGAAGTAATCCAGGTAAAAAAATCATCCATTAAAAAATAACTATATATAAAAAATTGGAGGAACAAATGATTCAATGTAGCCAACCTGAAACATTCCTGGATTGCTTCGGATCTTTGATCCTCGCAATGACGAGCGTGGCTGGGTGGATTGCTTCGGACTGTAAGTCCTCGCAATCTGGCCCATCCCCACGAATTTAAGCATTTTTTAGCTCTATCATTATGATATCCGATAATGTAAGAAGGGATGGTGGGATTTTATGCAATTCTTGATGTTCTATAATCAGCCTACCTAAGGTAAAATAGGAGAATTGTCTCTCATGTGAAGTGTTGACTTGGAAGAGTTTTTGCATTCCATTATGGTGACCTATAACCCCTATTATCCAATAGGTTATTAATATTATACTGCTTAATAACATCAATACAGCCCATCTATTAACATCTAAAGTTTGTACATATCTCGCAGATAAACCAAATTGGTGACTTTTAATCGCTCTAAATGTTTCTTCTATTTGCATCCTTTTTGCATAAAATTCTACTATCTCTACTGCACGATAGCTTTCATTACTAACGTTAGTAATAAGCATCCAGGGTTCTTTTGCTGCTTTAGAATATGAACCACTTGCAAACTTAGTACTCGTTTTATTTCTACTGATTTTTTGCTTGCGCCCTTTGGGAGCGTTACTAAGCGACAACTGTATTTATGTCTTTCAGTAAATAGTATATTACCTTGATCTTTAGTGATAGGACCAACTGTTGGTATATAATCTTCTACAGATATCCACGTATCATTAACTTTTATTGATTTACCTCTTCTTACTCGGCATATCCAAGCCCAACCATAACTTTCAATAACCTTAAACCACTCAACGTGAAACCCCGCATCCATAATGATCATAACTTTTTTGTTATCAGGTATTATACTTTTTAAATTAGACAAAAAGCTCTCTGTTCTGCCTTTCAACTCACCTTCACAAAAAACTTCTTGATATAAAGGAAGCGACATACCTCTAGTGCAAAGCTGCGCACTTAACATTTGAATCACACGATCATCCTTTAAATAGCATAGATCAATTACTATGCAATCCTCTTTTAAATTCTTTACATGTTGAAATATAAAATAAGATAAACCCTTGTACAATTCTCCTAGCTCTTTGTGTAAATTTTTATTACCTAAGCATCTATCAACTTTTTTTATCTTATGCTTTACTTTCGCTTCTCCAGATAATTTCCGCCCAATAGCGGCTATACTTAAGTTTTGGCTTTGTCGTAGACCTTCAGCTACATCTAATACTGCGTTTAATCTACAACTATGTATGTCACCGCATTGCTCGCTAAGTACATCTCTCAACATCTCTTGTATATTCATTTATTCAAACCTTAACTATTAAAAGTGCAATCAAATAACTATTTGTATATTAATGCAACTATTTTCGTGGGGATGGGCCAGCTCGCAATGACTACGGGGGTGAATTGCTTAGTTGTAAACCTCCTTAAACTTTTAAGCATACTACAACTTAACCTTCTTTTGAG
>JBASGW010000066.1:0-25683 GCA_049653745.1 Rickettsiales bacterium
CAGCTTGTTTTATAAGCGACAATAGCTCGTGGCTAAAATTCAGAAAATTGACCGGGAAAGTCAAATGTCAGAGTGTTTTGATAAAAAATTGGCTTTAAAAACCAGAAATCTTTTTGCAAGAGGCTCTGGAGAAACATTAGCTTTATCTGGTAAAATTTTAGAACATTTTAGTTCTGTATATAATCTTCAAAATATAACGGCGCCCATTAAAACAAAATTAGGAAAATTTTACTACGAAGATCAAGATTATATCTTAATAATTTCAAATTATATAGCAGGAGCTAATCCCAAGCATGAACCAAATGAATTGAAACATGAGAAGTTAGCCTTAATTTTCAGTAAATTACATACAATACCCATAGTAGAATTTGATGAATTAAAATTAGAGACTTTTAATATAGATTATGCTTTAGGAATACAACGATGCTTAAGAGTAAATGATTCAGAAGTTCCGCAAGTTAGAAAAATGATCGAAAAACTTACCAGTGAACGAGAGTTGCTTACTAAAGCTATTAATATGCTGGTAGAATTACAGAATAAATTTGTTAACTCACCTCCAGTATTTATAATAACTCATGGAGATGGTCATCATTTTAATGTGTTGCAAAATAAAGATGAGACTTTCCTAATGGATCAGGAAAACATTAAACTAGGGCCCCGAAGAACGTGATTTGTGGCATTACGTCTCAACTCCATTAATTGATGAGTATTTAGTATTAAACCCAGGCTTTAATATAAATTATGAGCTTTGTAAATATTATCACTTACAACGTTTTTTAGAAGACCTGCGCATGGATTTTGAAAAACCAGCTATTACTGAAGGGCAAAGAAATGAAAATCTTAGTTACTTTTTTAAACAGCGTACATGGGATAGATTTTACAAAATGTTCAAATAAAGTTTTAGCTATTATAAAAATTCTATTGAAGATTAAGAATTAGCCCATAAGTTTCTTATATAATCTGTAAGCTTAAGGTTGCAAAGAAACGGTGAGAGCGTCATTACTTAAATATATGTGGAGCTTTGAAAATAGAGTAGCAAAACAATTAGCTGAATTAAAACAAAAAGATCCTAACTGCAATTTTATGTAAATAACCTCAGATAAGGATTTGAAGCAATTATGATAATAATCCGCAAAGCTACTATATCGGATGTTAAAGAATTACTGCCATTACTAGATCAGTTAGGTTATTCAACAAGCAAAGAGGAATTAACAAAAAGATTCAATGATTTTTGCAGTATAGATGGATATGGTGTTGCAGTTGCTTGGCATACAAACAAGATAGTTGGTTTTGTGGCGTGGTCTAAATCGAAGCTTTTTGTATCTTATAGCGTTCGTATTCATGTTGAAGAATTAGTGGTTGATAAAGAATATCGTGGTAAAGCAGTTGGTAAAAAGCTCATGCAATTTGTTGAAAATTATGCTCGAAGCCTAGGCCCAGCTATAATTGATCTAACCTCTGGGCAAAGACGTGCAAACGATGGCACGCATCAATTCTATGCTAATTTAGGTTATAAAAATGAAGGCTTAATGGCAAAATTATACTTAAGAAAAGAGATGTAATTTATGGCTATAGATTATTCAATTTTTCTTCTAAATCTTTTATCACCTTAATAATATTATTAAAACTTGGTGTCTCTCCTAGAATCATCACTTCCATATTTTTATAATCTTGGCGTAAATTTTCTAGCATTTCTGCGCTAGGTACTAAACAAAAACTGCCTAATTTTGCGGTATTTTGTGTGGCATTATTATCTTTAAAAAAGATGATATTATTTTTTACGACATCATCAAGGCAAGTAAGATTAGCATCGCGCTTTTATCAATGCCTTGTTTGATCAGCATATAAACATTATAATAATGTCTGGACATCCAGCGGCTATTTCTTTTCCTTTTAAGCGCCGATGATAAAGTCCATGTAAGATCCCAACTTCTCCCAAAAAGTTCGCTCAGGCGATAGCCTTGGTATCGGAGTGCTGCTTTCTAAATTAGACCCAAGAACACTTTCAGCAATATATGGTTTGATTATGGTATTTTGTTTAGGCGATATTCCACCTCTGGTGCCAAGTTCTGGTTTGATAGTTTTCTGTACATATTGATTGTTAATATCATGCGCAGTTGGGTAGGAAAATAGAATTGTTAGGCTGTCTTGATCAATATCTAAGTTCCACTCTTCATCATTATTGATAGAGTTTTTTCATGCATTCGCTAAAACCGGCAGGATAAAATCTTTAATATAAGTTCTAATGCTCAGCATTAAGCTGTCTATTCTTCTCTGGAGCTCTTTACTCGATATGTCAGTTTTGCTAGGGTCTTTAACATTTAGAATGCTTCGATTAATGGTCAGGTCGCAGTCTTCAGAGAATTGATCTATTAAGCTATAAGATTTAGAAAGTGAAGTGCCTCCTTTAAAAACCATGTGATCAAATAGCTCTTTGTTATTGAAGAGCTGACTTAAAGTCCAGCATACCCAAAAATCCTTTTCCAATACTGTAAGATTGATCCCTAAGCTAAACGCCGCTTCAGTAAAAACACTCAAGCGATCAGAGGTTGAAGTTTTTAGAAAATTATCTATGTATATTGCCTTGTATTTTATGTATAGCATCACTCATCCAAGATGGAAGATGAGCAACAACTTTGCTTATCTTTAACTTATCATCATTTGATAGTTTTTGAGAATATTGATGAATCATATCATCATCAAGGGCAGCTTTACCTAAATATGCCATAGATTGTAGGGCAAGATTGTAAGGTAATGGTAAACCATCAAATATAGGAATTCTGGTATGTTGAAAAACAATATTTTGATTGCCAACTTGTCTAACGCAAGATTTTCCAGTAGTAGCATAAACAATTTTCATCGGCAATTGAGTAGAAAGACCTAGAAGATTAGTAGCCATAGCGCCTGAATGAAAAATACGATCTCCAGTTTTATTTGCCACAATTTTTGCCAGGTCGTCAATATTTGGAGAAAGAATGCCTATAGTAGGATTCGTTTTAGGGTAATCATATATTCCTCTAGCTATTTTTCTAGTTAATCTGGACATAACTTGATTTACCGCAGCACGAGCGCCTATATCAAGGAAATCTTTTGGAGAAAAACCCCAGCCTTTTTGGTTTGTTGTAATCCTTGCTATAATGTTTTTACTAATATTAGTCATAATAATTTTATCCTATTTTGTCAGATAATAACTTATATATTTCTGACAATAAAGTTATAAGTTATTTCTTCTCGCCTACGGCAAATATGCTATCTACAGCTCTTGCTACTGATTCTCTTACAGGATCTAAATTTATTCTAGCGTAAACTGCGGTTGCTTGTTGCGTCTTATGTCCAAGGGATTTTCCAATTATGTAGCTGTTTGCTCCAGTCGCCGCCTGCCAACTACCTAGAGTGCGTCGTAAATCATGAATTCGCAGATCCTTAATATTTGCTTCTTTTAAAATTCTTCTCCAGGCTTTTTTTGGCTCTTCAATATGACCTGATTTACTGGCAAGACTTGGAAACACCCAATCACTTGTTCTGCCATCATATCTATTTTTTAATATTGAAATTGCCTGAGGTACAAGAGGTAATGTTTGCGACTCCCCATTTTTTGTTTCTTGGATTAACCATTCAAATCTATTAAAATATATATTATTCCAATTCATGCTTTGCGCATTTCTGCGTCTTGCTCCAGTAAGTAAGCAAATATAGAAAAAATCTTTAAAAGTTTCATTAGGCTCGTTATTTAAACTTTCAAAAAATTTAGATATTTCTTCTCCTTTTAAAAATCTTTCTCTGCTTTTCTCTTTTAATTTTTTGACTCCTCTGCATGGATTAATCCCCTCCCATCCCCAATCAATAGCTTTATTAAACATTATATGTAGCAAAGAAATAATTCTATTAGCAACATATTTACCAGAATCATTTCCTATTTTGGTATGAAGCTTTTCAATATCTGATCTTTTAATTAAAGAGATTTTTTTATTCCGCCAGTCTTTCAGATGATTTTTATAGAGTCCTTGGTCAGATTGCCAGGACTTTTTATGATTCTTTGCGTAGCGTTCTATGTATTGATTAAATAGCTCATCAAATATTATCCCTTGGATGATTTCTTTTTTTCATTAGGGTTTTTACCTTGTGCTATTTCGCTGTTTACTTTTTCAGCCATACTCCTCGCATTTTCTATAGAAAGGTCAGGAAATTTTCCAAGAGTTACTCTTTCTGGCTTACCATTAATTTTACGATAAACTACAAAAGTTTTTGTACCCTTGTCAGTTATAGATAGAGCAAGGCCTCTAATTTTATTATCGTAACAATAAAGCCTTTTACCCTTAATAGGTAAAATAAGTTCATCTAAAGTTTTTTTAGTAAAACTAATTTTCTGTTTCACAACGCTCTCCATTCTGGTGCTACCCTGGTGCTACCTTTTTTATAAATAATGGTATAATTTGAGTAAATCTTATAAATTATATATTAGCTTATAAGCCTTGTAAAATAAAGCTTTATATAATTTTATATATAATGATAAAACATAGGAACTCAAGACTTTTAATCAATGGGTCGCAAGTTCGAATCTTGCTGGGCACACCACTAAAACCACCACTTCCTAATCAAATTATTTTTAAAAACCTATCTTGCAACAGCCTCAAAATGGAAAATTCTATGTGGAGAGCATTTATGCTCTTTTTAACGGAGATGTAGCCATTTCATTTTTATTATACATTCTGTATGACTATTTTTTATATATGATGCTTTCGCGAGTATTGTTGTTGGTTGGGGTATGATCAGGTGAAAAACTATCGCGCTTTGAAGAAAGTGAAACTGTAGTTTTAGTTAGTTCTGTTATATTTGAGCTTTTTGCGCTCTCTTCTTGCTTTTTAAAGATTGAAATTTTTAAGGTAATTTCTTTTATAAATTTAATTATTTTTTCGAATATGTCTTTATAAGATTTAGCAGGAGCTTTTGTAGAATAAGTTGATGCTGTATTTTCTTGCGATAGAAGCTTTTCTTGCTTTTCTGCTTCTTCTAACCTGCTTTCAACTACTATATTTAAAGCAGTTTTACTATCTTTATTAGCTAATTTTAGATTAGCTCTTTTATTTGAAAGAAATTCTATCATATCTAAAGCAATCAAATGCGTTTCTTTGAAATCTGAGATTGAAGCAATTGCTGAATTATGCACTGCTGTATCACCATATATATTTTGGGCATTAATGTTTGCTCCTTTAGCAATAAGTAATTCTGCTATTTCTTTATTCAATGAATATGCAGCTTGATGAAGAGGGGTGCTTTCTTCGAAGTCTTTGAAATTAACTAGTTTGGGATTTTGCTCCAATATTTGGTTTATTTCTTGTGCGGTTGCGTTTGGTTTGGACATAGCTCTAAGTAATTGATAGCCTTGAATAATATCTTGTGTACTAAAACCCTCTTTATTTTTGATATCTATCCTATTTTTATCAGCTAGTAGTCTTTTAGCTATGATGTTTTGAGTGTTGCCTTCGCACAGATGCATAATTTTATGTAATGGAGTGTTTCCTTGTTTGTCTTTGAAATTAACTATCTTAGGATTTTGCTCCAATATTTGGTTTATTTCCTCTGTGTTTTCTTTAGCTATAGCTCTAAATAGTTGATAGCCTTGGATAATATCATGTGCACTAAAGCCATCTTTATTTTTAAGATCTATCCTATTTTTATCAGCTAGTAGGTTTTTAACCATGATGTTTTCAGTATTACCTTCGCATTGATGCATAATTTTATGTAATGGAGTGTTTCCTTGTCTGTCTTTGAAATTTACTAAATATGGAGATTTTTGTAGAATTTCACTAGCTGTCTCATAGTTACTCTCATTTATTGCATGCAGCATTTGATAGCCTAAAGCTATTTGATCGAGCAATAGTTTTTTATTTTTTTGTGAATGGGGAGTTAATTGACTATTTGATTTTAATTCTGCTTTAACTGAAAGAAATTCACTATTTATAATATCAGAGTTTTGAGCTATTATAGCTGTCGCCTGATCGTGATCTCCATGTTCTATTAGCTTTTTCACCTTTAAGGCTTGAGCTTCAGTTGTAAGCTCTTTCGTATCTGTATATTCTGTTGTGAATGTCATAATTAATTTTCCTTTGTTATTTAAAGAATATATCAAAATAATTATTAAAGGGTTAATAAAATTTTTGATTTTTAAAAGTGATAAATAATTCTATATTATCAAGAAAATAGAGTGAAAGGGGGAGGGCAATGAACCAAATAGATTTAAAAGATATGTTTACTAAAATTATGGAAGAGGATTCAAGTAACTTTAAAGGCAAGTGCAATATATTAAAAAGCAGTTGGATTGATTCTTTATTGGGGCCAATATTGGCTATTTCTGATGAAGAGGGGTTATTTTTACTTGAATTTATTGGTAGGAGAGGGCTTAGGAAAGAAATTGAGCGCTTAAAAATAAAGACTAAATCAGTAATTATTCCTGGAAGAAGCGCTGCAATTGGTCTTGTGGAAGAAGAATTAGAAAAATATTTTGCTGGAAATCTAAAAGAATTTAAAACACCAATTCATTTACTAGGATCTGACTTTCAACAAGCGGTATGGAAAGAGTTAATGAAGATTCCTTATGGAGAGGTGAGAAGTTATATGACCCAAGCAATTGCAATTGGTAAACCAACTGGATATAGAGCGGTGGCAAATGCTAATGGAGCTAATCAGTTGGCCATTATTGTGCCATGCCACCGAATTATTAATAGCAACGGCAATTTGGGTGGCTATGGAGGAGGAATAGAGAAGAAGAAGTGGCTAATTGAGCATGAGAAGAAATTTAAGTGATAGAGAAGGGTGATATATTCTTAATTTTTAATTTAAGTCCATTTAATAATCATCACAATAGTTAATCAATATAATTCAAGTGATTTGATGTTTCACCAAAAGAAATTTTATCAGAAAAAATGCACTAGTTTATTTATTATTAAGTTGAATATTTAATCTAGTTATAATATTTCTCCCTTGACTAATTAATTATTATAAACTATTTTGCTTTATATATTAATAAAATAGTAATAATAAATAGTTGGTTAATAAAATGCAAAATGAAAAAATATATGTTGAGTTTATAGTTTTAAGTAATAGAGAAAAACTTCCCAAGGATATTTCTAAAAATACGCAATCTATAGTTGATTTGCTCCAGAAAGATTCCTTCAGTTCTAAAGAAATTTTAAAGCTATACAAAGCTTCAGTTCTTCTGCTAAAGAAAAATATAGAGCCTGTTGCATTGAAGTCTTTGATTAAAGAGTTAGCAATAACTTCTATTAAACAATTAGATATATTTGATAGTGAATCTTATTATAGCATTATCAGTTCTTTATTAAAAATTAGTACTTATGAAGGTGCTGTAGATTTACAAAATAGCAATATAAAGAAACTGCTTTGTAAAGCATTTCAGAATATTAAGGATTCTAATTCCATCCAAGCACCAGAAAATAATGATGTTCAAGAGTTAATTAATAATAACCCAAATTTAGTACAAGAAAATTTTTCAGAATCTTCTATAGTGGCTGCATTTGAAGCAAATTATCAAAAAAATAAGATATTGCCACCACAAGAGAAAAAGATGCTATTACCAGAGCTATCATCTGTTGTTTCTTCAGAATATGCTTCTAAAAAAGATAGTCCAGGCAAAGCTGCTAGCAAAAAATTAGCATCAACTGTTGGAGTGGTTAATACGCTGACTGCCCCAGATTTAACTGTAGCTGAAATCCAAAAACGTATAGATAATGGCAAAGATAAAGATAATTATAATTATAATTATAATTATAACATGGTTCAAGGCTTTAAAGCCGTTGATATTACTGTGGATCTTATAAGGGTTATAAAAGCTCCTAGCTATGATAACGCAGTAATATTAGCTTCTGATGTTTCTTATACACTTAATTTATATTTAGGTCCTCAATCTTATGTATCATTAGGGGCTTCTGCTATTACCACAATGTTAACTCATAACGTGGTTGATGGTTTATTCCATCTTTTTAAATCTGCTAGTTTTATGTATCTTGAAAAGAGCTATAACCTTAAGGGGAGCTACTATAAAGATAATCTAATAGTAAATACTATATATTCAGGGCTCTATACCATTAATAATATTTACTCATTGTTTAATGAAGATAAAGCTAATGAGAGCAATAGCAACATAGATGCGGTAAGAAATAATGATGTTAATACCTATATAGATGCGGTAAGAAATAATGATGTTAATAAGGTAAAAACCTTATTTCAAGAATTTGTACCTATGTATCCTTATAAAGATGAAAGTGATCTAGATATGTTTTTGTTAAAGTATAAAAATTCACAGTTAGTTTCATTAAAAGAATTGGCTGAAATAGCAAAATTTTGTGCTAAAAATAATATAGTGATAGAAGATGGTATGGTTTTTAGGGAGGATTTAATTTTAGCTTCAATAAAGTTTGCTGCTGAGAATATGGATGATAACTCTTTTGATTTATTAAAGTTAGCGGCTAATTCAGTAATAAAATTTAATGATTTTTTGAAGATGGATAAAGATTTTTCTTTAGTAGATTTAAAGGGGCGCTCGAGTCTTTTAAATTTTAATGAAATGATTTTAGATACAAATTTGCTTGGCGTAGCAGTGGCTAAAAATAAAATTGATTATGCCAAATTCCTTCTTGAGTATGGTGTAAATCCTAATGTATTATTAAATGATTTATCTTATACAAATATAGCTCTATTGCACGGCAATCAAGATATGTTCAAGTTGCTTTTAAGTTATGGTGCAAAGATTGATTCGCCAGATAGGCCTAATTTCACTTTAGCAAACTTCATTAAAGAAGGTAATTTAGAAATTACAGAATTACTTTTAAAATGTAAAGCTAGTACTGAAATAAGTGATGGAATTACAGTAAGGGATCTTCTATCAAGGGAAGAAGTTACTGAAGAAATAAATAAATTATTAGATGATTTTGAATCTGGAGCTGTGGTATATACTGAGGAAGATTGTCCGGCTTTAATTAATGTAACATATGCTTATTCACAAAATCCAGATGCTTTAGATATTTAATATATTTTTGTATGGATAGATAAATTTTAGGCACCTGTAATATTTATCTATCCCTACTTAATAAAGATATTGAATTGTTTAAATTAAGATATTTTAGAATTTATAGAAGTCTCTCCAGAAGAAAAGGCCTGAATTTGGCCATTTTTAAGTTGAAGCAATAAATTCCCCTGTTCATTAATTCCTTTAGCTATGCCAGAATATTCACCATTATTGAGCTGAATCTCTTGGTTATATAAGCAATCTAGTTGCTGCCATTGAGATAAAAACTCTCTTAAGCCATATTTACTAAATTGTTCTAAAGTGGCATTTAAATTATGGATAAGGGCAATGCAAAGCTGGTTGCGATTAACAAACTCTCCTGTAATTTTCTTTAGCGAAGTCCATGCTTGGGTGATAACTTCTGAATCTAATAGCATATTAACATTAATACCTATTCCAATTGTGGCAATTGATTGCCCATAACTTTCTGAGTGCAATTCAATTAAGTTTCCCATGAATTTTTGCCCCATATACATGCCATCATTGGGCCATTTAAGCATGATTGGGGCTGTGATACCAATTTCTTTAATTGCATTTAAGCAAGCTATGCCAACTGCTAAACTTAGGCCATTTAATTCGCTTACATCCTTTTTAAATGGGTAAGAATAAGACATGTAAATATTCTGACCAAAAGGAGAATGCCAAAAGCGCCCCATTCTGCCTCGGCCACCAGTTTGTGTTTCAGCAAAACAAACTTTACGTTTATCAGGATTAAGAGTTTTTTTTAAATAATTATTGGTGGAATCTATATTTTCAAATACTTGCACTTCAATATTAGGGGTTGCAATTTCATTTTCTATTTTAACTTTATCTATAAGTAATAGCGGCTCTTTCAGTTGATAGCCTTTATTTTTAATTGAAGATATCTCAATGCCATATTCTTCAAGTTTTTTTATTGATTTCCAAACTGCGCTCCTAGTGATGCCAAGCTTTGAACCAATGCTATCACCATTATGATAATTTAAATCACTAAGAATGGAGGTTATTTGTATAAGGTTAGGAGATAATTTTTTCATAAATTTAATTACTAAGTAGATTTATTGGTAGTTGAATCATCAAATCTTTTTAAATATTTTATAAAAATTTTCCTAAATCAATATTATCTTCTGAGATAGATATATCATCAAATTCTATATCATTATATCCAAGTTTTCGATAAAATATTTCATAATCTGGATTGGCATGTAATTTTATAATATTATAGCCTTTAGATTTAATCCATTTTTCTAAGAGCTTTATTATATAGCTGCCATAGCCTTTCTTTTTATATGGTTCATCGGTAGCAAGGAATCTTATTGCTGCTATGTTCTTATCTATAAATTCTATCATTGCAGCGGAAACTATTTGACTGTCTTTAGATAAAACAAAATGAAAACAATTATTCTCTGTGATGGAGGGATGATTTTTATTATATCTTATATTAATTGGATCAAAAATTTGGACTTTTATAATGCGATGATATTCTTTCCATTCATTGGGCGTAGCTGTATTAACAAATTTGAATCCACTGAATCCTGCTTTTACATCAATATTGTTAATAAATTCTTCTTTTCCAAGACAATAAGCCATAATATCATTAGGAAATTTTGCTGCTAATGCTGTCTTGAGTATTTCATATTCATTCCGATCATCAGGGTTTTTTCGCATCCAATCTCTAAATTTAAGGTGACGATCAATTTCTGTATTTCCTTGTTCAAAAATATGAACATTATGAGTTCTAAGCTCTTTGTTTTTTTGGAAATAAAGTCTAAATGGGATGCCATATTCACCTTTTCCTTCATAACTTAAAGCTTCCATATTCTTGTTATTTACCCTACAAATATCTTTTACAACTGGAATTATATCAATAATAGGTTTGGCTGATAAATTAGGTATGCTAGTTGAGCCGATATGATGAATACATAAGCAATTGCTGCCTAATGCTTGTTTAATTTTTATTGCTTCAAGTTTAAATTCTAAGGGCCACTCTGGATTATATGGAGCTATTTCAATTTTCATTATTTAAATATTACTTATCACGCATATTCTTAGATAAGAAAGATACCTGTGAAAGAGTGAAAGCTATAATTAAGGCAATTATTCCAAAAACTTTAAATTTTATCCATAGAATTTCAGGAAGAGTTCTCCAGATAACTTCATTCATTATGGCTAAAGATAAAAAGAAATATCCCCATCTTTTAGAAAAAATAATCCATGCTTGATCATTTAAAGGAAGCTCTTTATCAAGAAGGTTTTTTAAGAAAATTTTATTGTAACGTAAGCCTATAAATAAAGATCCAGCGAAAATTAAATATAGCACAGTGGGTTTCATTTTAATGAATGATGAATTTTTAGTAAATAAAGTGATAGATCCAAGAGCAAGTAAAGCAATGGTGCTATAAAGCAAAACTTTAGGAACTGATTTTTGAAAATAATAAGTTGCAGCAACAGAGATTACGCTAAAAACCATTAAGTATTTAGTGGCTATTATTAAGTCGTAATCATAAAGAACATAAGCTCCAAAAAAAACTAATAATGGTCCTAATTCGAAAAAAAATTTAAGAAAAGGAGGCATAAAATTCACTCATATTGTGTTTAAGGTGTTGTAATAAATTTATTTACGTACATAGAGACGCCTAATAACGGCATTCTTCCGATCATAAATTGATTATTTGCAGTGCTAAAAATAGAAGTTTTTATAGGATTATTTTCTTGAATTCCGCCAGTAACTTTATTAATAGCCTCAAGAATAACTTCTTGCTTTCCTTTTGAAATTACTTGTTTTTTATATAAATTATCTAGTAAAGCATTCCAATTACTAATCTCTAAGCTTAAATTAAGTTTTGGAAATTGTATGATTTTATTTTGTTTAATATTCCCAGATAATGAAAGTTTAGTTTGATCTAATAAAAGGTCTAATTGATTAAATACAGCTTCATCAATTGGATTAGTGGGGCCATTTTTTCTTATTATAAAATTTAGATCAAGATTTAAAGCAATCTTATTAAAATTATGTAAAAAATATTCTTGAGCATTTAAAACATTTTCTTCTAGATTAATTTTAGCTTCAGTTCTGGTTGAGGCTGGAGGAAGTTGATCAAAATGAAGTTTAATATCGAATTTTTCACTAGCTATTGCTTGATTATTGAGTGTATTAGAAATCAGAAGTTCATCCGCGTGAAGCTTAAAGTTTTTAAGCTTAAGTTCTAATCCTGCTGTGTTATTAAAACATACTGCTTCTAATATGCTTAAGCTATTGTTGCTATTGATTTCTTCAAAATTAAGATAGAAGTTACCATTTGAAACAATGGTCAAATGATGGGCTTGGTTTTTTAAATTAAAGCTAGTTATAATTTTCTTAGGTAACTGTATATCTAACTCATGAAAGGAGTAATCTGTTTGGGCAGTTATTTTATCAAATTCAATATCTAGTGAATTATTATATTTTAATTTAGAGTTTTCTATTGTTACAATAAACTTAAAAGGAAATCCACTAATATCAATTTTTTCAAAAGTTGATGAAAATGCTTCATATTTATTCTTGCAGGCTTTTTTTATTGCGTTAGCAGTAATAAACCAAGAACTAGCCGTTGCAACTACTAGTGCTATAATTGTAAAAATAAAAATTTTCAAATATTTCATAATAGTGGCTTTTACATTAATATTTATTTGCTGCTAATATTTCTTGATGCGGATGGAATGCTAACCCTTAATCCATCTAACTTATCTGTCATTTTAATTTGACAGCCTAATCTTGAAGTTTGAGTTAATCCAAAAGCTAAATCAAGCATATCTTCTTCTTCTTCTGAAGCAGGAATAAGTTTATCATAAAATTCTGGGTCAACAATAACATGGCATGTTGAGCAGGCTAAAGAGCCTTCACAGGCGCCTTCTAAAGGCAAGTCATCTTGATGAGCTAATTCTAAAACAGTTTGTCCATTTATGGCATCAATTGTTTTTTCTGAACCATCTTTATTAACAAAGATAATTTTAGGCATAATTTATTCTCCATTTAGAAAAAGTTTTTTTGAGATTATTTATATACTAGATTTTAAAAATCTCAATAGCTTATTCCATTGATAATTGTCTTCTTCTGCGATCGGGTTTAGTTTTTCTTGGTTTAGAATGAAGAACTTTTTCAGTAATATAGTTGCTTACAGTTTCCACTAGGTCTTCAGTTTTTTCACGGAAAAAGTGATCCGCCCCAAAAATAACTTGATAATCAATATCAGTGTTTTTTTGTTTTGAAATTCTATCAACAAATTCTGAAACAGCATTTTCACTAACAATGCTATCTTGCTCTCCTTGAACCACAAGTCCAGGAACAGGGCATGGTGAAAGGAAAGAAAAATCAAATTTATTTACAGGAGGAGATACCACAGCAAAGCCTTGAATTTCAGGGCGACGCATCATTAATTGCATAGCTATCCATGCTCCAAAAGAAAATCCACTAATCCAAAAATTAGAAACATCTGGATTTTGAGTTTGTAACCAATCTAAAGCTGTGGCAGCATCTGTTAATTCTCCAGCTCCATTATCAAATTTTCCTTGCGATCTTCCAACGCCTCTGAAATTGATTCTTAAAACAGAAAAATTACTTTGTTTAAAAGCGTTATATAATGAATAAACAACCTTATTATTCATTGTTCCGCCGTAAAGTGGGTGTGGATGCAAAATTAAAGCAGCCGGGGCATTTCTTTCAGTTGATTGGTGATATCTGCCTTCAATTCTTCCTTCTGGACCATTAAATATTACTTCTGGCATAATATATTCTTTCTCTATAAAAAAGTTGACTAAAATAATAGGATAATTTACAATAAAAGCATTATAATTGAATAAACAGTATAGTTTTTTTATTAAATTAGCAACTAAATTTGCAGAGAGAAATTTTTTATGATGTTAACTACTAAAGGTAGATACTCTGTGATGGCCATGGTTGATATAGCTTTTTATAGCGCTGATTCTCTTGATAAAGCTATAGCTCTTCATGAAATTTCTAAAAGGCAAGAAATTCCTATAGGTTATCTTGAGCAGCTATTTATAAAATTAAGAAAAATGAACTTAGTAATATCAGTCAAGGGGCCAGGAGGTGGATATAAATTAGCTAGGCAGGCTAAGGACATAACTGTTCTTGAAATAATTGATGCTGTGGGTGAATCTTTAAAAATAACTCGTTGCAATAACACAGATGGTAAGGGCTGTTTGATAACTCAAAAGAAAATATGTTTTACTCACACCTTATGGGATGGTTTAGGGAAACAGATAAAGGGTTATTTAGATTCTGTAACCCTTGAAGATATTTGTAATAAAGTTTAGATATTGAGTGATATGAATATAATGAGTAGTGAAAAAGTATATTTAGATTATAATTCAACTAGCTTAATGGATGATAAAGTTATTGATATTATTCAAAAGCTACTGCAAGAAAATATTGCTCTAAACCCATCTTCAATTCATTCTTTAGGAAGGCAAGCAAGAGGAATTTTAGAGAATGCCCGCAATCAAATTGCTAGCGCATTAAATTTTGATTTATATAAAAATGATTATCAATTGATTTTTACTAGTTCTGGTAGTGAAGCTAATAATTTAGCAATTACTAGTTTTTTAAAAATTCCTGCATTTATTGGGGCAACTGAGCATGTATCAATTTTAGAAATTAACCATCCTAACAAAACTCTAATACCTGTGAATGCTGATGGAATTATTGAAAAAAATAGTTTATCTAAGCTGCTAAAAGAAAATACTGGACCAAAATTAGTTTCTATTATGCTAGCAAATAATGAAACAGGGGTTATTCAAAATATTAAAGAATTAGTGGAAATTGCCCATAATGAAGGGGCTATAGTTCATTGTGACGCTTCTCAGGCTTTTGGTAAAATAGAAGTTGACTTACTAAATTTAAATTGCGATCTCTTAACAATTTCTAGTCATAAATGTGGTGGTCCTGCAGGGGCTGCAGCTTTAGTTGCTAATAAAAAGTTTCAACTATTTCCGCTAATAAAGGGTGGTAAGCAAGAGCAAGGACTAAGAGCAGGCACAGAAAATTTGATTGCTATTGCTGGTTTTGGGGCTGCTGTTGGAAATTATCAAGATAAAATAACTAAATTCAAAAAATTAGCTATTTTAAGAGATGAGATGGAAAGAGAAATATTAACTTTTGCTCCTAATAGTATAATTATTGCTAAAGATATTGAAAGGCTTCCTAACACCAGTTGTATAAGAATGCCTAATGTTAAGAGTGAAGAGCAATTAATAAAATTTGATCTTGCTGGAATTTGTGTTAGTGCAGGCGCCGCCTGCTCATCTGGAAGAATAGCTAGCTCTCATGTTTTAAAGGCTATGAATATAGATGAAAAAATGGCTAATGAAATTATAAGAGTAAGCATAGGAATGCAAACAACCGCTGAGCATTTAAAAAGATTCGTAGAATTATGGAAAGAGATTTATAGTAAAGGAAGTATATGAAAACACCAATATATCTAGATTATCAAGCAACAACACCAGTGGATCCTAGAGTGTTAGCAGAAATGTTACCGTATTTTACTGAGAAATTTGGTAATCCTCATTCAAGAAGTCATAGCTTTGGTTGGGAATCTGAAGCAGCAGTGGAAGAGGCTCGTGAAAAAATAGCTAAATTAATCAATGCAGATCCTAAAGAAATTATATTTACTTCTGGAGCTACAGAATCAAATAATTTAGCAATTAAAGGTGTTGCTCATTTTTATGAATCAAAGAAAAAACATATCATTACTATAACTACCGAACATAAATGTGTTTTAGATGCTTGCAGAAACTTAGAAAGTGAAGGATTTAAAGTTACTTATCTTCCGGTTAAAGGCAATGGCATAATTGATTTAAATCTACTGCAAGAAGCTATTACTCCAGAAACTGGCTTAGTATCTATAATGGGAATTAATAACGAAATAGGGGTTATTCAACCTTTAGCAGAAATTGGTAAAATTTGTCGAGACAGGGGAGTGTTTTTTCATTCAGATTGCGCGCAAGCTTTTGGTAAAATACCTCTAGATGTAAAGGCAATGAATATAGATTTAATGAGCATTTCTGGGCATAAGATTTATGCACCCAAAGGAATAGGGGCTTTATTTATTAGCCGTAAACCAAGAGTTAGGCTAGAGCCTTTAATAAGTGGAGGTGGTCAAGAAAGAGGTTTTAGATCTGGAACTTTGCCAACGCCTTTGATTGTTGGTTTAGGAAAAGCTGCTGAAATTGCAAGTTTAGAAATGGAAAAAGATTATAACCATGTTAAATATCTTGCCGATAAATTTCATAAAGCAATAGCTGCTAAAATTCCTGATGTTTACTTAAATGGCGATGATGCCTTACGTTACCCTGGAAATTTAAACTTGAGTTTTGCTTATGTTGAAGGAGAGTCTTTAATTATTGCAATAAAAGAATTGGCTGTTTCTTCAGGTTCTGCCTGCACGTCGGCTTCTTTAGAGCCCTCTTATGTTTTAAGGTCTATGGGAGTGGATGAAGATTTAGCTCACACTTCAATAAGATTTGGCATAGGAAGATTCACAACCGAAGAAGAAATTGATAGGGCTATAGATATTGTGGTTAATAATATTCAAAGATTAAGAGATATGAGTCCGTTATGGGAAATGGCTCAAGAAGGAATTGATTTAAAAACAATTCAGTGGGCTAAACATTAATATAATAATTAAAAAGTGATAGAAAAAGAGGAAAAAAATGGCATATAGTGAAAAAGTTTTAGATCATAATACCAACCCTAGAAATGTAGGGTCTTTATCAAAAGATGACATTAATGTGGGTACTGGAGTTGTGGGAGCTCCTGCTTGTGGTGATGTAATGAAACTGCAAATCCAAGTTAATAGCCAAGGTATTATTGAAGATGCTAAATTTAAAACTTTTGGATGTGGGTCGGCAATTGCTTCAAGTTCATTGGCAACTGAATGGATAAAAGGGAAAACCATTGCTGAAGCTTCAACTATTAGAAATACCGATATAGTGGAAGAGCTGTCATTACCGCCAGTAAAAGTTCATTGTTCAATTTTAGCTGAAGAAGCCATTAAGGCCGCAATTTTAGATTATAATAGAAAACAAGAAGCAAGAAAATAGTAAATGAGAAAGGATCCCTTAATAATCACTGATGCAGCTGCCCAGAAAGTTAAGCTTCTTCTGGATCAAAGAGGAAAACCCTCTGCTGGAATAAGAATAGTAATTGAAACCAAGGGCTGCTCAGGGCATAAATATAAAATTGAATATGCTGATGAAATCAATAAATTTGATGCTATTATTAAACAGCATGATGTGCAGGTGCTTATAGATTCTAAAGCTATGCTCTATATAATTGGTAGTAAGATGGATTATATTGAAGAAGAGCTTTCTTCTGGATTTGTTTTTATTAATCCTAATGAAAAGGGAAAATGCGGCTGTGGAGAATCTTTTCATGTATAATGATTATTTTGAATTGCTTGGTATAGAAAAATCTTTTGATATCAATCAAGAGCAGCTTCATGATAATTTTTTAAAACTACAGCAAGTGTTTCATCCTGATAAGCAGTTAAATAAGTCTAGCATTGAAAAAATAGCTGCAATGGATTATTCATCCACTCTAAATCGAGCGTATCAAACTTTAACTAATGATCAAGATCGCGCGGAATATTTATTATCATTACAAGGGATAAATTTTGGTTCTGAAAATGAAAGCTTGATAAATTTAGATGTAGGAATGTTAGAAAAAGTTCTGGAATTAAGTGAAAATAGTAATGTAGAAGAGATTTCTCAAATGCAAATAGAATGCATTGATAAATTTAGAAAATATTATGATAGCAAAGAATTTACAGAAGCCGCTCAAGAAATAGTTAAGCTGAAATATCTAAGAAAAATCTACATACCTTAACGAGTATTGCAGAATTTAGTATCAATTCTTATGAACATTTATAATTTGGCTTTATGTCATACACAGCGCTGTTTTTTGCAGAAACTATATCGCCTTCAGGAAAAACATATGGAACAGCTTCTTCTTCGCTATGATGATAAAAAATTCCTTTATCTATATATTCTTCTCTTTCTTCGGAAGGAATATAAAAATTAGGATTAATAAATAAATTAAACTTTTTATAAGATAAATTTGCTAATTTCTGTAATATATTTCTAGCATTTTCTCTGCTTTCTTCATTAGAAAGAAATTTTTCTCCATCTACTCCATAATGATAAAATGATTCTTCTGGATTTTTAAGATGGATGCTGTCGTATAGCTTTTTATCAAACTGTGATAAAGTTTTATGAGCTATGAGCTTAGAATAATCACCTGAAACAGCTTGAATTATAACTTGATTATATTCTTTTAATATAGAATATTTCTTTAATGTTATGGCTGCATATGTAGCATATTCTTTATAAAGATCATTAACATGAAATATACCTTTAGGGCCTTTAGCTAATACTAAGTCATCTAAAGTTTTAAATAAAAGGTGATATTGATAGAAGGGGTTATGAGGTTTTGAGTTTTGTAAAGGTAACTTATCAATGTAATTAGGTTCATTCGATACAAATTTGAACGACATTAAAACTGTTTTATTTTGTGAAATTTTTGTATGGCCATCTAAGCCATAATTTCCCGCTCCTAATTCAAGATGAGTCCAATGATCATTATATTCGCTTTCAGGTAAAGATTCATGTTTGCATTCTGGTTCAACATAATTATTGCAGTAATATGTACAATAATCTAAATTTGCTTGAAGATAATCGCTATTATTATCATGATTGCCAGAAAGTTTTATTTCTTCTAAAGAACTCATGCAAATTACTCATCTTTTATATATCTGACTATTAATGGATTCATTATAGTGCAGGCAAACATATATCATTTTTTTAAATAAATGTAAAATAAAAATTAATTAATTAAAATCTCAATTTAGATAAAAACATCATATATGTTTTTAAGTGTTCAGCTAAAAACTATAAGAGCAAGTTATTACTAAATAAACTTAATTAAGAGGTGATAGGACTGCTCAGTTAGTTTATTTTATATTAAGTTTATAACTTATTAGCCTTTCTAATTAACCATCTTCTATGCAGCCAAAACCATTGACCTGGATTAGCCTTTATCCATTCACCCATAAGGTTATTAACTTCAAGCATAATTTCTTTTGCGGATCTATTCTTAAATTCAACAGCTGGATGAACAACTACTTCAAAATTAGAATTATCATATCTGATAACTTGTATGGGGATGATAGGGCATTCATATTTAATAGATAAATCGGCTGCAGCTGATGCAGTCATGGCATCATGCCCTAAAAAAGGAACTTTAATTCCAGCATCCATTCTTTGGTCAAGTAGCATGCAAACTATTTCATCATTTTGTAGGGCTTTAATAATGAGTTTAGCGCCTAACGTGCCTTTAGGAATTAATTTGCCATCTACTCCAGTTTCTCTTAGATCATTTACTAGTTTATTTACTAGTTTATTATTAGCTTCTCGATAAACTGCGCTAAGTTTGCTGTTGCAATGTGCTATAGTTTTTCCAATAAGTTCCCAATTAGCTAAATGAGCTCCACAAATTATAATTCTTTTTCCTACAAAAGGCTTTATATGTTCTTCGCCTTTTAGGATAACATATTTATCAAATTTTTCTTTGGGTAGGGCTAAAAGATAGGGTATTTCTGCTACCATATAACCTAAATTACTCCATACTTGAGTAATAATTTCTTTTCTTTGAGTTATGTTTAACTTAGGGAAAACCATTTGTAAATTTTGGTCGGCAATTTTTGAAGCCTTAATTATTCTTCCAACAAAAATAAATATTTTAGAAGTTATAAAGCTTGCCCATTTTAGAGGTAAGCAAGCAAGAATTGCAAGCCATAGCCTTACTAATAAATATTCTCCAAGATGCTGTAATTTTTTCATAAATTTAATAAAGTTTGTAAAAGTTCGTGTCCATTATTCCAGATTAAATTGACAGGTAAAACTTGAATTTTGTCCTTGTAAGCTTCGTCAATTTTAGTGTAATCTTTTTCTGTAGTAATTAAATTTGCCTGCATTTGGTTGCTTAAGTTAATCAAATAGTCTAAGTCATTTTTAGTGTAATTATGATGATCAGCAAAAACAATGCTTTTTATTAAATTACCTTCGGATTCTACAACTGTTTGAAAAAATTTATCTGGGTTGCCAATACCAGCAAAAGCAATGAATTTTTTATTTCCCAATAATATTTTGCTTTCTAACTTTGCTTTAAAAATTGGCATATCCTGATCAAATTTATAATCTATTTCTTCTTTGCCAACTAAAACAATTAAATTAGCTTTTTTTACCCCTGAATCTATTGATTGGCGTAAGGGGCCAGCTGGAAATATCATGTGATTGCCAAAACCGAAATTAGTATCAACAACTAATATAGATAGGCTTTTCTTAAAGCGTTGATCTTGAAAACCATCGTCGGTAATAATTATTTCATAGCCTAGTTCTTCCAAAAATTTTATTCCGGCTAATCTATTCTTTGAAATGCAAGTTGCGCTCTGCTGAGCTAATAATATAGCTTCATCGCCAATATCTTTTACGCTATGAGAGTGATCTGCCATTACAGGACCCAATAAAGAGCCTTTATAACCCCTAGTTAAGATAGCAATTTTTGCCTTAGAGTGGTTCTTATAAATTTGAGCTAGGGATAGCGCCACGGGTGTTTTTCCGGCACCACCCATGGTGATATTTCCAACTGTAATGACTTTAGCTTTAGGGATGTAAATATTTTTAAAGCTAGTATGGCTAACTAAAGAAGAGATGTGGCGATATAACAAAGATAGAGGATGTAAAAGTGAGCTTATTATTGATTTATTTCGCCAAAAATTAGGAATAATAAGTTTCATATAAATTCGCCAACCAAAGTATTTCCAGATATTTTAGTTATTTTAACTGGTATAATTTTACCAATTATTGATTCGTCGCTTAAGACGCACACGGGCTGTCCATATTGATTTTTTCCAAGAATTTGACCAGTATATTTCCCAGCTTTTTCAAATAAAACTGAACAAATTTTATTTAGGCTATTTTGTTGGGTTTGAAGATGCTGTTCATGCAATAATGCTTGCATTATGGCTAGTCTTTCATCTTTTATTTTTTCGTCTACTTGGTTTTCCATTGCAGCTGCCGGAGTTCCAGGGCGCATACTATATTTAAAAGAATATGATAGATTAAAATTAACTTTCCTAATTAATTCTAAAGAATCTTCAAAATCTTGATCGCTTTCTCCTGGATATCCAACAATAAAATCAGATGAAAATAAAATATCTGGGCAAGCTTTGCGATATTTTTCAATAATCTCTAAATAGTCTTGAGCTGTATGTTTACGATTCATTTCTTTTAGAATCTTATCAGAACCAGATTGTACCGGAAGATGTAGATATGGCATTAATTTGGGTTCGCTTTCATGAAGTTCAATCAACTCATCAAACATATCGGTAGGATGAGATGTTGTGTAACGAATTCTCTTTAAGTTTGGTATTTTAGCCAAATATTTTATAAGTTGGGCTATGTTTATTTCTTCCTTTTGATCATTAAGACCATGATATGCCGTAACATTCTGTCCAAGCAAAGTAATTTCTAAAGCACCTTGTTCTACAAATCTTAATGCTTCGCGATATATTTCATTTAAAGATCGAGAATATTCAGCTCCTCTAGTGTAAGGAACACAACAAAATTTACAAAATTTGTCGCATCCTTCTTGAATAGTTAAAAATGCACTATAGCCTTGAGTTAAATTTGATTCTGGTAAAAAATCAAATTTTGATATTGTAGGAAAGTCTAGATTTAGGGTGGAATTATGATTGCGTAAAACTTTTGCAATTAATTCAGGTAAATTATGATAAGTTTGGGGGCCAACCACTATGTCAACATATGGTGCTCTTCTAAAAATTTCATCACCTTCTGCCTGACTAACGCAGCCTGCAACAACAATAAGCATTTCTTTTTCTTGAGAGTTTCTTACATCTTTAAGTCTTTTTATCAAGCCTAGTTCAGAATATACTTTTTCGGCGGCTTTTTCTCTAATATGGCAGGTATTTAAAATTACTAGATCAGCATCTTCAATTTTTTCTGTAGGGGCATATCCCAATGTGCTAAGCAGATCCAACATTTTGTTTGAATCATACACATTCATTTGACAGCCGTAAGTTTTTATGTAAAGTTTTTTTGGAAAGGTTTTCATAAAATATCTTTGTTTTTTTAAGGAAAGCTAACAAATTATGTGCTTTCTGTAAAGAAAAATTAAAATATAAATAGTGAGTTTAATATGAAAAATATGATCAAAATAATGATAATGCTTTTATCTTTGGCAGCCTTGGTTTTAGTGCTTTTAAAGCATTTTCCTGGCGCTTTAAATAGTGATCAAAATAAAATTGCGTTAGTAACTTTTTTAGTAATTCTTAGCAATATAATTTTTAGAATATCACGTAAAGATGTTAAAATTGGAATGATGCTGAACCAGGTTATTATATGGATTTTTGCAATTTTAGTGATTGTAGCAGGATATAGCTATAAACATGAATTAACTAGGTTTAGCAATCAGGTGATTGCTAATATTATTCCTAGCTACGGCCAACAAAATGAAAATGGCTCTATGGTGTTTTATGCAGGAAATAACGGTCATTTTCTAATTTCTGCTGAGGTTAATGATTATGCAAATATAAATTTTCTTCTAGATACAGGAGCAAGTACAGTTTCTTTGATGTATGAAGATGCTAAATCACTTGGAATTAATTTAGATGAATTAAATTATAATGTTCCATTAGATACTGCTAATGGAATTAGTTGGGGAGCTAGAATTATTATTGATAAAATCCAAATTGGAGATATTACAGTAAAAAATATTAATGCAACTGTTTCTAAACAAGGAAGCTTAAGCACTTCTTTGTTGGGAATGAGCTTCTTAAATAAGATAAAACAATTTCAGATTGAAGATAATAAGCTAACGTTAGTTAATTAACCATGTTGACGAATCTTATTGATTATTTAAATAAAAATGTTATTAATGAATCTCCTAAAATTATTTAGAGAACAGCATGATAGTAATTGTTTTTGGGCTTGCGGCTTCAGGCAAGACTTATATTGGAAAAATACTGAATAAATATTTTAATTTTTATCATGAAGATGCAGATCTTTGGTTAAGTGACGATATGCAAGACTATGTTAAAGAAAAAAAACAATTTACTTTAAATATGCTGGATAATTTTACTATTAATATTATTAGCAATATTGAAAAGTTAAGTACTAAGTATGATAATATTGTTATTACTCAGGCCTTATATCGTCAAAAAAATCGCGATGCCATAAAAGAATATTTCCTTTCAAAAAATCAAGATATATTATTCATTCAAGTGGATGCAAATGATGAGTTGATACATCAAAGATTGCTAGCTAGAGGAGATTGGGTTGAGCCAGATTATGCTTGTTCAATGCGTAAGTTTTTCCAGCCTATGACGGGAGCAAAGCTATTAAGTAATAATCAAGATGGAGAAGATTTTATAATAAATCAGTTATTTAATATTCCTAGCATTGAGGCGCATAAAAAATTATAATGCTTTTCTCAAGTAGGTAGTAAATGAAAAAAATTCTAATAATATTGTTACTTTTATTTGGGTCTAGCGCTATAGCTAAAAACTCTCCAGCTTATGAAATACTTGATATTGAGTTAATTGAAAATCTTCCCTTTATTACAATTGACGTTGAGAATATAAAAGTTAAAATTTTACTAGATACCGGTGCTAGAAATCAAACTTTAGTTTTAAAAAACACAATTTTATCAAATCTAACCAGCATAAAGCAATATCCTATCAAAGAAAAATCTATGGATATTACAGGAAAAGAATATGTTGCCACTAAATATATTTTGCCTGAGTTAAAAATAGGATCATTATCTTATCTACAAGTGAAAGTTACAGAAGATACAAATTGGGGATTTTCTAGTGGCAATAGCAATGCCATAACTAATAAAGATGGTGTTATTGGCCTTGAAATGTTCACTGATAAAGCAATTATTTTAGATTATCAAAATAAAAAATTAGTCATAATAGATAAGAAATATCCACCAGAATATGATATAGAAAATTGGCGTGAGCTAGAATTTAAAGTGGATCGTAATGGAGTTTATATTTTTGCTTCTATAGATAATGCTAAATCTAGTAAATTTATTATAGATACTGGTTCAAATGTTTCTTTAATCAAATCTAATCTTGTAGATGTAAAAGAAAAAAAGGATGATTGTGGGGTGATGAGTGCAATAGAAAATAAACTCTGTGTACATTTTATTCCAGATAGTCTTACTCAAGGAGATATAAATTTTGGTAAGACTTTATTATATTTATATAATTTTAAAGAATTTGAACCAGATGGAATATTAGGTTATGATTTTTTAAATAATAAAATGCTATATATCGATTTTAGTAAACGCATAATAAGAGTGAGGTTATAAAAAATCTAATTATGTTTTGAAAGTATTAATAATTCTATAGATATAGAAGAAGGTAAATATGTTGAATATGTATTTAAAAGTCCTTTAATTAGCGGTTATATGCATTATATGGAATATGGCTGCAGAGAGGGAAGATCTCCTGATGGAATTTTAATGAGCAAAAATATCTTGATTTACATCAAGACCTTGCGCAGCACAAGGTTACTGGAGGTATAAAATGTGGTTTCTTACATTGTATATATGATGGCCTTGCAGAAGGAAGGCTTGGCTGCGCGGATGTATACCCGGAATACTAGAGATTTATTTTTTAGTCTATTCCGTAGGATTTCCAATTTTTATCAACTAAATCTTGGATTTCTGTGCTCATAGAAAGTTTTTTTCCCCAGTTGCGGTGAGTTTCTGGGGGAATTTTATTAGTAGCGTCAAAACCAATTTTACTCCCTAAACCAGAATGTGGAGATGCAAAATCTAGATAATCAATAGGGGTGTCGCTTATGATGGTTATATCGCGGGCTGGGTCCATTCTAGTTGAAACTGCCCACATCACATCTTCCCAGTTACGACAATCTATGTCATCGTCAACCACATAAATGAATTTGGTATAAATGAATTGGCGCAAGAAAGACCAAATTCCCATCATAATTCTTTTTGCATGTCCTGGATAAGATTTTTTGATTGAAACAACAGCAATTCTATAAGAACAGCCTTCTGGTGGGAGATAAAAATCAACTATTTCGGGAAATTGCTGCTTTATTATTGGAACGAAAATTTCATTTAAAGCTACTCCCAATACTGAAGGTTCATCTGGTGGCCTTCCGGTATAAGTGCTTAAATAAACTGCTTTTTTGCGCATGGTTATTGCAGTAATATGAAAAACAGGAAATTCTTCTATATCGTTATAATATCCAGTATGGTCTCCATACGGACCTTCAGGTAAAGTTTCTCCAGGATTAAGATAGCCTTCTAAAATTATCTCAGCTTCTGCTGGAACCTTTAGAGGAATGGTTTTGCAGTCAACTAAATCTATAGATTTTTTTCCTAACAATCCTGCAAATTGATATTCTGAAATGGTTTCTGGCACGGGAGTTACGGCCGCTAAAATAGTGGCAGGATCTGCTCCAATCACAACGGCAACTGGCATCCTTTCGCTATAGCCATTGTAATGACC
>JBASGW010000067.1:0-8086 GCA_049653745.1 Rickettsiales bacterium
GATCCGATATTCCTTACCCTGGTACTCGCGGGTGAAAACCGTACCGGCCATCAGACGTATATCTCGGTCGCGTTTTTTGTTTTGTCCCGAATCGATGATTTGCTGAATGCGGCGCTTATTCCGATCCATCAGCGCACGATCAACTTTGCGGAATTCGATTTCTTGTAGCCGGTAAGCGATGCGTCGTTCAAGAAACTGTCGGTTGTGTGTCGGGGTTTCGCTATCAAACAAGCTTTTCCATAGGGACCGGATATCGGTCATCGGCAGATCGGGTAATGCGGCAATTTGCGAAAGTACAGAAAGTGGCGTGGCGTAACGAGATGAGGTCGTGGTCATTTGGACTCCGTGACGGTGTTTGTCGGGTCCGTATGAACGCTCTGGTTACCGGAATAGCCAAGTACTAAATGACTCTTTGAGACCCTATTTTCTGACTTCGGAGCAGGCTTTTCCCAGAGGCGGGACATACCCCTTGCCAGCAGGGCAGATACCTCGTCCATGCGCTCTTCAACGGTCATGGATTCTGGCGGGCGGCGGTTGATTTCGTGCATTGGGTACCAATCATTGAGGTTCAACGATACAAGGTAGAAATTGTGGGCGAGAAGCCGCCTGAAACCCATCAGCAAGTTGCTGACGGATGCGGAAAGACGCGGAAAAATGGAACGACTATTTGTTAAATTGAAACTTCTGTATTAAGTTGCAAAGAGAACGAACGTTCTCTAAAATATAGCCGTGAAGAAAGCTATTAACGACAGAGAAAATCTTGCCAGCCTGCAAAGCTACTACGCCGAGCACCGCGTGTTGCCCTCGTACGCGCGTTTGATGAGCCTGCTTGGTTATGCGTCGAAGTCAGCAGTAAAAAAAGCGCTGGAGAGGCTTGAGGGCGCTGGGTTGCTCGACCGAACGCCAGATGGCGACTGGTCACCTAGCGAACGCTTCTTCGAACGGGCGATTGCAACCCAGCCTGTGCCAGCGGGGATGCCCATAGCAGCTGATAGCGATATGCATGAACCGATCACGATTGATCGGTTTTTAATCGATCAACCTTCAAAAACCGTACTCATTCGGGTGAAGGGCGACAGCATGGTGGACGCCGGTATCCACAGCGGTGATTTAGCCGTTGTAGAACGTAACAGCGAGGCCACGCCGGGGGACATCGTGGTCGCAATCGTGGACGACGAATTCACATTAAAAACACTAGCGAGAGACAAAGTCGGATATCACCTGTTACCTGCCAATGCGAATTACGCCGTCATTCGGCCAGCTGGCAAGCTTGAGATTTTCGGTGTCATGGTTGGACTAGTGCGTAAATACTCATGAGGACAATAAAAATTGAAAATATTCTCACCCACCCATTTTCTACGCCACGTATCTAAACCAGCGCTGCATGGTTTCACACAGGCTCATCCGATCTTCCCTCGCTTGACCATTGACTGGGAGTGTCCAGAAAATTCATTAGCAGAAAACGTTCATGCCGCCATCGAGGTGCTGCAAACTTCTCTGCTCACAACTGATCTTCCCGAAAAAGAAAAATCGGCAATCGCTAATGATTTGAATCTCTGGCACGATGATTTGCGACGTGTTCACCTCCTCACCAACGATCTGGCAGTCAATGAATTTCATCTTGGCTGTGCTAATGACACTGAGGCGTTAACTGCTTTTGACGGTCGTGATACACGTGAGAAGGCGCTGTGGGTCTTTCATGCGCGGGACAAATTATTCCGTGATGTCGAACTGCACCTGGCCTTCCAAGCAAAGGCCAATGGTAAATACTGGAAGAAGCACCGCATTGAACCAGGTCTGGATTTAACCAATGAACAGGCAAAGCTGGAAGCGTTCAGTCACGAGGTAGCCAAGCTCTACGAAAAATCTGGTGGCGGAAAAAGCGCTCACATCGAGCGAAGCATCCTTGCTTCTGATGGCAGCATCCAACTGACTATCTATGTCGAAGGCCCACTGACAGCACTGGCGCACTTCACCGAAAATAAATTCAATCGCGTCACCACGCGTATCGCTCTTGAAACTGCCATCGTCTACCAACCAGCAACCGGTGTAATCGAAAGCATAGTCAAAGGGGGTGCAAAAGCTCATCAGGCTGTACTGCAGCTTTTCGGCAAGCATGTAGTCGGGCGAGATATCACGCCAGCAGAAATTGAGAAGACGCGCTTTAAACTTAATGAGCTGCGCGAGGGACTGGAAACATTTGAAGACCTGTCGCACCTTGGGGTTGAAAAAATTCGCTTGCGCCGTGCACAGTTCAGGCCGCGCGCGAGCACCGGCATTTCCATTCGCATCGAAGCCTCTCCAGAACAACATCAAGACGACGCGATCGAACTGGCGCGCAGCACGCTGCACGTCCGGCATTCATTCGAAACTGAATACGATCTCGATGGCGCATCAGTCCTCGTCTACTTAGCAGCGGTGGGCGGTCATCAACCCAAGCGTTTCAGCTTCGATGTGTACGCAACAGGATCGTCCACCATCAAAAATCTTTCGGAGAAAAACCAGCCCATTGCTAATGCCGTATTGCAGTCGCTCAACGTCATCGAGCCCGAAGAGGCAGTCGCTTGAGTAAAACCCTGGTGAATGCGACAGCAGTGCTGTGCCATTTGCTGGAGCAGGCTAAGCCGACAGTTAATGGCACCACATTGCTCAGCGGCCCGTTTGGCGAAGGCGGACACGAACTCGTTCGAGAACGCTTGCTAGTGTTTGGACCGACCCTGACCTACGTAACCTGTCCAGACTGTGGGGTTGACACGGCGCGCGTCGTGCGAACAGTTAGTGTGGGAAAGATTTTGCTCAACTGCGATGAATGCGGAGAAGTCGATGCAGAACGCGCACTGCTTCAGACTTACACGGTCAGCCTGTCAAGGCTCATCGATCGGTTAGTCAGCAGCCTGGCATTGCCACCGACTTCCGTCAAGGTCATCGATATCGATCTATCATGGCGCCTCGGCATACATGAGCACAAACGTGGGAAGGCACAAACCTGGTATTTCGCCCGACACCTAAATGATCATGCGATAGCCAAGCGTCTGCTGGAACAGATACGTGCTGACAACGCTGCGCAATCGGCCAAAATCATTACCAGCAGCGACACGCCCCTACCCGATGGTTCGCCGCTTAGCGGATATGGCGTCGTGAATCTGGCAGCTGTCGCGCGGCTGTCGCAGAGTCGATTTATTTTCTTCGATGACAGGGTCGAGGTAACTCTTTCGCAGCCTGATGAGGAATCGATACCTACCACTTCTTTGCGCTATGTCCGTGAGAAGGCATGGGCCTATGTTGATGGCGTGAAGTATGAGTTGGAAGGGATGCAGCAGAAAATTCTACTCGCGCTAATGGATGCACATGCGCACCGTCTCGAAGGCAATCAGATTGGCGAGCGTTGCGGCTCTGATGCTTTTCCATTTCAACCAGCCAAATATTTCGGCCGTAACAATGTGGTCTACAAGGCCTTCGTAAAATACGTCTCGGGTGACAAAATTTATGAGTTACTAGTCAGCAAAGAGGATAAGTAACGGTTTTGATCTGCTTCAATTTATTAACGAGAGGATGCTATGCCTAAAAAACTAGTTTCACAAGATGAACTTGCGGCTTGGATGACATCGCAATTGCAGAAAATCGACGAATGTCAATATTGTCAAATAAGGGGAGTTGTCCCTCTGCAGTTTCCAGATGAAGATGGTTGTAATTGGTCTGATTCATTAACGTTGAACAGCGGGGGAGTTCCCTCTGAAATCCTACTCCCGCATATACATAAAATAGTCGCCGAGGCTAAGTCCAAATTTAATTTAGAGTAATTTTTATTGAATAAACCGAAATTCAAAACTGCAAAATGCGAAAGATCTGGAGAGCAGATTCTTCTATCTGACGGGCTTCTTGTCTGCAATGCATCAACGGGTGAATGGTCGTTTGTAAGCATTGATGCCAATGAGAATACATTTGACTATTACATTGAACTAACTGCATTGGTCAAATCGCCTGAAGCACACACCACTTCGACAACCTGGAAACAGTAAATGACTCTTACTGGTTCAAACGGCAGAAAGGGCAGCCTCAGTGGGCTGAAAAAGTGGAAAATATTGGACGCTGAAAGGTGGAAAGTATTGGGCGCTGTTTGACAAAAATACATTGGTTTCTGTCGCTCGATGACGCCAGGAGAAAAATCAAGGCATGGCAACAGTACTGTAATGAGATGCGCTTCCGCCCTGCATTGCAGGGGATGAGCCCGGCGCGCTTCGCTCGTTAGTCTTTGGAAAAGACAGCTTTGGCAGTAAAACCGGAGTGACCGGATCCCAATAAATAGCCTTGTCTTGAATTAGAATTTTTGGTTTGATTTTCAGCATATGAAACAGGAATCATGCCATGAAGAGAAGCAAATTCACTGAGGAGCAAATCGCCTTTGCCCTCAAGCAGGCCGAGGTGGGAACCAGTGTTGAAAAGATCTGCCGCAACCTCGATGATCAGTGCCGAGTCTCAAAAAAGTCGCTTTTAAAGATTAGTCTGGCATCCGCCCTGGGCCAACAAATAATTAGGCACCGAAACCCTGGGCAACAGCAAACCCTGAAGGAACGGCGGCGCCACAAGAAGCCCTGAATTTTCTTGTAATGGCTTACACTCCAGTGACAAAAAAAGGTATATCCATGAACAAAGATTTAACGAACTCGGCAGTTGACCGCCAAAATGTTCTCAATAACCCATATGCACTTGGCGAAATTGAGCGCGCTGCTGGAATACAAGGTATCCCGTTCGAAGGTGGAACCGTAGTGCTTAAGGAGCAAGTCGCCGCATTCTTTGAGGTGACGCTTAGAACGGTTGAAAATTACTTGGAGCAAAATGCCGCCGAACTTGCTCGAAACGGCTCCGAAGTTCTTAAGGGTACGCGATTACGTGTGCTAAAAGAAGCAATTCAGGGTTTGGATGTTCCCGAAACAGATTTCGGGAACATCGGCAAGGCTCCGCAGCTAGGTATTTTTGACTTTCGCGCCTTCTTGAATTTGGCAATGCTTGTGTCCGAAAGTGAGCGGGCCAAGGCGCTCCGCCAGGTCATTTTGGATGTTGTCATTGACACTATCAACAAGCGTAGTGGAGGTGCCACCAAGTACATCAACCAGCGCGATGAAGATTATTTACAGGCAGCGTTCTCAGAAGAAAGTTACCGGAAACAGTTTACTGACGCGATTAGAGACGGTGTGGACATGGGAACGTTCAAGTATGCGATCTATACCGACAAAATCTATTTTAGTATTTTTAAAGAAAAATCTAAGGAGTACCGCAAGCTACTTCGACTGGAAAGAAAAGACAGCGTTCGTGCCACGTTTTATGCGGAAGTTTTAGATTTGGTTGCTGCATATGAATGTGGATTCGCGGATATTCTCACCCAAGAAGTCACAAGCAAGGGGCGCAAGCTTAGGCCATTGGAGGTGGACGCATTATTTGCGCAATTTGAGGGCCAAGCACACTGGAAACCACTCGTTGAAAAAGCTCGCATGAAAATGGCCAGTCGCGATTTAGCATTTCGCGATGCGCTACATCTCCAACTCAAAGAGTATGTAGCACCTTTGAAGAGGGAAGACTACGAAAGATTTATTGGCGAGAAAAGTAAAGAGCTGTTTGATCGGTTAGAAGAGGCCAAGGATGTCATGAAACGTTTGAAGGATAGAGGTTAATGGCATTCATTTATCTTACGTTAGAACAAGCAATCGCTGTTCATGCAAAAACTGTCGAAATAAGTGGCGGTGGAGCGCTAGGCCATCTTGATTTGGGGTTGCTCGAAGGCGTATTGCAGCATATCCAGAACGATGATTATTACCCGACATTTGAAGAAAAATTATCACATTTATTTTTCAGTGCATGTAAATTTCACTGCTTTCAAGACGGCAACAAACGCATAGCAATCACTTTATGCGCGCAGATGCTTTTGTTCAATGGATACTTGTACTGCGTGAGCGAGTTCATTCGAGAGATGGAAAATATTAGTTATCATGTCGCAGCTAACAGCATCGACAAAGATCTTCTTGCTGATTTAATCAGCGCCTCATTGAATGAAAATACAGATAACGAAGTACTCAAATTACGACTGTTGAACGCAATTTCCATCGATGGAGAGTGAGAAGCATATGAAGCTTGATTATGAGTCGAACCTCGCAATTAATTACAGGCAATTGAAGCCGCTTGAAAGATTCCCCAAATTACAAAAGAGCATTAATTGAACGGTATATAACTCCCGGACCCATCAAACAGTTTCTTAATATAAAAGTAACTACCAGTTTTTCTATTTGCAAAAATTTCGAGGAAATTTTCAAAATGCACGCGAACGTTGTCGATATCAATTTGCAATACATGAAGATATTTCTTCAAACAGATAAATCATGTTGTGCAGTATGTGGTCAAATTCAACTTGGTAAATTTTCGCATCTATACCAAGTTTGAATATGACTTTATCGTATTCAGTACCTTTTCTATGAGCCACACCAGTTGAGCGAACTGATTGGACGCCGCGTAGAAATTCAACATGACACGATATGTTTGATGCATTAATCTTTCCCAAGAGCTGCTCAAACAGCGCTATGGATTTAATTTCAGGATCACTGACTCGAAGGTGTGAGCGCAACTCCTTAACGTTGATGGAATCAATCGTAACTTTCGATAACGCCAGAACGAGTGCATCAAACTCAGATTGCTCATTGGTCAGCATCGAGCGAATTGATGAAAAGTAATGTTGATCTTTTTCAGCGAGGGGTAGAAAAAGGTCCCATCCGTTTAAATCTGACCATTGTGCTTGAAGCCTGCTGAACTTATGTTTGAATTCGTGCTCTGGATTTTCAGGGTCGAAGAAGTTACCCAGAAAACTACGTTGAAAATTGGTTTTGCTGATTTTTCTTCCATCTGGAACGACATTGAAACTCTTCCAATAAAGTTGTTCTTTCCCAGGTAGGTCTTGACCAAGATCTCCTAAAAATACTGACACATGAGTTCGAGAGTTGTTGTCAAAGCGAAGGCTCCAGGCACCACGTCGCGAAAGACGACTATCAGTGATCACATAATCTGAAGAACTGTAGTATTTCTGCATCACTTCCTTGCGGAAGAATACAGGCGTCAAATAATGAGGGGCATATGGATTTGCTCTAAAATAGTTGGCTAACAAGTCAGGATTACAAGTAAAAGTCTTCAGGGTATCAACATCTCCACCAATGACAAAGTCTTGATACTCTTTCGCCCGCTCAAATGGCCATATGCCTGAGTCCTCGATTTGATCGCAGCGAATTATTTTTTTACCTAATATTCGAGAAAAAGATGCATACCCTGTTGAATATGATTCGCCAGAATAAATGCTGTAGATCAATGATGAATCTTTGAAGTCTGCAGAGAAATTTGTTTTGCAATTGAAATTTTTTTTCACTTCGAAGTATAGCAATAGATGCATTTGCTTCGCAGCCATAAATGCCCGAAGATAGTTTCGTCGGATTTGAACTTGTTTTTCTGAAATTTTTATTACTTCGAGCTCATCGCCTGAGTCGTCGAACGCCACATAATTTCCTCTTTGCTGATCATGGAATAAATTGTGGAACAGTCGAAACTCTTCAAGTATCTCGATGCAATCTTGTTTTCGACCATGAAAATCTCTGTTTAACACTAATCTAAGGTAGCCCTTATCAGCATTAGTGTGGTGCCGCGTTACTCTTTTGCCACCTTCGTAAAACATAGAAAATCCTGGGCTTCCAGATCCGATCGTGAGGTCCCAACTGATGTTCGTCATCGCCTGATCTAATTTCTCAGGGGTGACAAGTGCGCAGTACATTCCCTCATAGTGACCACTGTCATTGACCAAGGTATTTTTGTAGACAGTGACCCAATTTTCTTCACCGTGCTTAGTAGTGATGGATGCTATGAAGTCATTAAATGGGTTTTCGTGCATAGATAGTTACCGAAATTATGGATTTTCAAAATAGCGTCTTAACCGATCAAGAGACAGTTCTACGCTAGGAATAGTTGGTTCAGCGCAGCTTAGCAAGGATGCGTGAGATTCAAGCAACATTGACATTGCAGATTTAAGCACAAACAAGTTACGCGAACAGCCTTGATC
>JBASGW010000068.1:0-1734 GCA_049653745.1 Rickettsiales bacterium
GGGTGGTGATCTGGTGCTGATGAGCGGTTCTGCCGCGAAGGGCGGTGAGGTCCTTGTCCAAAGCGGAGGCGGATCGGCCGGTGCTGGAGGCAGCGTTCTCGTCGAAGCCGGCGTTGGCCATGGCGCCGGCTCCGGCGGAGCCATCGTCCTGAACGCCGGTCTATCGACAAGCGGTTCGGCGGATGGCGGACTTGTGTACGTTGCTGGTGGTGCCAGCACCGCAGGCAGCGCTCAAGGTGGCGCTGTGCTTGTGAAGGGTGGCCAGGCGTTCCAGGGTACCGGTGGAAACCTGAACCTGGAAGGAGGAACCAGTGTCAAGGGCGCCAGTGGAAGCGTCTCAATCAGATCTCCCCAGGCTACGCAGAACACTGGCTCTGTTTCCGTCGCCACTGGCAATTCGCAGTCCGGCGCTTCTGGTGATATCTCTATCGCCGTCGGCTCTGGAGCGGTGAAGGGTGGCGCTATCTCCATCTCTGCTGGCGACGGTAAGATTGGCGGTTCTGCGACGCTCATCGCCGGGTCCGGCGTTGAAGGCGGTGCTGTCACCGTCTCCGGCGCGAAGGCGAGCTTCTCTACCACGGATACGGATGGTGCATCCGGTGCTGTGACAATCGGTACTGGTGCTTCAGCGCAGGCCACTGGCTCTGTCGGTATTTCTACTGGAGACAGCACATCTGGCGCCGCGGGAAGCATTACTATCGCGACTGGTAGTGGCAATGCCCTGAAGGGTGCAGATGTAAGCGTGGTAGCGGGAGACTCCAAGTCTGAGAAGGAAACTAGCACTGGAGGTGATCTGACGCTATCCTCCGGCGCCGGTGCCACCGGTGGTGAAGTGCGCCTTGTGGGTGGTTCCGGATCTGTTGGAACCGGAGGTGCCATTTCGCTTACCGCAGGAGAAGGGTCCATTATGTCCCCTGGTGGCTCTGTTACCATTGAGGGTGGTGGATCTGTGGGCGGCGTCGCCAGTGGTGGAGATGTGTCGGTGGTTGGAGGTAGCGGCTTAACCGGCGTGTCCCCTGGTGGAGCCATCCTCGTAGAGGGCGGCTCTGCCGTGGAAGGGCCGGGCGGTGTCGTGGAACTGATCGGTGGCGCAAGCTCCTCGGGTCCCAGCGGAAAGGTTTCTGTATCTTCTGCGAGCTCCTACGTGAACTCTGGCGACGTTACCATCGCGACCGGTGTGTCAAGCTCGGTTGGGTCTGGACAGGTCTCGATCTCTACTGGAGCTGCAGATTCGTCGGTGGCGGGCAGTATTGTGATTGGAGCTGGATCCAGCAGCAGTGGCAGTGCCGGCGGCGTGAACATCGCGGCTGGTGTCAGTCCTCAGGGTGGATCTACGTTCATAAACTCCGGTTCCTCCACCGGAGAGTCGAAGCAGGCGCAGGTCTCTGTGACCGGCGAGACCGTGCAGCTGTCCACGTTCACCAGCACTGATGGCTCCAGCTCGGGCGCCGCAGTCCTGTCCACTGGATCTTCTCTGAAGACTGGCACTGGAAGCGTCCTAATCTCTTCTGGAAATAGTGCGACCGCTCGTGCCGGCGATGTGCGTATTTCGGCCGGACTGAGCGCCTCGAACAATGGCGCCAATGTTGTTGTTCAAGGAGGCGACACCAGTGCCAAATCCGCCACTGCCAAGGGCGGCGAAGTGACGCTCAGAAGTGGCCTTGGCTCAATCGGAGGTGATGCTGTCGTTGCCGGTGGCGATGGCAACTCTGGTGCCGGCGGAGACGTAAGCAT
>JBASGW010000069.1:0-42567 GCA_049653745.1 Rickettsiales bacterium
GTTGAGGTGGTACTATTTTCTGGCAGTCTAATTAGCGTAAATGAGTTAGCATTACTAAATGGAGCTAATGCAGCAATGATTGGCGATGAATTAATTCAGTTCCAAACGCAGATCTAATCAGAGAAAACACCTACCTGCTCTCAAGGCTTTTACGAGGCAGACAAGGCACTGAAACTAACATCAAAACCCATGAGGCAGGAACAAGGTTTGTTCTATTAGATTCTGCGCTTTATGCTAATAGCATGGCAACTAACTTAATTGGCAGAAGCCTTCACTATAAAGCAGTAACAGTAGGAAATGCTCTTGGCAATACTGAAGAGCAAACTTTCACCTACCATGGCAATAATCTAAAACCATTTGCTCCAGTTCATATAACTGGCAAACGAGACAGCAGCAATAATTTAAGCTTAAGCTGGATAAGACGCTCTAGGTTAAATGCTGATTGGCGCTATAACGTTGATATCCCATTGGGCGAAGAATCAGAGAAATATCAGGTTGATATTTTAGATGGAGAAAAAATAGTTAGAACGATAGAAGTATCAACTCCAGCAGCTATATACTCTGCAGCTAAGCAAATAACTGATTTCAAGTCCATTCCAAATACCATCACCATAAAAATATACCAACTCTCCGCTTTAGTTGGCAGAGGATATCCAGCAACAGTTATTGTTTAAGAGAAGAAAAAAATGTCGAAAACAGAAAGATTAGGCTTGCCGTATATATTACAAGCCCAAGCACAAAAGGAAGTTACCCATAATCAGGCACTAAATATATTGGATGTATATGTAAATACAGTAGTAGAAGCTATTGTTGATGAAATTCCAACTAATGTAAAAGAAGGCAGCATTTACATTATCAACAATGAATTGGCTCAATATGTAGGAGGTGGTTGGGTTTATTATCCAGCCCTAGAATATATGGAAGTTTGGCTAAGAGATAAGCAGACAAAAATGGTTTTTAATGGCAAGAAGTGGTTGGATATTATTACATTACTTGGTCTAACAAAACAAGAGGAGCAAAATAATGGTAAGTGATAAATTAAAACAAACAATCAGAGAGGCTGTAAGAGAAGGTATAGATGATGCATTAACTAAATATGGTATTGATACTGATGATCCGAATTCTATGCAGCATGATATGTTGCACTTAAGAAAGTCAAGAATTGGCTCAGAAGAGCTGACTAAGTGGGCAAAGAGATCTGCGATTACGGTGGCAATTTCAAGCATCTTAGCAACGCTCTGGAGTGCCATAAAACAAGCAATTAATGGAGGTTAGCGATGATGACATTACTTGCAACATTATTAGAATTCATCTCCAGTACATTTCCAGATCTGCTGAAGCTTTGGAAAGATGGAGCTGATCGTAAGCATGAATTAGCTATTTTACAAATGCAGCTAGAGCAACAAAAGCAAGGTCATGTCAACCGCTTGGAAGAGATTCAAATAGTAGCAGATAGCATTGAAGCAAAGGCTTTATATAAGACCTATAGTATTGGAATTAAATGGGTTGATGCATTAAATGGCGCCGTAAGGCCAGTCCTAGCCTACTCATTCTTTATATTATATTCAGCGGTGAAATATGCACAAATAACTATATTGCTAGATACAGTTAATATTCTCGAAGTGTTTCCACTGATTTGGCATGAAGAAGACCAAACCATCTTCGCGGGAATCATTAGCTTCTACTTCGGCGCACGAGCCTTCTCAAAGTTGCGCTAAAGAGACAGCTCCTATAAACCTGAGGGTTTTCCTCTCTTTCCAGCTTGACTCCCTTCTAAAACAGAGCGTAAATATCAGCTGTCAAATAACCTTCTATACGAGGATTAGAGCCAATCATGCGCCATATTACATCAAATGGTCTACAACTAATTACAAGATTTGAAGGCTTCTCATCTACAATATATTTAGATGTAGCTGGTCTAAAAACTATAGGATTTGGCCACCTTATCAAACCGCATGAAGCAATTCTATTTAAAGCAGGTATTACTGAGGCTCAAGCAGAAGGATTACTTATTCAGTAGCAGAAAGAGCAGTCACTCGGCTGATTAGCGTTCCATTAACGGATAATCAATTCGATGCATTAGTGAGTTTTACATTCAACTTGGGCGCAGGAACTCTGCAACGATCTACCCTTAGAGCTAAACTAAATAGAGAAGAATATTGGTCTGTGCCACAAGAAATGATGCGTTGGATTTATGCTGACGGCAGAAAAATACAAGGACTTATACTTAGAAGAATGGCCGAGGTAGAGCTGTATTCATTGTTATAACAACCAACCACTCAAGTGAGGAAAACAAATGAGAATAATCCCCAAAATCACCCACCATGATCAATTCAATGGCAAATTAGCAGTCTACGGTAATAACATAAGCTTTGCTGTATTTGAGCCAGAAAACAATTATTACAGCGCCCAAGAAATGGCAGAAATACATGCGGCTATTTTAGGCGGTAGAATAGATAATGAGTCAGTGCTAGAGATAATTGCTTTTAGGCCAAAGCGGATACTAGAACAGGAAATAATTATTGCCCTGACGCTTAAGATACAACTGCACGATCTAGATGAGGATTTAGCAGATAAGTTTAAGCTTGTGAAAGATACAATTGATATAGAAAGCTTTATTGTATATGGAGATGCATTATGGCAGACAAACCTGAAAATAGCTAAAGCTTCAGATAATCATGATATTCAGCTGCTTGAATCTTACGTAGCAGGTAAGTACGTTGCTGGTATTACGGCAGGAGATATCAGGAACTTGATTAAGGCGAATCAGATGACAACTCCAATTTTGAGAGAACTAGCAAGAGCGGTAGTAGAAGAAGCGCTAGATAGTTTGATTCAAGAGGGAAAGCTTGAGACACTGACAGAATATAATTTAGCCGAAAGAATAACGCTCACCGTAAGTGGAGCTATAGCCTCTGGTAAGGGTAGCTTAGAAAGGCTGATGAAAGATCATATTGCAAAAGATCTAGGCATGTCCTGGAATGATACAATGAAAATAAATGGTGATAGCTATAAGCCGCTACTAAATCCAGCTTACAAACATGAAATATCAAAGCAAAAGATGATGATATCCTCACAGCTATGCCAGGATGATATCACTTTTATAGGCATGGAAGTAAATCGCAGATTGCTGAAGAAGGTTAAGACTGCAGGCAAGGCTCCAAATGCATATTTAGATAAATCATTCCTAAATGAACGTGCTATTGAAATAGCATTAATCGAAGGTGGCAGAGTCTGCGGATTTATGGCTTCGTTACCGGTAGAAGAGGCCATGGCTCGCTCTGAAGCTAGAGGCGAAGCTACAAGCAGGTTTGAGGATACGTATCAAATTTTGGAAGCACATAGCAATATTGCCAGTAAGTTTGTAAACCTGATGATTAAATATAAGGGTCAAAACATAGCATATACAGTATTTGATAATGATGTCGCTAAAGACCAGCAGCCAGTTAAGGTGGCGGAAATAGATTTGAAGGCGGCAAAGATTCTGCTGTATGATAAAGCAAGGTTCATGAGGTTTTTGAGTAAAGCAGATCTTGATGCCGAGGGGTCACTCGCTGATGAAGAGATTGTCTATCAAGATAGTGCAGAGCCCCAAAGCAGCGAGATCTGTATAGAGCAAATAATTGCGTCTAGGTATGATGTATTTGCAATTATTCATCGCTACGCCGCCTGAAGATTATTATTATTCATCGCGCCTCCATAATTTTTCCTCAAAATTTAAGTTTCCTTCCGTAAATTCCTCGCACAAAACATCTCGCCTTTTAGAATAATAGTAACTACTGCTACGCTAATTCCAATTATTACTATACATTAACGAAAAATATATTCAAATTATGAATTTTTCTTATTGCGTTGAGAAAAAATACTTATCATAATAATATTTTTGGTATTCGCTTTAGGAGCGGTGTAAATGCTAGTAGAACAAGATGATATAACAAGTATAGATGATGATGGAGGAAGTGATGATGCTGTTCTCCGTTGATGTTGTCGAAGAAGTCTATCTATATTCGTATCGCTCTCTCCATTTATTTATCGCTACTATAAATTCCTGCATTTCTTGCTATCTCTCGATAAAATCCAAATTTCCCATAATTATTTCAATATCATTCGCTAATTTTTGTATCAGTAGTCTTGTAATTTTATTTAAAAATCATGTCTTAATTAGGAGTTTGTTATGATAGTTTTTGATGTAAGAAATCTAGCTCTTTCACAGCTATTGTTAATAATTTCTACGCAATGGAAATTAATTTTAGGACAACAAAATATAGTAGTGAATCCTGGAGCTGAGCTTGGAAATACCGGTTGGAATAATTTAGCTGCTGTTGGAAGTGTATCAAACAGTCAATGGGTTGTATCGGGCTCTCTAGGTTCAGGCTGTGTGCACAGTGGGAGTCATGTTTTCGCCACTTATAGCACTACTATCGTAAGCATAAGCCAATATTTATCCATGATACCTGGCGCTACATATGCTGTATCTTGTTGGATAGGGGACGCTAGTCCAAATAATGCTGTTTACTTAAGTATTGGTGGAAATATTTTAATCTCTGAGATAGACATAGCAGCTGGCACAACTCAGTATACTACCTCTTATGTACCTAAAAGCTCAATCGAAACATTACTAATTAGCGGTTATACAATATTAAGTGGAGCTGCTATATGCCTTGATGATATTTCAGTGACTTTTATATCAAGTCCTATACCCACTGCTACTCCAACACTTGCGCCAATAGCTAGCTCAACTCCAGCGCCTACACTAAATCCTATTACTGCAGTTCCAACTCCAGCACCTACTACAGTTCCAACGCCTATGCCAACAGTTAGCCCGACTCTTGATCCAACACCTGATCCTACGAAGAACCCTAATCCATTGCCAACGCAAGCACCAACTTCTCCTCCAACTAAAGCTTCATTTGCATTAGAATTACGCAACTTTTTTAGAGCAAATAATTATGCTGATTACGATCAATTTTACCCAGCTATAACGCAACTTAGAAATGGTAATTTAGTAGCTGTTTGGCATGATAATCGAGAAGAAGGAGCTTTTGACGTATACATGTCTATTTGGGATTCCTTAGGACACAGTATGAGTAATCATACAGATATAAAAGTGAATGATGCTACTTTTGGAAGTCAGATGTGGCCGGCCATTGCCTCTCTAAATAATGGAGATTTTATAGTCTGCTATACTGATTATAACACTAATTATGTGATGTTTAAAATATTTCACCCCGATGTTACTACAGTTACCTCTGCTAGAATAACTTTAAATAACGAAGTTAAACAAGATTTTTGTAATATTGAAGTATTTCCTAATGATAATATTGCGATCGTATATAAATTAAGAAATAACCAAGATGTGGGCGGTCTAGTTAAGGTAGTAATATTAAATAAATTTGGTGGCATTATAACACCACCATTTCAAATCTCACAATTTTATGATGATAACCCTTCAAGCCAAACAGAGAATAGCGGTTATTTAAAAGCGCATGATACAGCAATTCTCAAAAATGGGATGGTAGCGGTTGTATGGATGTTTGATAATGGCAATAATGTTCCTGAGGCACCTGGATGGCATGATCTCTATATAAAAATCTTTGGTATTAATGGAATGAGTATATTGACTAGATCAGAGCTACAAGCTACTGGTTATGATGAGATTTGGCCTAAAATAACGGGGTTAGATGATGGAACTATAGTTTTTGCTTGGAGTGAATTCGCGCAAGGAGAATGCTTTAATCTTTTTATAAAAAAATTAGCTATAAATAGCGAAAATAATGCACTTGTAGAATTAATAGAAAAAACACCTGCAGCATATTATTGTGGCGCCAATACTTACAACGGCTCATCAATGAAGTTATTACCATTAGGTGGTGATTTTATTCTTTTTTATACAGACAATAATAAGTATTATAACATATTTTTTGATAACAACTTTAATAAAGTTTCTGAACGAATACAGCTGAATCCAGAGAGTAACTCCGCGACATATTATTATAAAGGTTTCGATGCAATAATTAGTACCAATAATACATTAGTATTTACAGATTCTTTTAGCGATAAATCTTGGGGTGGTGATATTTATGTAAATGTTTTGCAAATTATAAACTATTTTCCAACGGTCGCTCCAATATTAGCGCCAACAGCCGTCCCAACTGAGTTACCTACGATTATATCCAGCATAAAAATCAGCTTAATTAATATAACAACTATTATATCTCAAGAGTCTGACGGACATGATTACATCAGGCTTGATTTAAAAATAGACAATGATTTGTATCTTTCAGTTTTTGAAGATGGGGTAGATCGAGGTCAAACTAAGCAAATTCAATACTCATTTACTTGTTTAGATACTTTTTGGATTAAAGCTTGGGAAGGTGATGCTTCACAAAATGGAGGGATTGTTGACTCTTGGGGGCTAATCAATTATCAACCGTATTCTTGTCAAGGAATACTAAACAATCATCTATACAAAGCTACTTTGGAAGGTAATGGAGCGAAGTATGAGATAAATTATGCCTTAGTTTATTTTACAGCACTTCCATCGCACACTCCTATAAATACACCAACACAATTCCCTACTTCAGCTCCAACAACTGCAATAACTGAACAACTCATTTCTCGTATAAGTTTTCTTGAAGATATAGTTATAAATCTGAATGTAAGTGTTGAAGAGTTAAAAAATTCTTCTCAAGCATGCTGCACAGCTAATAGAGAAATGATGGAAACAGAGTTCAATCAAACAAAACTACTAATGGATCGTATATCAAATTGTACCGAATGTCTTACATGTCTTGGTGCAGTAGAGGTAAACCAAACTAATGATTAGTAAAAAATAAAGAAGAGAATGATAACATATGGAAACCAGTTTAGAAGCATCAAGAAATAATCTTAAACTTTCAGTGTGTAGAGCAAAGTTAGTAGTGGAGGCGTCTTCCACTGGTTTTCCAAGCTTAGCTCCGACTGTTGGGCCAACAAGTTTGCCTTCTAACAATCCGAGTCTTTCTCCAAGTAGTTCACCTTCTAAAGATCCTAGCTCTTATCCCAGCGAATCACCTTTAAGTCGGCCAACTGGACATCCTACAGCGCAACCAACAGGTCAACCAAGTGGAGAACCTACAGGAGAGCCAACTGTACAGCCTTCAGGGCAACCTTTAGGTCAACCAAGTGTGCAACCATCTGAAGAGCCGACGTCTAACCCTAGTGTTGAACCATCCGTTCATCCATCTGGACAACCAACTAATCACCAGTCTGGGCAGCCTACTGGTCAGACAATAGGCCATCCAACTGGGCAACCTAGCGATTATCCTAGTGGTAAACCTACCAACCAGCCTACTGATCAACCAAGCGCTAAGCCATCTGAAACCTTCAATTCTTGTAAAATATCAAGTTTTAATAATAAAGAACTGTGTAAATCATTTGCTCAAGGAAATAATATATATGTATGTAATGATAGTATAAATATTCAGGAATGGTATTTCATGGAGACTGGTGATGGAGATGACTCATATTTTATAGTGCAAAAAAACACTGATGAAACTTTTTATGCTACTTATGATGAAAATCAATTTAATAGTGTTTATACTAACGGTACATATATTGATGCTAATGATAATAATAGAAAGTGGTTCTTTGTAAAAATTAATGATGGAATATACTCTATTGAGAATAAAGGCAGTGGAAAGAGAGTTACTTTAGAAAATAGTAATAGAAATGGAAATAAAGATCAACTTTATCTTTATGATAAGATGTCTGGAGATAACTCACAAAAATGGAGTCTCGAATCATGTACAGGTGAAATTAATATAAACATAATTAATCCAGATTTAGATATATCTTCTTTGCCTTCGCCTATTAAACTTGATGCTATAGGGGCTTCTTCTAGAACATTTATTACTCAATCTAACAATACTATAACAGCACCTAAAACTATTACTTTAGATGTCGAAGGAACTGGAAGAATTGAATTGGTTGTTAGTAAAGAAATAAGTTCAAATATAACAATTATAATAGAAAATTATACAAACAGCACTAGTATAGAATTGCCTGTTCAAAGCATGAATGAGGTAATTATTACTGATAATATTTTGAACCCTAACCTTACGCATTATTTAAGAAGAATACTACTAAATACATCTAATTGTTATGATAAAGAGAATTGTAATGTTAAAATTACTTATAATAAAGGTCCTGTTATTGAGATACCTCATGTAGATATAGACACCGTACAGAAAACAATAAAAATACAAAACTCTCAATCACCCACATTCCAACCAACCGTTTCCCCAACTATAAATCAAACATTAACTCATGAGAATGACAAAGAAAATGGATATATGTTTGGTTTAAGTCAAGGCGAGGTAATAGGAATAGCAGTAGTTGGTAGTGCAGTTTTATTAGGAGTTGGAGGATATACTTTATTTTCTTGTGCTAATAATTACCATTCATTTTATGATATATATAAAGTATTTCCTGAATAAACAGGTGACACTAACATCCTTGAATTAATAAATTAGAATGATAACTCTGATGGTCTTAATAAGGCAGCACTGGAGACTGCTCTAGAAAGTTTGTTTTGTGTACTGCCCACCTACCGGTAAGATTCGTTGCGAACTTTTTACCTCCTCTGAACCCTGCAGAAACCCTCACTTTTTTGCACAGAGAAAAGTCCGCAATTAGACCCATCCACTCCGCCATCCTTTGTTTGCTAACTTTACCTTAATCTCCACTCGTATTTATCCATTTCACTTTCCATGCCCCCCCCTTATCTAATGTGTTTAACATTTCAAGAAACTAAATTAGCACTAAACTTTTTCTCTTAAAATTAATCAAAATCATCCCCTATTTAGAACAAAAATGTCATTGACAAAAAATTAAAACTACGTTAATTTATTAATATAAAAATTAATTATAATTAAGGATTTGTATGAAGGGTCGCTTAGGAATTAGAGCTGACACAGCATTAGATATCAATAACATTTTTGAAATTTTTGATAAACAAAGCAGTAATTACCTCCAAATTGAATCGATTCAACGATGGATCCAGCAAGTGGAGCCTGTTTTAAGTCAATTAACTAATGATCAGCTATTAGAAATATTTCATCTAACTGTTAATTTAAGGATATTTGACCTTAGATTTATTAAAAATCTTTGTAACGCCACATTAGAAAAAGTTTCTCAATCTAATTTCTCTTACGATGATCTATCAAACATACTTTATAGTCTTCAAGGAATAAAATATAACAAAGATATTAATCTTATCCAAGCCATCGCTACCAAACTTACTCAGCTTGAACAATATAGTGATACTAAATCTTTATCCACGTCAATTTGGTCATTAGCTAAGCTAGGATTTTATGATGAAGTTTTTTTTAGGTCATGGATAAAAATTGCTACTCCAGAAATACAAAAATTCACATTAGGAGATTTATTAAAATCAATTCAAGCAATTGCAACACTCAAGTTTTACGATGACGTGTTCATCTCCGAATGGTTACGAAAAACAGAAGCATATTTAAATGATTTTAATCCTCAGACAAAATTAAATATTGCTTTTTATTTATCAATGATTTCAGTAAATAATTTTGATAATAATAGCAGCACATTAAAAGAAGAAATTAATAGTTTCATAAAAAAAACTATAAATTCATTAGATTTTGAGTTTTTTCAAGATGAAATCTCTAAACAACAAATAGTACAAATATATTTAGCTAGAACAGCTGATATTGCAGAAGAAGTTTTTAGAAAAATTAGTAGTGAAATTAAAGATAAAAGCGATATTAGCACCAGTGTTATTCAAAGAAAAGTAGAAGGATTTATTAAAAAAGCTTATACAAGCTTTACAGTTGTTTTAGAGCAATATGATCAAAAAACTGCTGCATTTGTTGATGTAACAGTAAAAAGAAATCATGATCATCCAGAATATGATGTGCATATTCAAGTTGATGGCCCAACTCATTATTTTGTTAATCATCAACCTAAAGATTCTGTTGTTATTGTAAATGGAGCTACTGAATTTAGAAACAAACTACATGCCGCTAATTCCTTTAAACCATATGTTATTTCATATATGGATATAGACAGTTATAATTATTATGAAGGTCTCTTAAATGTCTTAAATACATATCCAGAGGAGTCTCAAAGTTTAATTGATTATGAGGGAAAAACAGGCGGGACTGAACATAAAAGCCCAGGTACATATAGTGATAATTCTGGTCCTAATCTTTCAGGCGCTAAAGCTTCAAGTTCAAAGAAAACAAAAAAATCTCCTGGTAAAAAATCATCTAAGGTTAATGATATTGATGATAGTGAATTTGATCTATTGATAGCTGATTTTACAGTTGAAAATGCAATAGAATTAACTCTAGAACAGAAATTTAACTTAATTAAACAAAATTATAAGATTCAAGGTAAGACATCTTCTTTAAAGCGGATATTAGAAAAAGCAATCACTGCAAAAAATATAGAAGATATTGAGATTACTTTAAAATATCAAAAACAAACTGGAGAAGATTTAGAGCTTTCGAAAGAGTTAAATGATATTTTTTACAAGATGATAGAAGAGAGAGTAATTTATATTCAAACATATGATGATCTTGCTAATGCGATGCAAGGTATTTTACAAGAGAGAGGAATTTATATTCAAATATATAAGGCTTTTCTATCTCATGGTTATAAAGTTCAAGATTTTACAGAGATTCATCTTAAAGCTCTTATTTATGTCTATAGTTTGGGAGAAGTTGAAGTTTTCCAACAGCTTTTAAGTTTAATTCCCGAAAGTTATAATAAAACTCAATTAATGGAATATTTCTTCATTAATTGTGGAGTGTTAAATCATATTGAAATAGCAGATTTTTTATTGAATAACAATATTGATATAGATAGTTGTTACAGCAGAGAGTCCGTTGAAGTGTTATATGCTCTTGCTGTGGGTAAAAAACATAATGGTAGGGTTTTTAGTGAGGCGCCTGAAATTATAAAAAATTTATACTACTCACTTACTGCGCCCCATTCTTTAATAGAAACAACTGAATCTTTATTACAAAAAGCAGCAAAAGGAACTATAGATAAAAAGGATGGGGTACCTGAAGGAAGGGGAATTACAGCACTTCACTTGTCTTGTTATGACGGAGCTAAAAGCAATGAAATCCGTTTATTTCTTTTAAAAAACCATGCAAATCCTAATACAATGCAGCGAGATAATTTCACTCCATTAATGACTGCATTATTTCTAGGTGACGAATCTTCAGCTTTGCAAATTCTAGATTTTAATCCTAATGTTAATTTGAAGGCTACTAATGATGTTACAGTATCTTCTATAGCAGCTACATTAGGGTTTTATAAAGTAATAAAAAAAATAATAGACCTTCAAGGAGATTTAGAGACTAAAGTTACTAGTAATTTTTATGTGCAAAATAACGATGGCAAAAAAATTCAATTTTATGATGGAAATAATCCATTATCTATAGCACTAAAGTATGGCCATATTTCTGTGGCTGAATCATTAATTGATGCAAAAGTCGAATTGAATGATCAAATCATTGAAGAAGTGGTTTCTAGCAGCTCGGCAATACTAATTGGTAACACACTAAATTTTAAAGGTTCCATTCTTGCTTATTGTATTACTAAATACCCACAACTAGTAGAAAAGCTCTTAGAAAATGGTGCAAATGTGAATAATAAAGCCATGCCTGTATCCCCACTAATGTTAGCGGCTGAATTGTCTAATTCTTGGAACAGATTAAAAAAAGAAGGTAATGAAGCTTTTCAACTAGCTATAGAATATAATAAATATAAAATTTTTGAAATGCTACTTGCTTATGGTGCTGATATTAATTTTACTGATACAGATGGTGATACAGTTATAGAATATACTAGGTCAAGAGCCATAAAAAGCGATCATCATAAAATGATTGAACTAATTGCTCAGCATGAAAAGATTCATGGAATAGATATTCAAGCTAGGTATAAAATAATTTTAGATTTAGGAGTAGAATTAGATCATTTCCCTATTGTTTCCCAGGATTCTCAACATCAAGTGGTTGCTGATATAGTTAAAACTAGCATTGATATTGAGGCAGGATGTATAATTAACTTTGTTCAATTATCAGAACCTTATGGCCTTAAAACTCCAGTACAAAAAGTAATGAACCTGATCTTACCAATTAAGCTTAATATTGAATCAAGCTATATTGAACATTCATCTGCGGTGCCTGCAATTACTGATGCAAATGATATGAAAACTCAAAATCCAATGAGGGCTCAAAGCTCTGATAATGCAAAATCTAATGTTGATCTATTCTATAAATCTATATTAGGAATAAAAATATTAGATACTTCTATAGACATGTTTAAATCTTTTCAAGAGCCAACTTTTGAACATTTTAATATATTGGCGCGTGACGTTACTCATCTGAGTATTTCAATTACAGGAGCTAATAGTTATTCTATTTCTTTTGGCGCTACAGATACTGCAGCTCAATTATATTATGGTGAATATGCACAAGCTTTTATTCAAGCTGGAACAACTGCTGGATATGCACTTCTTTCTGCATTACCAACTATATTGCCGGATGTTTTAGGAATTCCCTTAGATCCTGTTTATCAAGCTTTATCCATATTATATATTTCAGAGCAAGCTGATAATATATTAAATAAAATTGATTCAACATATTCTACTTATGGCACCCCTGAAGCTAACCTTAAATCAAATATAGCTTATGCCGAGCTGAATAATTATTTAGGATTTAAAGAGCTTGCAAAAGATTATTGCCTTGATGCAATGAAGATTGTGCAGGAAGATTTTGCTTTGCATCAGAATCATGAATCATTTATCCAGCAGCTTGCTCTTAAGCAAGTTTTATTGGGTGATCTTTGTAAATTAACTGTTATAGATTCTGATCATTATAATGAATAGAGTCCATCTGTTTTTTAATAATTAAGAGCAAGTCCAGTGACGTTTTTACTGGACTTATAATTAAACAGCTTAGTTTATTAGATGGCTCTTCGATTTTTTGCTACGTTTAAGATAGCAAGGCTTCAAATTGCTCGGATATAGCATGGTTATTTTGATTACATATAAAACTTTTATCCCTTTGATAGCCTAAAGCAAAGATGAGCAAACTGGAGAATAACTTTCAAATAGACCTATCCTCTCCGCCATTTTTGTCTATTTTGAGTAGCATCTCCGCTGGTATTTTTATTTCTAACTCCATGCTCCACACCCCAGTATCTGTAAGGCATATCGGAACATACTGCTGCTTCCAACTCCTCCACCTTCATCTTCTAAATAGGGCCAAAATATGGCAATTTTTGTCTCCAATCTCCAAAACCTCTCCCCCTTTCTCAAATTCAGAGGACGCCGGAAATCTGTGGATTCCAGCTGATCAGTTCGAAAATAGAGCATCGTCAGTGCGGGAGGCAGTGCGAACTTGGCGCTATTTTATTAACAGGAATTGTTTTTTATTTATCATTCTAATATAATGTCCTAAATATTTATTAACTATGGAAGTTATTATGGCTGACGATTTCACAGAAAATAATAAGGCAATACTATCAAAATATGATGAGTACTTCATATAATGAAGGATCAATATTATCGGCAGTTTAACTATTTATCAACTAGCGTAGATGTAAAATTACTAGGTAATTTGTAGAAAAATTTCATAAATAAAAACCAAGGACCTGAAGGTGAGATTTCTTGCTTTACTGCATTGAAGATGCTACAAAGAGACGATTTTGTCTTCTCTATTTATAAAGAGCTTCATCCAGATTTTACCACTTTTGAGCAAGCTTTAAATGACGTTACTATGGATGCTTATTTAGACAGAGCTGGTCTTACAGATGGAAACTTAGCTTATTTAAATTCCCCTTCACTATCTTGGTAATATCACTCCAACGCAGGAGCAATATTTATGCCTCAAGATATCAAAATCAAATATGATGTAGTATTTTATAACCGTATCATAATTCATTCAGCTAATGATTATTTATCGCCAACTGATTATGACAATGCACAAAAATGTGCGTAAGCATTTGTCCGAAAAACTGTTGACAGATCATACGCTAACAGGAGTAGTATATGCTGCATATAATTATTATTATCATGGGTCTAAAGGAGGTTTAATAACTGATAAATATTTGGTATAAATTTTAAAGAGTTAAGAATAAAATTATTATTTATAAAAAGAGGAAAATTGACATGAGTTTGACAAGTAAGAGCCTAAACCTACAACAATTTCAAGAATTGAATATTACTGATGTACTTATCAATAATCAGCATAACAATGCAGATAGTAGAGTAGGTGATATAATTTTAGGAGTACAAAATAACATAGTAGAAAATCCTGAACATAAGTTTTTGAGAGGAGGTTCTAGAGATTTATCCGATACCTCAACAGATTTCACTAACACAGACAAAGACATTATTTTTATAGGTTTATGTTTAGTGGGTATTTCAGTGACATTAGCTAAATTATATTATTGCCCTAATCATGCTGATTATACTGCTATTGCGAATGGAGATAGTTGGTATACATGAAATATATTCACTTATTATATTTTAGTATATTCTTATTAAGATTATAAATAAATATAATCTGTTAAATAATAGCAGAATGAGTGCGAAGAAGTTCTTAAAGTGAGTTACCCACCCACCGGTAGAATTCGTTACGAACTTTACTTACCCTCTTCACCCCTTAAAAACTCTCGCTTTTGTGCTTGGAGACTTGCCCGCAATAATCCATCCACTCCGCCATTGCCATATTACTATAAAACTCAATCTACGCTCATTCTACCCCATTTTGCTTTTAACGCTCTAAGTCCCCTTACCCATAAGGATTTTAATCTACAAATTCGGGGCAAGGCAGAGCTTAATATCTACTATATTTAAAACTTTTTCAGCGTTCCTAGATCATAGATTTATTATTTCTAGATTTCAGCCCTTACAATTCTGATAAATATTATTATTCGTAAATAGAACTAGAATTTGCTAACAAAAATACCCCCGTAATAGCAGGATCGGTGTGATTGGATTCACCATTTCTCCATGGATTACTGTTTCCTCCTGATGAACCACCCTCATCATCTGGTTGAAAATGCGGGATAGGGATTAAGATAAGTTCATTAATACCAGAATCCGTATGTTGAACTAAGTATTGTAATTGCTCGAAAATTGCTATGATATGATCATTAATATAAGAAGATTGTATATCTAATTGCTGATAAAGATAGCTCAAGTCTAAACTTTTTTGTAAAGCTTCAGACAAATCTCCCATACTATGAATTACTTTTTTAGCATAACTAGATAAATGATTATTAGATAATGCATTTAGAATATATTTATTAAGTCCAGATAATTGATAAAAAGCATCCTCTCCAATCATATTTTTTATTTGTTCTATTGCCTTTAATTCTTTATCCTCTTCTATTTTATTGGATTTTTTTTTGCTGCGCTCAATAGATTGATATATTTCTATAATAGACGGATCATCATAGATAACTTCATTTACATAAAATACAGTAGCTACATTAGTATCTGGAGTATGAGATTCAAGAGATGGAATAATTTTGTCTTCCAAAGACCTAATTACATCAAGTATATATTTAAGAGTTATCTGCTCATGAGTATGAGAAATAGACTCATCCCCTAATTCTCTATCATGCGCCAAATAGTTTCTAAAGGCCTTAAGATCATCTAATTCAACAGCTGATAGTTGATCTGTTTTAATTTCTCTATTTAGCTGTTCTATAAAAATAAAGAGCAGCTCTATTTCTAATAATATTTTTTGATTTTGAGTTACATCTTCAGACGCCTCTAAAAATGCAAGATATTTCTTGACTCTATCTTCCATATTATCATTTCTAATAATGTTAATTAATCTTCCTTGTGCCGCTCTATCCAATACTTGATGTCTTAAAAAAGACACATCATGTGGAGCTAAGTTTTCTTGATATATTGCAGAATGTTCTGCTTCTGTTAAGGGTATTAATATTTGCTGCAACCCCATGCAATCAAAGAGAAGTTCCTTTTCTGCTGAGAGAAGATTTATCTCTGGCATAAGATTACGCTCAATATTCATGTATCCGTTACGATGTAATTGCATTATTTTTGAATATAATTCTTCAGAAATGCTTTCTCTGGAAATATATCCTTCATGACCATTTACATGGAAAGTAAGTTGCCAGTCTTCAGTACGTCCAATTGCTATGCAGTTTGGAAACATTCCTGCTCTAAATAAAGAATGCTCTCTTTCACTATAAATAAATTTCATTTCATATGAATTTATTTCAGGTTTATATTTTTGAGGTACCATAGCTCTAGAAAGTTTTGATAATTTTGCATACTCATCTGATATTACCGCTGCAATACTATAGCGAGGTACATCCGTTACTCTATATGCATTAAAATCAATTTTCATTGCATATAGCTCTTCTCCATTAATATCAGCATTAGTAGATTTTATCTTGCTAAAAAGCGCCTTCACTTCATTTTTATAATGCTTTAGTTGCTTGATAATAAATGCATTTTTTTCAGCATCAGATAATGAAGCGACCTTGGGGTTATTAAGATTTTCTAGCTCACTGAACTGAATTTTAGTAGTTTTTAGCAGTAATTTAAATTCTTGCTGAACTTCTTTTATTCCTTTAATTTTATTTTCCTTGAAGTGATTATTAACCCTGGTTTGGATAGATTTTATGCATTCATAGAATAATTCCCAGTTATTAAGCAAAGCTGAACTTAATATTTCATTTTTCTCATCCATTGATATTTTGGATGCTAATGCTGGATAAGAAGCCTCAAAACTTTCATGGGTATCGCAGTTTTTAAGAATATATGAAGGAATTTTTGTATATTTATATTTTTTGTTATTGCCAGGGGTTGGTTGATAAAATTCTTTTATTGAATCTAGTGTAACTTGTTCTATAGATCCTAAGAATGAGTGCGCTCTTTCATGGATAGCGCCTTGCATAGAGTGAGGTCTAACAGCCAAGTTTAAATGTTCAACTGCTGATTCCACAATAGCTTGTATTTCTAGTAATTCTTCTTGCATCCTTAAAAAGGGTGATTCTGAATCATTAATAATTCCATCTAAGTGAAGGCTTGAATCATCTTCTCTATGTAGGATATCATTTCTAACTCTTGCTAATCTTTCAATATCAATATCATTTGATAAAAAATAGACCATTCTTGGAGATAACATTCTAAGACTTAAATTTTCACCTAATTGGGAAATAATAGAAAGTAATTGATATTTACCCTCTTTGGTAACAACATCTATCTCATTAGCGCTTAAATTCAGAAGTTCTAGTGCTTTATTTAGATGTTTTAAATCTTTATAATAGCTAAAATGATTAAAATGCTTGCTATTTCTAGCAAAAAGTATAGCTGGCGTTTCTGCAACTTCATCTAATGTTTTAAGCGTCAAGTATCCAATTACTGGTTGAACTGTATAACGGTCTATAAGATCTCGTAAAAGAGCTATTACTTCATCTGATAATTCTTCATCTAACTCTGGTGGCGCTGGAACATCTTTGTAATATTCATATAAGTTATTAAAGTCATAAAAAATACTCCGGCAATTATGATCTTGAACTTTGCCTTTATAAAGGCTTGGTATATTTTTCAAATTATCAATAATCTTTACTATAATAAATTGAGCTTTTGAAGATATGCCGTTACTAGTTAATGATGTTACAGTTTCCATCTTATCTAAGAATTCTTTCATTCTGATAAAATTCATTGTCATTTCTATTGTTCGGTCTTGTTTTCCTTCTATCCTTGCTTTACGAAGAGAGAGGGCTGCAGTTTTTAGATTTTTAAGAATTTTATCCATATGCGCTTCATACTTTAAATTTTATTAACTTTGTGATAAGTGAAATTATTTGCAAATAAACACTAACTGTCAAGCAAATAGAGGAACAAGTGAAGAATGAAAAATATAATCAAGTCATTTAAGCAAGATAAAATTAAGTTTATTTTTAATCATAATAATCAAGCTAAGTTTGCTTTAAAAGCCTTAGAAAATATCAAAGATGAATTTAATTTTAATTCGTTATCAGCTAATGAAATAAAGTGTTTAAGCGATCTACCAGAAGGAATCATTGATAATTTAAATGCAATATGTGGCGAGAATGGCTCTTATTATATTAACTTAGAACTGTAATTTTCAAAGCATAAGATTTACTCTAAAAAGATATAATTTTAAAGTTTGGGAGAGACCAATTAAACTACTAGTTAGAGATGTTTAAAAGTAAGGATTTATTTTTTAATTTACTCGTTTTAGCTTAGGGTAGAACTATTATTTTAGTAGTTATACTTCCAATTTAATCCTATACCATTATTTCCACTGCCACTGCTTCCACTTTCTATGGAAATATTGGGAGTGAGATCCACCTCCACTCCAACCTTTCCATCTTTAGCTTCTTCTCCTTGATCTACCTTAACACGAATGCTATCTGATATGTATTTTGCTACCCCAAGGGAAGGACTATTTGATGTATCTTGGTTATCATTAACCGTAATTTCATCTAATCCAAATGTATCCCTAATTTTACGAAGTGGATCAAATCCTGAATCCTGACCTGTAGATATTCTTTTTAAACTACTGCCTAATTGTATGGCTTGGAAAGCACTTATTTTTGATGAATCTTTACCAAATAATAAGATTGATAAGATTTCTTCTTGTGGTTTTTCAGGAGAAGATTCAATGCTTAAAGAAGGATTTAAAAGAGATCCAGAGATAATGGGCATTATTTCAAGATCTGACTTTGTAATAGAGCCAATAATATTTAAATATGGAGAAGGAGGAATATCTCCTTCAAACAATAATTCAGCCGTTTTAAGTTTAAATTTCTTACCAAATTCTTCATAGCTTCCTCTAATAGTGCTAAGTTTACCTTTAATTTGAGGCTTATCAATGCTGCCTTTAATTCCAAGCTTGCCCTGCAATTCTGCATCCACTCCCCATCCATGAATAAAGACCTTATTTTTTGCCTGCAATATTATGTCTAAAAATATAGAATAATTAAGTGGCTTAGAGTCCATGTCATTTGATTCTTTAGAATTTGTAATAACTTCAGTTATATTAAGGCTTGGAATGTCTTTAGTGAATCTAGCTGGCAAATAAACATTAAGCTCTTCACTGTCTAGTGAGCCTTCAATTTTTCCAGATTTATTGTTACCTTTCATAGATATTGCACCAGATATTACACTATAAATATTAGAGTTATTAAATAAATTAAAATTCTTTATATTGAGTTTTAAGTTATAAATATAACTATTAATATCATTAAAACTTGCTTGTCCTGTAATTTCTAATTGATTATTTTTAAGGTCCTTAGCTTTTAACTTGTCTATAGTGAATATATTGTTCTTAGCTGAAATAAGAGTATCTATATTATAAAAATTTAGACCAAGAGATAGATAATTATAAGCACCTTCACTATACTTAAGTTTTCCATTTATAAGCGGCTTAAAGTAAGTTCCACTTAGATTTAAATCTCCTGATGCCCTTCCCTTTATTAAGTGATTAGGTGACAGCATTATATTAGAAATTGTTGATACATCAAAATTATAATTGAGCTTACCTTGCACAGCGGAGGTTTCTTTTATTGCTAATCTAAGCGCTGGATCAAGGCTAAAATTTACTGGAATATTGACCTGTAAATTATAATATTCTGAAGTTTTATTTTCTGATTTCACATTCAATAAAGCTTGATCTTCTTTTATTTGAATTTTTATATTATTAAGCTTGCGAGCTTCTTTATTATAAAAAGATAAATCTGAAGATAATTCTGGTTTATTAAGACTTCCCGCAAGACTTAGATTAAATGATAGATATTGGCCTTTAAGATTTTCGGGTAAATCTTTTTTTAACATCTCCAGAAATATATGTTTCCCGTGCGCAGTTAAATCTATGTTTTTTTCTTTTGTTATTTTAGCATTTAAAGAAACTTCTGCATTTCCTATGTTTAATCTGGGTATTAGTAATGATTGAAAAGTATTTTTGCTAAAGAATGTTATTTTATCTGAAGAGATAAATTTATTCTTACCATATGAGCCTTTAAATAAATTTAGAATAAGGATTATTTCTTTATTTATAGTTTTTTTATCTATATTTAAGATACCACTACTAATAACATCAAAATTTTCAGAATTGTTACTTCCATCAGCTTGAATGTTAATATCAAAATTATTTAATCGATGAAATGCAGAAATTTTTGCCTTTTTAAGGATAAAATCTTTATATTTTATTCCTAGAAAATTGGCCTCAACTAATTCTGGTTCAGCTAAATTAAGGTTAGAAATATTAAATGCTATATCTGCTTTTGATATATTAGCTTCTCTTATAATAAGATTTTCAAGTTTTATATTGGTATTTATTGCTTGGACTTTTTGTTTGTTAGATAAAACAGCTGAAATATCGGCTCTTCCTTTGACTTCCTCAGGTAAATAATTTGAAAATTGTTCTATAAATAAAATTTTAGCATCTAGCTTGCCATCCATAAGCATTGTATCTAAATTTAGGTTAAGATTTCCCTTAACATAATTTTCTAAGTAACCTGCATTTATATTACTAAGTTTCAAGCTATTCTCTGATGCTATATAATTATAACTAAGTTCAGATTTGCTTATATCTTTGGCTTCGATGCTAATATCACCAAGCCAATTTTTATCACTTAGAAATCCGTTTATACTAACTATAAAATCTGGAATATTTTTATTTTTATAAGAAAAATTATATGATTTACCAATTGCATTAACACTCAAGTTTTTAATAGTTCCATTTACTTTTATTTCAGCATCGGCACTTCCGACAGAGCCTTCTATCCACTCTCCAAGTACTAGATTCTCTAGTTTTGCATTTGCTAATATATTATTTGATTTTAAATTAAGCTTGGCATTTCCCTGTATCTTGGAAAGATTATTTAATGTTTGGGTAAAATCAATATTTATATCTTTTGTATTTCCCTCATATACTCCAGACAAAATTATATCAAGTGATTTTAAATTTTGGTTTAGGTTATTTATACTTAAGTTACTGTAGAAGGTTAGAATATTATCTAAACTTGCCCAATAAAATGATCCTTTTAAAGAAGATTCTATATCTTTATTAGCATTTGTAACATTTGCTGAAATAATAATTTTCTTTATATCTTTTATTAAGACTGAGATTTTTATATTTTGTTCATTTGCTTGTTTAGAAGTTGAAGTTTTCTTAGAAATGTTAGGAACTCTTAGTAGTTTAATTTGATCTGCTGATATATCACCAATAATAAAATGTTTTTTTATAATGGGGATTATAGGGATATTAAAAGAAAGATTATTAGCTTCTATCCATTTTCCCTGTGTATCAGCTAAAGAAATTTTAGATAATGTTATGGTGATAGGAAAATTAAAGCTAATATTTTCTGCTTCAATTCGATATCCTATTTCTTGAGATAAATTCTTATGAATTAAGCGTTGCAGATATGTTTTTCCTGAATTGCTAGAAAGCCAACTTAATCCTATGGCTAATATTAAAGCTAACGATAATATTGCGTAGAAAAGCCATAATATATATTTTGATATAGAAAAATATTTTATCATTAAAATGCCTGACCAATACTAAAATAAATTTGAAAAGGGTCATCCACTCCAACTCTTTTATGAAGAGGTGCTGCAACATCAATCCTTAAAGGACCAAATAGGGTATAATATCTTAAACCCATTCCTGCCCCACAAAGCAAGCTATCCTCAGCACCAGGGAACGTGTTAACAAATGATTTTCCACAATCAACAAAAGGAACCAAACCATAATTTTCTGTAATATGGAAACGAACTTCTGCTGACGATGCAAACAAAGATCTCCCTCCTATGGGCTTATTTTCATTATCTAAAGGGCTAGCAAGTTGATATCCATAACCACGCACAGATTCACTTCCTCCTCCATAAAAACGCTCTGTTGCAGGGATTGTGTTTGAAGAAGCTCCCACAATACTCCCTAAATTAGCTCTTAGGGCCAAAACAGTATCTCTTGATTCAGATATGGCTTTATAATAGCTCCCATTAATGGAGTTTTTTACAAAAGAAGTTCCCACATCCATTGTGTCAAATGCAGGAGTAGCATTTAAATATAAAGTCCATCCCTTTTTAGGGTCAAATATATCATCCCGTTTATCTTGAGATACAAATAGAGGGGTAGAAAGAAGCAGAGTTTTTTCATCATTATCTTGATCAATGATATGTTCAAAAGCATATTTGGTTCCAACCCCTGCTATCCAATTATTACTAAGATAACGCTCCACAGTTCCCGATAAGTCAATTCCTTTGCTTTCATAAGCTTCACTATCTTCCTTTTTTACAGAACTTGATATTTTTAATTTCTGGTCACTTCTAATAAAGGAAGGCTTTTCTAAGTCTACATCTAATTTTTTCTCAATTTTTGCAAAAGATATTTTAGTGGAAAGTTTTTCTCCATGAGATAAAATATTTCTATGCTCCCACCCGGTAGAAACCCCAGCGCCTATATCAGTACTATATTCAATACCTAACTTGATAGTGCGAGGAGCTTTTTCTGTAACAACGAAATTCACTGGAACTGAGCCATCAGGATTTGGAGATTTTGGCAAATTTATTTCAATTTTATCTAAAAGATTAGATTTTCTAAGTTTCAATTTAGCATCGTTTAGAGATGAATTCTGAAAACATTCTCCTTTCTTTATAGGAATTAAGCTACTTAAGTAAAGTTCATCAATAGTTTTCAACCCAGAGAATTTAATATCTCCGTAAGTTGCTTTATTTGTGTAGGTAACCTGATATATAATATCTATGCTATGAGAAGAATGGTTGATGGTTGCTTTGTATGAAATATTATATTTGAATAGGCAATTATTTTTTTCAACCCATTTTTCTATATTAAGTACATCCTCTATTACTTTGAGGGTTTGAGCTTTACCATTTACTTTGGCTTTTAAAGTTTTAAGCGCTGGAACATTTATAGATAATTTTTTAGAATCTTCAATAGAAGTTCCATTAATAGACATGCCTATTTGTCCAAAAATATATTGCTTTCCTGGATCAATTACATAACTTGAATGGCGTTTAATTTCATCATAATTAGCCTTTATAGTTGCCTGATAATAACCCTCAGCTTCTAGTAATTTTTTTAACGCTAATTGATTTTGCTGAAAGTAATAATTAAAATAGTTTAATTCCTCTTTAGAAATAACCGCTCTTGTTTCTAATTCCTTTTGCCACTCTTTTAATATAGTTTTAGGAATACCTTCGGCTTTAATCTCAATAGTATAATTTTTACTAAAGTTATTAGCACTAGCTTTAAGGGGGGCAACTAAATAAATCAAAAATAAAATCAGTAAGACAAAATTATAACTTATTTTTTTATATTCATGCATAATAAATTGATTATATTTTTTAAAGAAACTTTTATAGTGATCGCAAGTTATTTTTTTAGGAAGTTAACATTTAGTAAAGTAGTAAAATTTTAGCTTAATTACAAGTAAATAACATCTATCCTTATTTTATGAGAGATAATATATTTAATTTTCTTTTATTCCTTCTTTTAAATATTTACTTTACTTATGTATATTTATAGCACATATTTCAAAATATCATTTGATGATGCGAAATTATGCTTTTTTAGCGTTCTATTAAGTCTCTTGAGAAATTTATAAAAATATATTGTCTTTCTTTTCGCTAGTTTATGGCAATAATCTATATTGCTTTTTAATTAAGCATAGCAACAAGGAAATATTATGACTAAATATACTTTTAACGATCTTAACATTATCGAACCTATTAAAGCTGCACTTGCAAAAAACAGCTATATTATACCCACCCCCATTCAACAAAACTCTATACCTATATTGCTTGATAACCATGATTTATTAGGCATTGCTCAAACTGGAACAGGAAAAACCGCTGCATTTTCAATTCCAATTTTGCAACATCTATACCTTAGTCAATCAAATCCAAAACCTCGCATGACTCGAGCTTTGGTTCTTGCTCCAACTAGGGAATTAGTAATTCAAATAGCTGATAATTGTAAAATATATGGTGCAAATCTTTCCCTACGCCAAACCACTATTTTTGGTGGAGTTGGTGAACAGCCCCAAATTAAAATTATGTCTAAAGGTGTAGATTTAATTATAGCAACTCCAGGAAGATTACTTGATTTAATGGAGCAAGGTCATATCAATCTTTCTGAAGTCTCTCATTTAGTTTTAGATGAAGCAGACCGCATGTTGGATATGGGATTTGTGAAAGACATCAAAAAAATTATCGCTAAAATACCTAAACAAAGACAAACCATGCTTTTTTCAGCAACCATGCCTGATTCAATTAGAGATTTGGTAAATGGTATCTTGAATAAACCTAAAACTGTTACTGTCACTCCTGAAGTAATCACTGTAGAAAAAATTACTCAAACTTTATATCATGTAGATAAAAAAGATAAGCGCGCTTTACTAATAAATTTATTACAAAATGAAAAGCTTGATAAAATAATTGTTTTTAGTAAAACCAAACATGGCGCTAACCGTATTGTAGAAGGGCTAGAATATGCAGGAATTTCATCTTTGGCGATTCATGGAAATAAATCGCAATCTGCTCGTCAAAAAGCTCTAGAGGCCTTTAAAAACAGTGAAATTAGAGTGTTAGTTGCCACTGATATCGCCGCTCGTGGCATAGATGTTAACAATATTAGCCATGTAATTAACTTTGATCTTCCCAGTGAACCTGAAAGCTATGTGCACCGCATTGGACGTACTGCGCGTGCTGGAGCTGGAGGAATTGCATTCACCTTTTATGATAAAGAATTAGAAAGAAAACCCCTAATGGATATTGAAAAATTGATAAAATTCAAAATAACTGTAACCCCCACTCCAATACTTGAAAAAACGGCAGCACTTCCAGATAGCCGTCCTGAGCATAATCAACCAAGAAGATCAGCCATCTTTCAGAAAAAAGATAGTAAACCATCCTCAGTTAAAAATCAAAACAACAAGAGACCAAATAATCATTTTGCAGGAAAGTCTAAAGCCACCAACTATGGAAGTAATAGTAGGTAATTCAGTTTTATTATAGATCTTATACCCTTTCTCATTTTTAACACAGCTAGTGGCTTATGTATAAATTAATACATAGGCCACTAGTTTAAGAAGTAATATTTTAAAAATGAAACTTTGTATTACATATCATGCATAGCATTAGAGTTTCCTACAAAAACACCTTCATCAGATGTTGCATTATATGTGCCATTATAAATAAGCATAGAAGGTAAAATATTAATATAATCTATATTATTAATTTCTGGATTACTTGAATTTCTTCCCTCCCCAGAACTTCCACCACTTCCCTCAGGTCCATAATCATCTCCTGGGTCATAATAAGGTGGCCTATACGTAGGAATTTGCTTTTGTCCACTTCCTACAATTTCAATTAAATTTTCTAATATCAACATTGCAGCAGTAACTTTATTACCAGATTCGCCTCTATCTAACCATTTTTCAAGTTTTTCAGATAAATCACTTATGGCTTTAAGTGTAGACTTAGCTGCTTTAGTATAATGGTTATTTGCAAGAGAGTTATGTATATATTGATAAAAACCTCCATTAACAGATGAATCTTTATCTACAGAAATAATTTTTTCAATATTTTCGACAGCAAACTCTATGTTTGAGCCGAAGAATAATTCTAAGATTTCTTCAGCTCCTCTAAGCCTAACTGCCACAAGAATTTGTTCTGCAATCTCTTGATCCCTACCGAGCTCTATCATTTTCAATAAATTTTCAGCTCCATATAGCTCTGAAACTTTTTGTAATAAGTTTCGCCCCTCATTATCCCTTAATAAAAAGCTTTTATCAGTAATTTCTTTAGAATGATTTATAGAACAATTATCTTTATTTTCTGGAAAATTTCTCTCCATAAATGCTTTTGCAGCTTCAGATCTTTCAGAAACAGGAAGTTTTAATATTCTTTGATATTCAGGCCCATCAAATATAGTTGGCTCTGTTAACACTTTCATAATGGTACAATGATCTCTTACCCATGAATGACGATGCTGAGGAGCATCAGGGTGATTATCTGCCACTCCACCAACTTTAATATCACTTTCAGATACCACTTGATCGTTAGCATCCAAAGACGAAGAAGATAAATCTTGAGGATTATTTGTATGAGAAAAATGTTTTTCTGCAGCTTTATAGACATGTTTTGCCCTAGCCTTTGCCATATTTATTATTCCACCAATATTATGCTTACCAGCATAAATTTCTTTCATAATATATGCTGCTATTACTTCTGCATGATCTTCACCTTTCTTTTTCTCTGCAGCCGCTTTTATTTCTTCGGGATTAATATTATCACTAGAATTTACAGCTCCTTTAATTGCTCTAAAAACATTTCCACAAATATTTACTATATTACCAGCAATCCCACGATCTACCACTCCCAAAGCATCATCAACAAAATCCAAGAAAATACCTGATTTATCTGCTTGTATTATTAAATTATGCTTCGCTATTTTTAGAACAATTTTTCTTGCTATTATTTCAGCTATTTCTGCCATTGTAACAGGATCTCTACCAAAACTAGTGTAATTCTCAATATTAACAGCTTGATCGTCTGCATCAATTTTATTAAATATTGCCCCTATTATTGAAAGAACCGGCCCAAGCACAGAGGCATGCGCACTTACTGCTATGAGTAAGTTACCAGCAGTTCCTGCAGCTCCATGTTCTTGATTTTTAACTCTTCCACTACTTATAGCACCAGACGCTATATAGGCTGCATTGAGCATTTCTATAAGTTTTATATATAATGATTCTTTATAGATATCAGATTCTATTATAACTCTCTCATCCTGAGCTTTGGCACTTAATTTTTCTTTTTCAATAATTTTTGTTAAAACTGGTAAGTTTAAGGATTGCAGCGCATCTTTATAATCTATATCAATACTATCTCTACGATTATGTTCTAAAAGTAAATATGCTCTATCAAATTCTGTAAATGTTGTTTTGTCCTGAGCCCAATTACCTGTTATTTTTACTTCCTTTAACTTAGAATGTAATACATTATCTCCTTTTAAAAATTTCCATAATAACCTAGCTTCGGTAGAGCTTTCTTGACGATTTATAGATCTCATCACAGCTCTTGGACTATGAGCTAATGCATCTACACTAGCTGAGAAAGATCTTATAGTTGGAGATGTAGAATCAATAACAACATTATTTGGTGAAGATAAATCAAACGTAACTCCATCTGATGGCTTTAAGGTAAATATTGAACCAAAATATCTTACTTTTGTTTCAGTATATTCCATTGATGAAAATATTTCCTCTCTAGTATGATATGTTACTAAATCCATAGGATGCTTCCTATAAATAGTAGATGAAATTCTTCCGCCAGATGTGACTTTAAACTTACAACCGTAATAATCTCCTAATCTTTTTTGCTCTGCAAATATATAAACCTCAGTTGGAGAGCTTCTTAAATGATCTGATTTATAAAGGAATGAAACCACCCAACTATCTGAAGATAAAGTATATTCATCATTTAAAAGACTATTACAAGGTATATCAGTTGCAGCTTGTTTTATTGTTTTCCCTGTATTTGTAAATAAAGCTTTATATTCAATATATTGCATTGCTATTGGATCTTTATTATGAAGGGCAGCTTGAGCTATTTCTTCTATATGATTTATGTTATCTTCTCCACGCAGGCGATAATCTTGGCCATCAAAATTAACTCTATAATACTCACCATTAGCATCAACATCAGGGCGCGTTGTAATGGTAACGGTCAATCCTGATTTAATGCATGCTGATATAATATTACTTTCTACGGAAGTTATTATTTCATCGCTCAAAATTTTATGAATAACCAATCTCATAAACATATATGAAGCATCTTTTGATAATAGGTCATTAAAATGCTTCATAATCCACTCAAGGTTAGAATCATAATCTTTACTAGGAGTTTCTATATACTTAACATGTTTCTGCAAATTCTTATGAGCTAAATTATGAAGTTTCTTGGTATTAGATCCTTTTTCAGTTGCATCATATTTTAAAATGGACAGCATATTTTCAGCTTCTTCTTGCCATATAAAGTTAGATCCATCAGATTCATGATTTGTACTAGCAGTTAAAGATGCTGTTAATTTTTCCATTAAAACATTTAAAATTATTTTATGTATTGAAGGATGCTTATCCTTTAAAAGAATAATGATATGTTTCATAGAGCATAATTTAACTAAGCTTGTTATGGTCTCCAAAGTTAAAATAATTTCTGGATCTTTAGCACTTAATTTCTCTGAAACACTCACAAAAGCAGCTACTTTACCCATCATTGATGCCGGTAAATATCTATCTAGAACCTCTTTTAATTTATTAAAAATTTGAGTAAAAACTTTTTCATTTTGTTCTTCTGACGTTAACTTTTGATCTATTTTGACACGAAGTTTTTCAATCAACTCCTGCCTACTTAATATTTGATTCACTGCATGCATAGCTGCAAAACTAATTTTTTTATTAGATAAAGATAGCATTAAAATTCTGAATGAATCTTCTGTAATCAAATCTATATTATCTAATTTTTCTAATAATTTACCGATTGCATGAATAGCTCCAGTATTAATGTGAGCTACTTTAGCCTTAACTAAATTTGAATTAGGTAAAAGAGTGATTATTTTCTTAAAAATAGATTCAACTATTTCTACATTCACTTCAACACTACCAACAACTTTAGAAATGGCGTGAGATATGGTTGATATTACTCTAGATGAAGAATGATCATTTAAAAATTGCTCTAATATAATCATTCTGGCATTAGCATTAATTTTCGTCATATTAGCTATTGCTTCTGATATTATAATCTTATTACAACTTCCTCGATCCAATTTTGTAATAAAATCATCTATCCTTGCTTTATAATTATCATTATCTATTGCTTCACCCATTTTTCCGATAAGCATAATTACTGCATCCGAAGGATTAGCATTGAAATACTCAACTAATTTTGGATATAGAATAGATTTCATTGCAGGAGTTTTTTCAATGATTATTTGAATTGCAGAAATTGCTTTATCTTTTTTACCTACATCTTCATTCTTAGTTAACTTAACTAGATTTTCTGCAATAAATTCTAAAACACTTGGCAATGGAGAGTCAGCTATACCATGTTTTGCTACTATCTGCCCCCCCTCGTTTAATCCAGAAGCTAATAATACTAATATTTCATCAGATAATGCAATATTAGCTATAGATTTAGCTACTCTAGAATCTCCAGCATAAAGAAAAGGAATTAGTTTTACTAAAAATACAGAGGCAATATCAGCTGGAATAACCCCAGAGGTTAAGTTTTCCATTGCAGTTTCAATAAAATCTATTGATTGTATTTTTTTAATTTCAAACCATGGAAGCAATTCATCAAAAGAGCTTTTCAACATTTCTGCATCTCCAGATAATGCAAGACGGCCAATTACAGAATATGCATGAGAATAATGGTCAGCAATTTTAATTAAGTTTGTTAAAATATCCTTTCTTAATTCTAGGCTTATTGTTGTTATATCATCAGCTACAGTAATAACTTTACTGATTACTTCAATAATATCTTCTATATTTAGACTTCCTGGATTAACTATAAGATTAACTAATTTTTCTAAAATAAGATTTAAAAACTCAGGATCCATTTTAGTTTTATTATTCAATACTGAATTCATTATAACTATAATGCTTTGCTGAAGATTTGAATCATCTAATGAAGCTGATATTATTCCTAATGTTAATTTCTGCATTTCTATACCACTAGTTAGTGATATTTGCGAAATTATATAAGCTGCATCATCTCTAGTATGCTCATCATGTAATAAATCTTTTATTTCTTTTACAAATAAAAAAGAAGCTGGATATGGATCTACACCAGAAGAAGTAGCCTGCTCTAGCGCTTTAGCTTCTTGGGCTAAAATTTTATATATTACTTGTATTACAGCATGTCTCACTTCTTCTGAAAATATTTTATTCTCAGTGATTGCTCGCTGTTTTGCGCTCAATGTACTAGAGGGAGATTTTTGCGGAGCTGTATTAATTTCTTGTATAATCTGCATAAGATCTCTTAGCGCAATCTCTAACGTTAGACTCCCACCTATATATGCAGTTTCACCTATTAGATTGCATAGATCTTCATTATTAATATCCGTTTTTATTAAAGGTATTAATTTTCTTAAAATTATTGCTATTTCTTCTTCACTACCTCTATTTATATATATTAATGATTCTAAAACTTTTATAGCATTGCTTTTAAGTATGTCATTATCAACAAATCTTCCTATGTGCAGAAGAAGTTCTTCTGTATTTTGTGGATATAGTTTTATTCCGGAACTTTTTATTATTTTTCCTATAACATTCATAGATAATTTAATAGTTTCTAAATCCTGACTATGTTCTAAATATTGCATCAAAATATCGAATAGCTTTCCATTATCAAACCTATTAAGAAACATTCCTGATATTTCTATAATCTCATTAATATTAGGTTGAAGTGGCGCCAATTCAGTATCATCAGTTAGAGTAAAACTTTTAGTAAGAAAAGATTTAGAAAAAGATTCTGTGTTATGTATATTTTTTTCAAGAGCTTCCCATATATGTTTCTCCATCCTTTTAGATAAGTAACCACTCTCTTCTATTAAGTGCTTATATCTAGAGAAATCTTGCATTATAAAATTATCAATAAACTCTATCATTTCGTTTAAATTTGGAATTCTGGAATCTATTTTTGTTTTTACCAAAAGATTCATTAATAAAGTTACTTTACGATCCATGCCAAATTCTAGAACGCCATCTATATTACATGAAACGGCTTCCCAAAACCTTGTAATGGTAATTTCACTTTGGTTTTCTCCATTACTCATCATTCCGGCAATAAATTCTAATAATTCTAAGTACTTTGGGTCATTCCTATTATCGGCTATTATTTGGGCGGCTTCTTTATATTCTGCTTCTTGATCACTTCTTAGTTTTTCTAATAATACTACAGCACCTAAATATTCTATAAATCCTACATTTATAAATTTATGATTTTGTTTGATTAAATCACCCGAATCATTAATTTTATCAGCAAAATCAACCTCTTCTTCTTTTTGTTCTGCTGCAGCAATAACCTCTTCATCAAAACTAGTTTGATATGTAATTTTTAATAGGCCAAATTTATATAAATCTGCGATTTTACTATTATATTTAATTGAAATTCTATTTATAAATTCACCACTCATGAATCTATCTTGTTTTATTGATTCATAGGCTACTTCTTTTAATATTTTAAACTCATTGAGCTCCATCACCATTTTTTCTGTGATTTCTCTAAATTTAAGATCTGTAGTCTTACTTATGAATCTTTTTCCCACTAATAGCATCAGTTCTGCGTATAGTTCATCCTCTCTAAAATTTTGTGCAAATCTAACTCTTACAGCAGGGTCTGAAATTAACAAACATAGTATAGCCGCATTAATTGGGTTAGAGATTAAAGACATCACTGAAGGGTTTATCAAAAATTTATCTAGTAATTCTTCCACTTCTATATAATAATTATCAATAGCTGTAAGAATATTAGCTTTATTCATTTCACCTTCCATAGGTGGAATCCTTTTAAGCTGAATAAAAAGTTCACGTAACTCTGGATCTTTACTTTTAGAAAAATGAAGCAGCATCGACTTATCTATAACTGGAGAATCTTCTACAGAATTAAAAAATTTCTTTAATTCTTTTTTTAGTTGTTTATGTTGTATGGCAAAATATTGTTTGGTATATTTTTCTATACCTTGATCGTTGTAGCCACTTGATTCAAGCTTACGATCAAACTCATTTTCTGTTATAGTTGTTAAGCTGTTAGGTCTGGCAGTCATAACAACATATTTAAATGAAAATGCCTCTTTAATAACATCTTTAACTATGCCTGGTTCATCTACTAAATGGCTAACATCTTCTGCATTATCAAATAGGAATAATATTTTGTCTCTACAGCTTGGGTCACTCAAGTTATCTCTTATTTCATTAAGAGTCATTCTTTCTCTAGGAGCCACCATAGATTGGTCTAATGCATAATGAATAAAACATGCCAACGGATAAGTTTCTATTGGTATATCATGATTTTCATCTTGTTGAGTATATTTAGCTTGTTCTATCCAATTTTTATTAGCCAATGATTTTAATTTAACTTTATAGACATAATCAAAAGCTACATCATCATTATTACCTGGGTTAAATATTTCACCAATGGACCATAAGTAAGCTATAATTGTATGTATACTACTTTTTCCAGTTCCTGTATTACCAATGATTTCAATTTTTCCTGGATGCAGCCCCCCTTTTTCAGTGGGTGCAAAAATATTTCTGATATCTGTTGCAACTTTTTCACCAAAATCTCCAATAATAGTAAGCTGTTGAGGCACATAGTCTTTTACCTTAAGCGTGGGGAACGACTCATCATCTATTATTTTAGGTAAAGAATCTTGTTTGTTATATATATTTTGGAGTTTTTTTGTCATAAATTATAGCTCTATTATTATAGCATTGAAGGCAACAAAGTTTATTAGAAGGAAGTATATTCAATTATTAATAGAAACCAAGTATTTTTATTTTATTAAGTATTTTTTGCTTACATTACAATATTAATAAAATATTTTATATTTAGAGATGTCAAAGTTATTCTTGACATAATTAAATCTATTATTTACAGTGGCCAAAATCATATTAATTTATATTTATAAGAATATTATGTTAGTAACTACCCTAGTTACATTATTAAAGTCATCACGAAAGGGCCTTCCCAGGGCAGCTTAATCTATTCTCACATCCTTATTTTACTTAATTTGCATTTTCTAATGCATTAGTTTATATTTTTAAATATTTTATAATTACAGGTTATTATCATGAATAATAGAATTGGTTTCTGGTCGGTTTTGGCGCTAGTTGTTGGCAGCCAGATAGGCTCAGGTGTGTTTATGTTACCAGCAAGCTTGGCTTCATTTGGGGCCTATAGTATTGCCGGTTGGATTGCTTCAGCTATTGGAGCAATCTCTTTAGCAATGGTTTTTGCTTCACTTTGTGCACGTTTTCCTAAAACAGGTGGACCGCATGTTTATATTGAGCAATTTTTTGGAAGAAATTTAGCTTTTTTTGTTGGCTGGACTTATTGGGTGGTATCTTGGATTAGCACTACTGCAGTTGTGGTGGCTGCGGTGGGATATTTATCTCCATTTATTGGCGAACAAAGCCCCATGGTTTATCTTACACTTGAGATATTATTATTATTATCAATTGGAGGCTTAAATCTTTTTGGAGTTAGCGTTGCTGGAAGAGCTGAAACTGTTTTTACATTACTAAAATTTGTACCATTATTTATAGTTCCAATAGTAGCTATTTGGCAATTTGATATTAGTAATTTTCAAATTAGCGAAACTATAATGCTGCAAAAATCTTCAACAAGCATTGCTCAAGCAGCTTTACTAACTTTATGGGGATTTGTTGGATTAGAATCTGCCACTACACCGGCAGGATCTGTAGAAAATCCATCCAAAACAATTCCAAGAGCATTAATTGTTGGAACAAGTATTGTGGCGCTAATTTATATTTTTAATAGCATTGCAATTATGGGATTAATTCCTGGAAATGAGCTAGCAAATTCAAATGCTCCTTATGCTAGCGCTGCTCAGCATATTTTTGGAGGTAATTGGTATTTATGGATTTCAATTGCTGCATCAATAGTTTGTATAGGCACCTTAAATGCATGGGTATTAACTTCAGGACAAATTTCTTTAGGCCTTGCAGAAGATAAAATGATGCCAGAACTCTTTGCTCAGCGCAATAAAAACAACGCACCTTACGCTAGTATTATTTGCAGCTGTTTAGGAATTGTCCCATTGTTAGTTTTAACTGCTAATAAAAATATAGCTGGGCAAGTTGCTGCAGTTATAGATTTTTCAGTTACTTCATTTCTATTTATATATTTATTATGTAGTGTTGCTAACTTAATTTTAAATTGGCAAAAAGATAGAAAACTAACTGGTATAATTAACAGCCTATTTTCTATAATTTTTTGTAGTTGGGTTATATCCGAAACTTCACTTAATGTTATCTTAATTAGCAGCTTATTTACTCTAAGTGGAATTCCATTATATTTCTTCTGGTTTAGAAGAAATATCCTAATCTCAGAGCAAGGAGAATAAACATGGATTTTAAAAGCGATAATATAGTGGGAGTCCATCCCACTATTATAGAGGCAATAATTAATGCTAATACTGGGGTTGAAGCTTCTTACGGCAATGATAGTTATACAGCTTTACTCAAAGAGAAATTATCTGAAATTTTTGAAACTGAAGTTTCTATTTACCTAACTAGCACAGGAACCGCTGCTAATGGCCTGGCTTTATCTACTATAACGCCAGTACATGGCATGATTTATAGCCATGCCAACGCACATGTTAATACTGATGAATGCGGTGCACCTGAGCTATTTACTAGTGGTGCAAAAATAGTTCCTTTATCTGGAGATAATTATAAAATTGATTGTAATCACTTAAAACAGCATATAGAAAGTTCACTATCTATGCGTCCCCATGCTAGTAAGCCTGGATGCATTACTTTAAGTCAAGCAACTGAGTGCGGAACAATCTATAGTTTAGAAGAATTAAGAGCAATTGCTGATATAGCAAAATATTACGATCTACCTATACATATGGATGGAGCAAGATTTGCTAACAGCCTTATAACCTTAAAATGCACTCCAGCTGAAGCTACCTGGAAATCTGGTGTTGACGTACTTAGCTTTGGAGCCACAAAAAATGGTGCCCTTGCTGCAGAGGTAGTGATATTTTTTAATCAAAAATATAATCAAGACGCTGATTATAAACAAAAAAGAGCCGGACAATTAATCTCTAAAATGAGATTTTTCTCTTGCCAATTTTTAGCTTATTTTGAAAATGATCTATGGCTTAAAAACGCCACTCATGCAAATTCTATGGCTATAAATTTAGCGAACATATTTATAAAATATGGACTTGAATTAGAATATAAAGTAGAAGCAAATGAATTATTTGTAAGAATGCCGGCAAAACTTGCTCTATATTTACAGCAAAATTCTGGTAGCTTTTATGAATGGGAAAAACCTAATGATCAGGGTAATGGCTTATATAGATTTGTTACTTCTTGTTTTACTAGTGGAGAAAATCTATCAAAATTAGAAGAATATTTAAAACTATATCAAGCGTAATTCTAACTATAACTAGTTTGATTATTATATCTATTTAATAACACTAAAATTTTAAAAAGTCTTTCTACTAATTTACACTGTGGAAAGACTTATAACTACTATTACTAGATACAAATAAACCTAGAGCTATCTGACTATCATCATTAGTCAATTGTAATTTGACAAATTGGTTAAACTATATTACTTTAGCCTTCTAATACTTAATTATCTAAGTATATTTTAGCCCATGAAATTTTTTAAAGTGTCAACTTTTGAACATAGTTGATAATGTTTTATGGATGTTCATAAACTTTAAACCGGAGTCTTAAAAAAGATGTTAAGAAAACTTCCTTCTATTACAATTAGCGAACTTATTGAATCAGGTGTGCATTTTGGTCATAAGACCATGCGTTGGAATCCTAAAATGAGTTCATATCTTTATGGCATTAAAGACGATGTACATATTATTGACTTACAACAAACTTTACCTCTTTTACACTCAGCATTAGAAAAAATTTATGATGTAGCCAGAAATAACGGTCGTGTTCTTTTTGTAGGCACAAAAATGCAAGCTTCAGAAGTTATTGCAGAATCAGCTAAAAGATGTGGACAATATTATGTTAATCACCGTTGGTTAGGTGGAATGTTAACTAATTGGTCAACAATTAATCGCTCAATTAAAAAACTTTACGACCTAGAAAAATTAATCTCTGATGCAGATTTAGAAGAAGCAGCAATAGAAGGATCAGCAAAACCAAAATTCAATAAAAAAGAAAGATTAGAAATTACTCGTAGTATTGAGAAATTAGAAAAATCACTTGGTGGAATTCGTGAAATGGGTGGTATACCTGATTTATTATTCGTGATTGATACCAACATGGAAGATATAGCTCTAAAAGAAGCTAGAAAACTGAATATTCCTGTTGTTGCAATTTTAGATAGTAATTCTAACCCAGATGATATTGATTATCCTGTTCCTGGTAACGACGATGCAACAAGAGCAATAAAATTATATTGCCGTTTAGTTTCTGATACTATTTTATATGGAATGCAAGAGTCTTTAATTGCTTCAGGTGTTGATTTAGGTGCAGTAGCAGATCTTTCAGAAATTGTTAAGATTAATGCAAATATTGAACAAGAAAATGAAATCAAAAAGAAAGAATTTAAGAAAAAAGCTACTCATAAACCTGTAGACAGAAAAGAACATAAAGCTGAAGAAAAACCTAAAACTAAAGTTCAAGCTCCAGTAGCAAAAACTGAAAAAGCTAAAGAATAAACTTTATCAGCTGAATAATATAATTTAAGAATAGAGGTAAATAATGGTTGAAATTACAGCAAGTTTAGTAAAAGAATTACGTGAAAAGTCAGGCGCAGGAATGATGGACTGTAAAAAAGCCCTAATTGAATGTGCTGGAGTTTTTGAAGATGCTGTGGATTGGTTAAGAAAGAAAGGCTTATCTGCTGCTGCAAAAAAATCTGGTCGTGAAGCTGCAGAAGGATTAGTTGCAATTGCATTAAAAGATAATAGCGCTGCAATTATTGAATTAAATGCCGAAACTGATTTCGTTGCTCGTAACGATAAGTTCCAAGCTTTATCTCGCGCAGTTGCTATAATTGCTTTAAATAACAACGACAAAGATGTTGAAAATTTAAAAACAACTAAATATTCTGATTCTCAAAGCGTTGCTGACGCAATAGCTGATCATATTGCAATAATAGGCGAAAACATGAATTTACGTCGTGTAAACCATGTTAGCGTTTCAAATGGCGCAATTGCTTCATATATGCATAATGCAATTAGTGAAGGCTTAGGAAAAATTGGGGTATTAATTGCCTTAGAATCAACAGGTGATAAAGCAAAATTATTAGATTTAGGTAAGCGCATTGCAATGCATATTGCTGCTGCTCGCCCTGAAAGTTTAGATACATCTTCTGTTTCTCCTGAAAGCTTAGAGCGTGAAAGAAATATTTTCGCTGATCAGGCTCGCGCTTCAGGTAAACCAGAAAATATTATTGAAAAAATGGTTGAAGGAAGAATTAAAAAATTCTATCAAGAAGTTGTTTTACTAGAACAAATATTTGTTATGGATAATAAAACTCCTATATCTCAAGTATTAGTTGAAGCAGCTAAAGAAATTGGCGCTCCTGTAACCATCAAAAGCTTTGTAAGATATGAACTTGGTGAAGGAATTGAAAGAACGCAATCAGACTTTGCTGCTGAAGTTGCTTCAATGGCTAAGTAATTATCTCTTCTAAAGAACTAAAACCTGACGGATAGTTATATTAAATTATCTGTCAGGCTCATTCTTATAAATTCCTCCCTTTATAAATAAATAATCCATTTTTTTCTTTACCTATTATTAATTATTATTTGTTAGCATCTTTTATGAATAAAAGGAGTATCAAATGTTAGATGATAGAAAGAATGCCTTCGAAGAAGAATTTATACTTGATGAAGAACAAGAGTTTAAAGCTAAAGCTATGGCAAGCAAATTATTTGGCTTATGGGCTTGTGAAATAATGGGTATTAAAAAGGATAATATAGATAATTATATTAAATCTCTAATCAATTTAGCCATTAGAAACAAAGACCATCAACCTATTATTGATAAAGTTAAAAATGATTTATCCCAAGCAGGATTAAACTATGACAGCAAAAAATTGAATCATATTTTTATTGAGCAGCTTGAAAAATGCCAGTACAACTTAAGTAATTAACCCGCCCCCCTTAATTCAAATATTTTAACATTTGCTTTAGGGGATTTATTATATCTCATTTTTATTTTTTAAGGCATGGTCTTTGCAAGATATTTTAAAAAATCATCTTGGTTGTTTTAAACAAGCAATATTAAATGGCACTTAAGAATACTTCAACTTTATCAAGTAGAAGATATGGATTTACAATTAGATATAACTAAAACGAAACAATCACTGCTAGAGGAGACAGTTAAAAACCCAACTCTTACTTTAAAAGTTGATCAAAATGAGTATTTAAAAGCACTAACTCATCCATGCTAATCCAAAATGATACTCAAGCAGAACAAACTAAAGATGGCTCCGTATTTATAAAAGGAGTCACCTCCCCATAGCCAAAGTTTGGGAATATTAAAATACAGTATAGAAGTAAAGTCTAAACTTTAATAAGATATAGACATAAAAAAAACTTCCCTCAACTCTTTAAAGCTAAGGGAAGTTAATTTTATTTATATAGAATAAAATTATACTATACTAGTTCACAGCAATCGCCAGCAAGACTTAAATTATATCCTTCTGCACATGAACCATCAACAGGCATAGCAGCACAAACATTAACTTCAGCAGCAGCTTCTTCGGCAACTCTATCAGCTTCAGCTTTATCTGCAGCTTCTTGAGCAGCAGCAGCTTCATTATCTTTCGCTAATTTTGCCACTTCTGCTTCTAATCTAGCAACTTCTTCTTCATGAGCTTTTTCAGCTTCTGCTTCTGCTCTAGCTTCTTCAGCATCTGCAGCTTCTTGAGCCAATCTAGCTTCTTCAGCAGCTTTAGCTTCTGCAGCAGCTTTGCTTTCTCTTTCTTCTCTTATTCTTATTTGCTCATATCTATCAGCTTCTAGTTTTTTTATTCTATCAGCACGCTCATTTTCTTGCTTGATTTGTCTAAGTTCTTTTTCTTTTTGCCACTCTTCTTTTGAAACAGTGGTTTTATGCAGATGATCACCAAGTTTCTCAGCCGCATTAGCTGCAACCTTACCTACTTCTTTCAAAAGTCTATCTTTTTTATCTTTCCAACCAGTTCCTCTACCCATAACATTCCTCTTTTTTATATTTTATAATTAAAACTAAAACTTTAGATACAAACTTTAGTATCTAGATAATTAAGATACAACATGCTAAATGTCAATATTTTTATTAAATACCTAAGTATATATTAATATTTTCAAATAATATCTTATACTGTTTATTAGCATAGTTATTACCCCCCGATGAAGGGGGAGCAGCGCATAATAGTTCTATTCATTTGTTTTTTTTAATTGCCACATGCTTCTTAAAGAAAAGCCTATTTTTCTTGCCTTATATTTTACTAATTAACAATATAAGATTTCTTATTTCAACTCAACTAAATTGGGGCAGGATTATTAAAGGCCTAACTGGATTCTTAGGATTTATCCAAGGATGAAAGAGGCATTTTACATTATTCAAAAAGAAAAACCCTTAAGCTAAGTTTTTTAATCTCAACTTAAGGGCTTCTGTAATTTTTTCCTATTAATTTAAGCCTCAAAAAGAGTTAAGTTAATAGGAGCTATTAAAGGAATCTCTTCTCCCTCTCCTATACAAAAGTAAAGAATCCAGTAGCACAATTACTAAATCCTGCTGCTGTTGTACAGTGAGTAGCGCATTGTCCTAAAATTAAATTCAAATCTGCAATATGCACGGGATCACCCTCAGTTGGAGTAGTTGCTTGAATTGCTGTATAGTAAATTGAAGCATCTAAAGCTACGCCTATGCTCGCGCAATCAGTGATCTCCGCATTAAAATCAATTGCATTACTAGTCCAAGTTTTTGATGTTGTACCAGCAGGTAAAGCAGTTACTTTCCATGTGGCAAATCCTTGCTTAGCATTGGTTACCGCTCCAGTAGCAATATTTCCTGCTGCAATCGTCGCAAGCGCTAAGTTACCAGTTCCAACTCCAGCATGATCACCAGTTAAAGTACCGAATGCTACCTTACCAGTGGTTATCGTAGCCGCAGCAATCTTATCAGCAGTTACCGCTCCAGTAGCAATATCTGCCGTAGCTATAGAACCAGCCGCATACTTACCAGTTGTAACTCCAAGAGCAGCTATTGTATCACCAGTTACTGAATTAGTTGCCATCTTAGCAGCAGTCACCGCTAAATTAGCAATATCTGCCGTAGCTATAGAACCAGCCGCATACTTACCAGTTGTAACTCCAAGAGCCGCTATTGTATCACCAGTTACCGCTCCAGTAGCAATATCTGCCGTAGCTATAGAACCAGCCGCATACTTACCAGCTCCAACTCCACCATCAGCTATCGTAGCACCAGTTACTGAAGCAACTGCCATCTTACCAGCAGTTACCTGTGCATTGCCAATATCTGCCGTAGCTATAGAACCAGCCGCATACTTACCAGTTGTAACTCCAAGAGCCGCTATCTTATTACCAGAAACCGCTGAATCAGCAATATTAGCATTGTCAACAAGACCATTACTATTCACTATAGAGTTAACAGCATTAACCATACTAGTTTTTACTGTGGTTTCTAATGAGGTTAAATCGCCAAACTTACCGTCTACTGCAAATAATACTGCGCTTAAGTTATTATCTACTGGACTACCATTCTTATCAACTAAAGCTGATATATCTGTTGTACCAACCGCTGTATTCAACTTGTTCACACCGTCAGATAATGAAGTTGCAGCCGTTGTAGTACCAGCCACACCTATTGATGGTAATGCTGTTCCACCAATTGCTGCGGATACTTTTGTACTTACAGTACCTAATAACCCAGCTCCAGTTGGAGTGCCAAGTGCTTCTGATAAGCTTGTGCCTATTTTTGATATATCTGTTCCACCAACCACTGTATGTAAATTATTTACAGCAGCTAATACTGTAGAAGATGCTGTTGTGCCACCTTGTACGTTAATATTGCTTGGTAATGCGGCTGTGCCGATATATGCAACAACAGATGCTGCTCCACCTCCAGCATTTAAAGTGCTTAGAGTTCCTATTGATCCACTAATAGTTGTTTGGCTGTCTCCATTATTCCAATTATCATATCCTAAATAATTATAAGGGTTATAAAAATAATATGGGAAAAGCATTGGAGGTTCTGCAGGCTTAATTTTATCATTAACTGCGTTTAGCGCAAAAACCAAGTTTTGACCAACTAGAGACTCACCATTACTATCAGTAGCTGTAATGTTTGAATTATTACCAATTTTACCATTAAGAGTTAAAAATGCCTTGGTTAAAGAGGTATCCAAATTAGTTGCAAGGGTATTTCCATCAATATCTTCTATGCCAGAGATATCATCATCACCTAAGGCACTTCTTGTGGTTACAATAAACCCTGCAGTTCTTGAATTGGTTAGGTCTGTTTGAAGAGAAGCTCCATTTGTTCCAGATAAACTAGAGTCAGTTATAGCACCTGCAGCATATATAGAATTTTTGATAGTAGTCGCGTTACTAGAATCTGCAGCAAGAGCACTTAAATTTGTAAGTATTGCAGCTTTAATTGTGGAAAGTGTAGTCTCACCACTTACTGTAGCATCAATATCTGTTTTTAATTCATCAATAGTTAGGCCTGGCGTCACTCCTTCTTGAGAAGTTATTGCATTAACAATAGTTGTGGCTAATGCTAATGAGGTTGCATAATTATCTGAAACATTCAATAAAGTGGTTAAATGAGCTTTAATATTAGCAAAAGAATTAACATCATCTTTGTTAAAATGCGTATCTAAACTAACTTTACCATGTTCTAATTGTAATTTATTAATACCACCGGTTAAGCTATTAACACTTGAGGTGCTGGTAATTAACGGCTTATTACCAACATTTGTATTAATATCACTAAGAGCACCTTCAATTGTATCATCTCTTTCAACACCAGCTAAAGTATTAACATAAGAGATAACTTCGTTGACAGATTCAACAAGATTAGAATTACTTGAAGTTCTTAATTGCGACACGTCACCAGTTTTAACTTCAATTGCATATATAACTGTTGGCAAATCTGAACCTGAAGCAACTGCAGTTCCGGTATTATCCAGCACTTTTTTAGTACCAGATGAACCGGTTAATTGATGCGTCTGACCAACCTTCCCGTCTATATTAGATACAATGGTTTTTAAAGATGAACCTGAAACTGTTGCTGCACCAGTTTTATCTACAACTTTATTAGCAGATGTACCGGTTAACTCAACAGTATTGCCAATTTTTCTATCAACATTAGATAAAATATCAACCATAGTTGAAGCAGCTATAGAGGCTTGACCTGTGTTATCGTTGATTGTGTGGGATCCAGCTTTTAAGTCTTGGATATTACCAACTTTCGCTTCAAGATTGCTCAAGTGAGTTTTTACATCTGCAAAAGTGGAAGATACACCACTTAGATTTTTTGTGGTGACATCTGAAGTGGCACCAAGCCTGTCATTAAGACTCTCTAAATGAGTTTTTACATCCACAAGGGTATGAGCAACGCCATCTTTTGTTTTAATGGAAACAGCAGCTGTATCACCAGTTCTGTCATTAAGACTCTCTAAATGAGTTTTTACATCTGTAGTAGTATGCGCCACACCATCTTTTGTTTTAATGGAAACAGCAGCTGTAT
>JBASGW010000070.1:0-3896 GCA_049653745.1 Rickettsiales bacterium
GGTTCACATTCTTCAAAGAAAAGAAGATAATAAATTATAAGTAAATGGTTTTTACAGTATAATTATACGATTTTTTTTGTAAATTGAGAGTTATAAAAATACTGATTACATGCTTGTAATCAAGAAATTCTAATATTGATATAATTAGTTTATTTGGTGATTAAGCCTTTATTACTCAAGTAACCATCTTTTCCAAGAACCTCTGGGCTTACCAAATAATTAATAAAGTTATCTAGCAAGGGTAATTCTTTTGCATGATCCATATTAAAATATAAAAATAGAGGGCGTGCTAGAGAATATTGTCTGTTAATTATAGAAGTTTTATTCGGAGCTATATTATCAATTCTAATTGGTCTAATTTCAGGGTCATCCACAAGCAAGCTCATACTTAGAATGGCTAAAGCATTGTTGTTGGAAATTAATTTATTGATTATTAAATTATATTTTTCAGGCATCTCAATATAGGGTCCATCTTCTCTGATAGAGCTACAAGCTGCTTTTCTTTCCTTTTGATTGGTAATAATATTTTGTACCTCTCTAGAAGATTCACAAAAATTTTGCATGACTAGCTCAATAAATGCATCTCTAGTTCCAGAAGTTGAAGAGGGGCCATAAATTTCAATTTTATGCTTAGGAAGATTAGGATTAATTTCATTCCAAGTTTTATAAGAATTATCAATCATTTTGCCGTTATAGGGAATTTTTTTAGCAATAGCTAAAAATAACTCCTTCATGCTTAGGTTTAGATTTTTAGCTTTAATGGATTGAGCAATTATTATGCCATCATAGCCAATAAGAATTTCTTTGATGTTATGAACTTCATTTTTATTGCATAGAGCTAGTTCACTTGGCTTCATGGGTCTTGAAGCATTAACAATGTCGGGATAATTAATAGAATTTCCAGAGCAGAAAATATGAAAACCACCTCCAGTTCCTGTTGCTTCAACCACTGGAGTTGAATTATAAATTTTACCAAAATGTTCAGCAACAATGGTGATGAATGGATACATTGTGGAAGATCCAACTATTCTTATTTGCTGCCTTGCAAAACAAGAAGTACTTAGAAATAGAAAGATAAAAAATACAAAAAATCTTCTCATAGTATAATTTATCAAAAAGTGGTTCTTTTTACATATTCCCTAGCGTATTCAAGATCTTCGGGGGTGTCAACTGAAATAGGAATATTATTTGCAATATCAACGCAAATAGTCATTCCATTTTCTAGGGCTCTTAATTGCTCAAGCTTTTCACTTATTTCTAAGGGGCTTTGGGGCAAATTAACATATTTTGCTAATGAATCGCGTTTATATGCATAAATTCCTACATGATAATAATAATCATTTTTAGTTTTTGGGTTAGGGTAGGGAATTGCATGTCTAGAAAAATATAATGCATGGTGATTTCTATTGAATACCACCTTCACAGCATTAGGATTGTTAATATCTTCTTCATCATCTAGAGGAACCACAACTGTGGCAATGTCAGCTGAAATATCTTCAGCTAATTTAGTTACTGATCTAGCTATAACTTCAGGATCAAAAAAGGGCATATCTCCTTGGAGGTTAACTATGTATTCAAACTCACTATCAGGATCTATATAACATAATGCTTCATAGCTTCTGTCTGAACCAGATTGATGATCTATGCTTGTTAAAATGGCTTTAGCCTTATAATCGGTAATAAGCTTGAAATGTTCTTCATGATCGCAAGCAACAAATATATTGCTAAAACCTGATTCTCTTGCCCTATCAATAACATGATAAATCATTGGTTTGCCATCAATATCTGCATGAAATTTACCAGGTAATCTGGTTGAGCCCATTCTGATGGGGATGATAACTGCTGTTTTTTTATTTAATTTTAGCATCTAAAAAATCTTATGTTTGTATAAATGATAGGTAAATTATAGCAAGAATGATCCCATTAACAAGTAATTATCAAAAATAATTGATATATTGGCAATTTATTGTTGACTTTCTCTGTAATAAATATACAAATATAACTCCTATCTTTTATAGATATGTGCCTATAGCTCAGTCGGTAGAGCAATTGACTTTTAATCAATGGGTCGCAAGTTCGAATCTTGCTGGGCACACCACTAAAACCACCACTTCCTAAATCAAATTATTTTTTATAGAAAATTCTAGAGTTATCTTGGTTCTAGCTTTTAATTTTGTTTTTAATAAAAAATTTTACTTTATAAAATGAATTAATCGGTATGTTATTTGGCGGTCATCTGCTAGCGTTCTTAAGTAAGAAACTTGGAAATTATCGAGTAATTGCTCTTTGCGGCTTTGGCATGGGAATGATTTGTTTTTACTGCTCTCAAAGTTAGAATATAACTGGTATTATTTTGCTGGGTTATTCTTTTTAGTTGGAATTATATGTTGTTATCAAGTTATTATCTTTGTCTCAGGAGACGAGCTCATAAAGCCATCATTACTTGGAGTAACAAGAGCATTTCTAAAAATGTGCTAACATGCTATGAGGATCCTTTTTCCATACTAGCCTTGGTTATGAGATGAATTTATTCTGGACTGGTGGCATGAGCAATGATGGTCTAAAATTTTATAGTATTTATTTCGAAGAAATGACATGGTTAATTAAATCACAGAGATCTTCCCTTATATTAGGTAAGGTCTCTAGATTATGTCTGGTCATTGAATCAAGCAATGAGCTACAAGTATATTGATTGGTAATGCTTTGCCAATTTTTAGGTAACTTCAAACCATTATCTTTTAGTCCTTTTAAAAAGCTATTCTTAAAACCATCTGGCATTTTATGCGCATATCTCAGCATATTAGCAACATCATTTAACCAAGAACCGCTATATGCAAATTCCCAATCTAAAATAGCAGAAATTTTCCATTTACCATCCACTTCCGCTACTAAAATATTCGCTGGATCAAAGTCAGCATGAACAAGATTTGCATCTTTAGTTTCTAGTGGAGGGAGAGAGTTAAGTAGTGATTTTATTTTGATGATCATCTCATGACCTAAATATTTTTGTACCTGCTGATGCTCTAGACATGATAGTGAAAACTCTTTAAGGCTATCTCCTCCCAATTCTTCAATAATTTCTAGATTTTCATCAAAAAAACCAGTTTTAGAAAATTTATGCGCTGCTATTTTGCTTAAATACCTACCTACCTCATACATAATCTCTTCTAAATTATACGGTGTTTTTGATAGCAACAAATCACGAAGTGGAATTCCTGGCATAAACTGGCTAATCGAGAAGCAATAATTATCAATATTACCAATGTAAAGAATCTGCGGTGCTGGCAGATCATTCTTTAGAAGATTACCAATATTCCTCTCTAAGATGGCTGATTTCTTATCACGAAGATGGATGCGCAAAATAAGCGGCGACTCTTCATTTTCAAGTTGAATTTTTACATTGAGATTTGCGCAACCACCAGCGATAATTTGCGATGATTTTAGTTGCTTACCTGGGCAAGCATAATTAATCATTTTTTTAATAATACCTGCCGGTAGCTGATGCCTGGATTCAGACTTTTCCCAATTAGTTTTAAATGTCATAAATATCTCCTAAAATTATTTAGAATCTTTTGCTAATAACCAAGCATAGAAACTTGCGGTAAAAATCGCATAACCTGTGATAATATAAGCTATAGGTGTTATTGTGCCATCAAAGTAAATTTCGCTGAGCAATACGAAAGCTGAAATAAGAAATAATCTGATTGCAGTGCAAGCAGCTAATGCTGTACCATTCATCTGAGGAAAAAGTGATAAAGCTTTCATGCCAAAAGTACCAGCTACCATTGATCCACCTGCAGCTAATATTGCCATTGATACACAAATAAATATTGCTGAAGTATGGGCAATTATACTTGTGGAAAATAAACCAACAACACCTATTATTGATATAATAG
>JBASGW010000071.1:0-28802 GCA_049653745.1 Rickettsiales bacterium
CTCAGCCATCAGCACAGCCTAGCTCTAGCCCCAGTTCTCAGCCGACCGTGCAACCATCAGAGCAGCCAAGCAGTCAACCTAGCAATCAACCCACTGCGCAACCTACAGAACAGCCTAGCTCTAGCCCCAGTTCTCAGCCGACCGTGCAACCGAGCAAGCAGCCTAGTGGTCAACCAAGCTCTCAACCAACTGCGCAACCTACAGAACAGCCTAGCTCTAGCCCTAGTTCTCAACCAACCACACAACCATCAGCACAGCCATTAACACAACCCAGTTCCCAACCATCAATGCAACCTAGCGAGCAACCAAGTGCATGGCCATCAGAACAACCTAATGCCCAGCCCTCAAGTTCTCCAACAATTAGAACAGAGCCACCCACAAAAGCTCCAACTATTAGTTCCGGAACTTTGGAAAATAATATGTCTGTTTCAATTCTTGGAACAACGTCTTCTTTTAAGATAGTTAGCAATAAGTTTACATTATCAAACTTATTACCATTAAGTGATATCAGTATTAATAATGCAAACTCAGCCACCAATTATGTACTATTTGGTAGCGCTACATTAAAAAATATAGATGTAACAGGATTAATTCCATCTCAAGGCTTTTCTGTAAGCCCAGCCATTAGCTATTCTTCTAACTCTAACTCAGTAAGTAATATTGGTGATATTAATCAAGATGGCTATGATGATTTAATTATTGCCCCTCCTTCAAATGATATTATTGCTTCTGTTCTTTTTGGCACAAGAGACGGATTTATTAATATGAAAGAAGGGTTTACTATCTTTGGAGGTAATAATAATGACGGCATTCCTCAATCTTCTGTAAGCTCTGCAGGTGATTTTAATAATGATGGTTATCCTGATATTATCTTAGGACTACCTTATGAAAAATATAATGGCATTGCTTATGTTATTTTAGGAAAGAAATCTGGTTTCACTAACATATATTTGAACAAATTAGACTATACTCAAGGATTTTCAATTTCTGCTTCAGGCGCACGTTATTTTGGATCATCAGTATCTTCAGCAGGTGACGTTAATGGAGATGGCTTTGATGATTTAATAATTAGCTCTTCTTCTAGCACCAATCCTGATAATTATGCTCATGTAGTTTTTGGTAATAAAAATATTATTAACCTTTATTTAGTGGGTAATTTAAATATAAATTTAGGATTTAGAATTACTATCAAAGAGCCTTATACTATTATTAATGGTGTAAGTAAAATTGGAGATGTTAACAAAGACGGATATGATGATGTTCTATTGAGCACAGCAATCTTTAAGGGAGAACTCATAGATGTGAGTTATTTAATTTATGGAGGAAGATTTTTAGGGGGAAGAGAAATATTTGTATCTTCAACAGGAGTTGCAGCTACACAAGGAATTGTAATTAAAGGAGCTGGAATTGTTGCAAGCTATATAGGAGATATCAATAATGATGGCTATAATGATTTTATGTTAGGAAGCGGCTATAGCTTATCAGAGCCTGGATATGTGGTTTTCACTCCAGATAAATTTACAGTTTCACCGAGCACTTCTCCAACAATTGCACCAACTTTATATCATAGCCCATCACCAACAATTATACCGAGTTTAGCTCCATCACTTAAGCCTAGTATGAAGCCCTCACCCATACCTAGTACTCAGCCAACAAGCCAACCAACATCTCCAACTGCTTCTCCAACTATTGAACCGACAAACCCCACTGGAGAACCAACATCACAGCCATCAAATCCGACTCATAAACCTACATCAATTCCAACTGCACCGACAGTTGCACCTACTGTGATTTTAACGCCTAAGCCAACCATAATTCCTAGTGCGATTCCCACTTGCACTCCAACTATTTCGCCCAGTATAGAGCCAACTAAAAGCCCTAGCTCCATACCAACTAAAGCTCCAACAATTTCTCCTACTATAATACCAACAGAGCTTCCTAGCCTTGCCCTAACAACCACTCACCCGAGCCAAGATCCTACTGCAGAACCTAGCTCTTCTGCATCTGTTTCTATGGGTATTGGTACAATTTTAGGAATAGCTTTTGGCGGAATCACCGGGGTTGCAGCAATTATAGCTGGAGGATATTATTGCATTAAACATTATATTTTTAATAATAAAATTGATCCTGTTAATAACATAAATCAAGCAGTAAACATAGATTATAAATCTCAATCAGATCAAGTTCTAAGCCAACTTGAAAATGGTGAATTAAAACATCAAGGCTCTGCTAAATTATCTGACCTGAGGCCAAGTTCAGACACTCTAGCAGATAAAAAGAACTCTGGGAGCCTTGATTTTATGAATTATAATAATTTTGGTGGGTTGGGAGGTAGCCTTAGCTCAGCAACCTTTGCACCACTAAATAGAGGAGCATGTCTTGATACGGACTCAATACAAGAAAATACATTACTAAAACCTTATATACCAATAATTAATAATATTATAGATGATGAAGATTTTTCTATAAGCAGCATGAGTGATCTTGAATCTATAAAAGAAGATTCTCAATCTTTAGAAGATAATATTAAAGTATCAGAAATAGATGAGGAATCAACGATTAGCGGAGAATTATCGCCAGATCAATATGAAATTTAAATTATCTAACCTAATCTAGAAATTAGGTTAGATAATTAGAAGTGAAGTTATTTATCGATAACCGGAAGAGACAAGAACACATTCCCACCAGCTCTATAAATAAGTAAAACTATGGACTTGCGCTTGTTCTTTTTAGCTTCTGCAACTATCGCAGATAATTCTTCTGGATTATTAATAAAGTTTTGATTTACTGAATTTATTATATCCCCTTGCTTTATTCCATATCTAGAGGCCAAGGATTTTTTCTCTATAGCAGAAACTACAATTCCAGTGATATCACTAGGAAGATTTAATTTTTTTCTCATTGCTGACGTCAATTCCGATAAACTCATCCCATACATAGATTTAATAGCTTTAGGATCAGATAAATTCACCTCTTTGTTAGCAATTTTATCATTCTCACCAACAACTAAGCTTATCTTTTTATTCTTCCCTTTGCTCATTATCTCAACATCAACTTTTTTACCAACAGCTGTTGTAGCCACTATTCTTGGCAATTTTTTGCTGCTAGTAATAGCCTTTCCATCGAATTTTAGAATAATATCACCAACTTGAATATTAGATTTCTCTGCAGGACTATCTTCCATTACATTACTAACTAAAGCTCCCACACCTTCTTCTAGACCCAAACTTTCTGCAATGCTATCAGTGTCTTGCACAGCCACTCCCAGCCAACCATGGTGAACTTTACCGCCTTTAATTAATTGGTCTACAACCGGCTTAGCAACAGAAGATGGCACTGCAAAGCCAATTCCTATATTATCACCAGTGGGAGAAACAATCATAAAGTTAATTCCTATAACTTCACCCTTGGTGTCAAACATTGGACCACCAGAATTACCTCTATTTATAGCAGCATCAGTTTGAATGAAATTATCAATTATATTCAATGAACTAGCATTAATATCTCTTGCCTGCGCAGAAATAATACCAGAAGTAACAGTTCCTCCCAAACCGAAAGGATTGCCTATGGCAATTACCACATCTCCAACTCTGTGTGTATCAGAATTTCCAAACTTAACAAATGGCAAAGGATTCTTAGAAACAACTTTTAATACAGCTATATCCGTACGATTATCAAAACCAACTAAAGTTGCTTCAAATTTCTGATCATTACTTAAAGTTACAATAATTTTATCTGCTTGATTAACAACATGATAGTTAGTAACAATATAACCTTCAGAAGAAATAATAAATCCAGAACCAGCTGGAAGAGGCTTGGTTAAATCTTCCTTCTCACCCTCATCTTCTTCTTGTAATAAATTGAAACGTTCAAATAATTTATTAAATTCTTCAAGCTGGGCACCTTCAGGGAAATTTAGCATTTGCCCCATTGTTAAATTAGTATTTTTAGATATTATCGAAATATTAACTACCGCAGGAATTAGAGGCTCCACTATATCTGCATAGCCCAGACAAATATTTTCTGATGCATTAACTTGATTAGCATTTATAGCAAAACACATAATCATTACAGCAAAATAAAAAGCTATCTTTTTTATTTTCTTTACTAACATAGACATAACATTAATCTCTCTTATTACACCCATTAATAACCTTCTAAATACTTAAAGAACTTACTATCTGGAGATAAAATCATTCTAGTATCTTCTTTGCTTAAAGTATTTTTATAAACTTGCATAGACTTATAAAATTCGAAAAAATCTGGATCTTTAGAATATATATCCGAATAAATCTTAGAAGCTTGAGCATCTCCTTGACCACGACTTATTTGAGCTAATTTTTGAGCTTCAGCGACCATAACTTTTTGGTCTTTTTCAGCTGATGCTTTAATTTTTTGAGCTTCTTCTGCCCCTTCGGCTCTAAACTCTTTTGCTTGTTTTTCGTAATAAGCTTGAAGTCTTTCATTTATTGCTTGGCTATTTGCTTTTGGTAAATCAGCTCTTAAAATTCTAACATCAATAACTTTAACTCCAAATCTTTCTGCTTCTTTAGCAAAATCTTTTTTGATGTCTTCCATAATAGTAATTCTTTGATCAGATAACAAAGCTGATAATGGATACATACCAACAATTTGACGCATAGAAGATTCTAAAATAGCATTTAATTTTGATCTGGCGCCAGATTCATTTTGTACTGCTTTATAAAATTCCAATGGGTCATCAATTTTATATTTAGCAAAAGCACTAACAATCAAACGTTTTTGGTCAGATGCCACCACTTCTTTATCTTCTGCTACAAAATTCAATAATCTTAAATCAAAAAAATCTACAGTTTGAATAAATGGTAATTTAAAAGATAATCCTGGTTCTTTAACAACCCTTACCACTTCACCAAATTGAAATACTAAGGCTTGTGTGCGCTGTTGAACTATAAAAAACGAATTTGCTAGCACCAACGCCACAGCAACTAAAGCTATATAAATAAAATTTCTATTCATCATTATTTACCTTTGTCTAATTGGTTAAGAGGAAGATAAGGCACAACACCAGCATTTTTTTTGTTATCAATTATTATCTTATCCATACCATTTAATACTACATCCATCATCTCAAGATAAATTCTTTTCTTAGTAACTTCCTTAGCATTAGAATATTGAGTTAAAATTAAATTAAATCTTTCTGCTTCTCCTTCGGCTCTTTCAACGATTTCTTTTTTATAACCTTCACTTTCTAAAATTATTTTTGCAGCCTCACCTCTAGCTCTTGGAATAATTTCATTATGAAAAGAATATGCTCTATTTATTTCTCGTTCCTTATCAGTTTTTGCAGTTTGCACATCTCTAAATGCGTCAATAACTTCAGATGGAGGGTCAGCTTTAAGCAGCTTTAATGTGGTTATTTCAACACCAGCTTTATAATTATCTAATATATCTTGCACTAAAATCTTGGTTTCATGCTCAATACTAGATCTACCATCAGTTATTGCTTTATCTATAGGAGTATTTCCAATCACCTCACGCATTGCACTTTCTGCAACACTTCTAACAGTTTCGCGAGAGTTATAAATGTTAAATACATAATCTTTAAGATTAGAAATTCTCCATTGAATAATAAAGTTAATTTCAACAATATTTTGATCCCCTGTTAGCATCAAACTCTCTTGCATAACATTATGAGTACTTGTTAGAGCTGCGCCATAAGCAGGGTTTTCTTTCCCAGCTGGGCTACGGAAACCTATTTCTTCTTTACGTAAAGTTTCCACTTTTTCTCTAATAATACTTTCTATTGGGCCAGGTAAATGATAATTTAATCCCGTGTGTGCGGTGCGCTCATATTTGCCGAATCTTATAACTAAAGCTTGCTCTCCTTCATCAACCACGTAAAATCCTGTTGATAACCAAAGCAATAGAGCGATAAAGGCTATAGTCCCTAGAAATTTTTTATTTCCATTATCTGAACCGTTGAAATTATCTTTTTTATTAAATTTGCCAAACATATCAGTAAATGTTGATTGACTACGGCGAAAAAACTCATCAATATCAGGTTGTACGTTAGTAGGCCTAGGATTAATTGGAGCATCATCGTCCCAAGGCGATTTGTTAGGTTTGTTATTATTTGATACCATAAAGTTTACCTATTAAATTTCTAAATATTAGCTACGTACCTACTTATTATTTAATAATACAATTAAGCATTGTCAAGGATATGTCTAGTAAACTTAATTTACCTGCAATAAAAAAAGCAATAAAAAATATTTATATTGATAATTTGCAACTTAATAACTTTCCATATGATCTTTTTATTAAAGATAACATACTTTATATTGTTATTGAGCTAACTTCTAACGTTAAATTAGCACCCCAAATTATTGAAAAACAAATTATAGAACTTATTACCAATGAGTTTGTTATTGAGAATGAGATTAGAATTATTTTTAACAAAGATAAGCCACTGGAAACTCCACAAAAAATCAAACAACGCATTCCTAATATAAAAAAAATTATTTTAATGGCCTCAGCTAAAGGCGGCGTAGGCAAATCAACAACCGCCACTAATCTGGCTTTAGCTCTAGAACAACAAGGATTAAAAGTTGCAATTGTTGATGCTGATATTTATGGCCCAACTATTCCTAAGTTACTTGGGGTCTTAGAAAAGCCCTTAACTGAAGATAATAAAATGCTACCCATAGAAAAATATGGCATTTATTCTATTTCTATCGGTTATATAGTTAATGAGAACCAAGCTGCTATTTGGCGCGGACCAATGGTTAGCAAAGCACTTTATCAATTATTACTAGGAGTAAAATGGCCTGAAATTGATTATTTAATAATTGATATGCCTCCAGGAACTGGAGATATTTATCTCTCTTTAGCTGAAAATTTTTGCATTGATGGAGTGATATTAATAACCACTCCACAAAATATAGCTCTATCTATACTCAAAAAATCAATAAGTTTTTTCGAAAAAACTAATATCCCTATATTAGGTATAGTTGAAAACATGGCTTACTATCTTGATGAAAACCAAGTTAAACATTATATTTTTGGGGCTAACCTAGTAGAGAAATTTATTCAAGAAACAAACTATAAGCTTTTAGGGTCAATCCCAATTATTCCTAAAATTAGTAAATTTAGCGATGAAGGAAAAAACTTAGGCTCGGAAGAGGAATTTTATTTTTATAAGGGAATTATTAAAAATCTAAATATATAAATAACTCGGAAGAACTACAACAAACAATAGACACCACTAAAGAAGCTATATTTTCTAAATGCAATAATACAGCTCAATATGATCAGTTAACAAAGGAAGATCAACAAGAGCTCCATTATAATTGTAGTAATATACTTAATCAGCTAAGTTACTCTCAATCTAATTCATGATTAGAATAATTTAATAGAACAAACCAGCTATTTCTTAGGTGAGATAACATTAATGTCATAGCTCAAATAAAGGTTATTAATACAACCTATTTGTTTTTCTTAAATATACTCCAGAATTTAAAAATTCTGCAGAATAATGTCTAAAAACCTTTAAAGGCAAAGCTTCAGATAAGTTATTGATAAATGCTTCGTAATTAACCCATTACTCATTGCTGTTGACGCAGTTTGACTTCATTTTTTGATAATAAGGATCTACAAACTTCTTTTTAATAAAATCTGTAACTTTATCCTGTAATTTATGATAATCTCTACTTGAGTCAGTAATTATAGGTTGATTCCACATTTTGCAATATTTCTCATCATCTTGATCTAGCTCCTTTATATACTCTATCATTTCTTTATTATTATTAAAATCTTGTCTTGAGATGAAAGCTTTTTTATTAACTTCCTTTTGCGCCTCGGGATGAGAGCTATATAATGGTATAGTTCCAGAAAGATATGCCTGAAACAGCTTTTCTGTCATATAGCCTTTATATTGTAAGTTATTTTCAAAGGCTATGGTAAATTTACATTGAGAAAGAAATAAGAAAGTCTCATCCTTAGGTATAGCCCTACCTATATTATTTAGATGAGATCCCCCACTTGTAACTTGTTTATATTTTGATAACTCATGAAAAAACTCAGTACGTTGATGGGCTCCATCTCCATTCTTACCATTCTTCACTAAAAAACAAGCGAAAAACTCTTTATTTGGATTACATGCTTCTTCTCTTACTTTATCAGCACTAATATTTTCTTTATAGTATAGATAATATAAAGGATACCTAAAGTAATTTTCATCTTTGAAGTAATCAAATCCTAATGATAAATCATATCCACTAACTTTGGCTGGCTTAGATTCTCCAGTAAAAAACACTTTAAAAGCTTCGGTATTGTCTATTTCTTGGTTACCAAATACACCATCTATGATAACTTGATAATTATTATCTTTAGCTTCTATTAAGGTAAAATATGGCTCTAATGCAGTTGTAACCATACTAAAAGCAGATATTGCCGCACCTTTCCATTGATTCAGTAACTTCACTCTAATTTCAGGCTTATAGTCTAAATCTAAAGATAAGGTACAAACTTTATAAATATCAATATCAACGTCTAAATCAACCATTTCCTTTCCTTCTACTTCTTATTAAAATTCTCTTCCCATAGATGCTATAGTGCTTTCAGCACCGGTAATATCTATTAAACCTACAGATGAACCATACATCTCGATGAGCCCTTTATTATCGTGACAATTAAAATTAGAGTGGATTCTTGCACCAAGATTACCATTGCTAATACACCAATAGAATTTATCTGTTGGATAGCTGTATTCTTTTACTGAGAGTATTTTGTTAATTCCTTTAGGAGTAAAAAGCATGGCCCATGTTGCATAACCAGATGCTTGCTTGCCAAACGTATGAACATATTCGTTTACTGGAATTAAAGTATCTTTACTAGATTTTAAGCGGTAATCTAACAAAGCTACATCAGCAGATGCTGGTAAATGTTCATAAAAATTCTCAAAATTTTGGATAAAATTACCAAAAAATTTAACATCGTCTTCTAAAAGAACCAAGGATTTTCCACTGTCTTTAACTGCATACAACGCTTTTAATTCACTACACCATAATCCCAGCTCTCCTGATGACACTGAATTCTTTTTGTAAGTATAGCCTATGAAATTAAATTCAAAAGTTTTTGAATCATTTGAATCACAAGTTATTTGATATTTTTTATTTTGCTCTATAAACTTATCTTTCTTAAGGTCAATTCCATAAAATACTTGGTTATTCTCTAAATTAGTGATTTTTATATGAGCGCCATTAGTTGCAGGGAATCTGTTACATTTTATACCAGCAGCAGCGCATGATTTACTTATATCATCCCATCTTTTTACATCTTTATCCAGATTTATTACTAATACTTGATAATCTTCATTAGATTTTGCTTTTTTAACCATATCTTTACTCCGTTAATCCTATTATTTTAGTACTAGAATCACAGTCTCCAGGGTTACTTGGATGATAATCTCTGCAGCCCATTTGGGTTGAAATAGAATTCGCATTATGTCCTGAATAATTATCCACCGATAAGGCCGAAAAATTATAATTAGCATAATAAGAATTAAAACTGCTAACTCCAGGTTTCTTAATAATTCCTTTGTGCATATCTACTGCATATCTATCAGAACTGCAACCAACATATGTGTCACCAGAATCTATTTTAACTGCTCCTTCATAACTCATAAGAAGAGCCCAATTTCCATGCCACCTAGCATTATCATTAAACGTACTTAATAAAAGATTGTCGGTCATTTTTTTTGTCCCACCTTTACTAAATAAACAATCCAAGTATACTAAATCAAATCCTAGAGCAGAAGCAACTAATTTGTTTATCTCTTGTTTAAAATTATCTTGCGTTGGCAAGAAATCATCTTCAAGTATTACAGTGTAATTTAATTTATGACGAATTATTTCTTTTCTTATTAAAGCTTTAGTACAAGCAGTTCCAATATTTCCAGCCATTAATTTACACTCACTAGTGCTTAAGGTAATAGTAGCTGGGGGATTCACTTTATTATCGCATAAAACTTTATATGGTATATTTTTTTGCATTATGACAATTTTATTTTTTATGTCTTTTCCAGTAAAAGTATTACCATTAGGATCAGTAATTAAGGTCTTATAACCATTAACTGCAGGAAAACGCTCATAAGGTATATTGAGCTTACTTAGTGTTGCCGAAATTTTTTCCCATCTTTGTTGCGCTGCTGGGAAATCTTGGTAATCAACTAAACTCATAACAAAAAGCTTATCATACATTACAAAAGGTTGCAATGTATTATCCTTTGAAATTGGTAAATACTGCTTTTGAGTTTCTGGCTTAGTCCAAGATGCTACCCATGGGCAATAAGCATAAGCGTTTGGGAATATGGTAAAGCACTGAGTTATATTTTTAGCATCTATACAATTTTCTTTAATAGGAGGGCTGCTTGTTTCAGAAGCATAAAAAGGAAAAAGATATTTATGATTTAATATATTTATAGCTTTGTCATGATTTTTATTCTGGTATTCTTCCAAAGTTTCCGTAAGTATATAAGGACCAGTTAAACTCATTACTTTGTTCTTTTTTAGATGAGGAGCGTGCGAAGCTTTTTGCAAATTTGAAATTAAAGAATCCCAAAATGGATGTTGCGGAGTACTAGCCATAAATCCATTAGATAATTCTCCTTTCCTATTCGGTATATTATCAAATTTAGTAGAAAATACCAATTTATCATTTTTATTGAATAGTGAAGAAATATTTTTTTGAAAAACCAAACTATCTTGTACAAAAACCCCACCAAAGCTTTTCAAAATAAGGTACCTAGCCACATCGTGCCTCATTATTGGCTCATCATAAGCGATAAACTTATCATAAAAATCTGGGTAGTAATCATGAACAAAACTAAATATTTTTTTATCATCCCACTGTATAAATTTGTAATCTGGATGAAGCTTTTTAAGTATTATATCACCCTCTTTATACTTTTCTGGTATGCCTGGTTTATTTTGATTAAACACCATCCAAACTTTATGAATAATTTTTGGTATAGGAGATTCACTAACATTATCTAACTTTAAAACTTTTGTGTTATCTGAAACCTTTGCTAACTCTTCTTTCTTTAAAACTTTTGTGTTAGATGGAGCCTTTGCTGCTTCTTTTGCTTTTTTATGTTGCTCTCTAAAAAATTTAGCTGAATTACCCATATCTAATCTCTCATGTTAAATTTATAAGTTGCGGTTAATAAAAATTCATTAGCTTTAAGCCGGCCATATTCAATATATTCGTTATTTGTATCACTAACTTGATTTGATGTAATTATATTACCAGTTCTAAATCTCCCTAAATCTATGAATTGATATTGAATTCCAATTTCTATATTATTTTTAATTTTATATTTTGCTCCTAATCCAACTTTATAAACTAAATTATTCTTTTCTGATTTTGAAAGAGAGCCGGTGGATTTATAATAATCTGAACTAGTATATTTTATTGTGTTATCAGTTTTATTTTTTGCCAATCCGCCACCAATTGTTATATATGGCGTGAAGTTATAATAAGAATCAAAATTATAATAAAGATTTGCCATTATTGCTGAAGATTTAATTTTAGTTATATAAGAATGAAAAATACTCTCATCATCACCATCATCATGATCAATCTCTGTATAAGAGTAATTATTCTTATATTTTCCTCTGCGCTCAAAACTTAACTCTGCACTAAAATGTTTATTAAAATCATAACCAAGAGCAGCACCATATACCATTGAATTTGTAATACTAGCGCCTGGAAAATCTCCACCAACTTTAGATGGCAACGAAGGACCGCCATTAATTTTAATATAAAAATTATTATTATCTGTATCTGTATCTTTAGCTATGCAATTTATTGACAGTAAACATATGCATAATATACTATATATTATTTTCATTTATGATAATCTCCTACGCTCCTAGATTTGGCTATCGCAAGCTAAAGTAAAAATCACAAGAAGTCAACAAAAAATTAACTCTTACGTAAAGAATCATAACAAACATTAACATTGTTAATCAACTAAACTATAGCAATTTAAAAGCAATATTCCTTATAGTTATTTATTTTTCTTAAGTAGATTGATAGTAAATGGTAATTTTATCTCTGGGTGATAGTTTTCCATGAATTTCTTTGCACGCGCCCCATCATTAACCAGCAACATATCTACATTATATGTACTCATCCAAAAGCTAGCACTTTTTGGAGACATATAATAAAGATCACCTATATAGTTAATGCTCCCAGGCTCAACTATAAATGCAAAAGGACTATCTTTTGCATCAAAACTTTGCTCTAGGTAACTACCACTCCCACTATAATTAAAAGTAGCGCGACGCAAATAATACTCTCCCTTAGGTAACATAGTTACTGTATAAAAATACTCAGGACTCACTATTTCTGAAACTACTTTAAAAAAACCAGACTCTCTTTTCTGTTTTATAAATCTTGCTTTTTCTTTTAAGTCCGTACTTCCCGCAACTTGATATCCTTGCAACCAGTGACCTTGATTATTACTAAAGGAACGGGCATAGCTACTTACATTATATGAGTAGCTTAATTTTAAGAAATTATTATCTGCGATGAACTCTTCTACCAATGCATCATTAGCAAAAAACATTGATCTAAATACAACTACACCATATTCAGCTTTATGCTTTTCTAATTCACTTATATTTACTTCTCCAGCATTTTTATGCACACATGAAACACATATGAATGCTATACTTAAAATTAGCGCCATTGATCTAAAGTTCATAATTTTACTCTCATTAAATTGATTCATATATTAAAGAACATCTCATAGTAAATATATTCTATTAAAAACTTAATATGCAGGTGAATATCTTAAACCCAATTTCTTTTCTTCTTCTAAAATAAATTCATGCATTTTGGCAATTCTTATTAAATCTTTCTCTAAAGTAAATTTATCTAAGAATATTTGATGAGCCTTAGCTGCCATAGCTTTAGCTTTCTCAGGATTTTGTTTAATCCAATCCATATGAGATTTAACCTGAGCATACATTACGTCACTATCAGCATTTTGATCATAATATAAAAAATTATCACCAAAATGCTCTATAGCAAAAGGATGCTTATCTGAAATTACCACTACATTAGCTGACACGGCCTCAAATATTCTAAGAGTTGGGGTTGCTGCATCAATATGTTTATCTGAATGACTAAGCAAATAAATTCCATTAGCTCTTAGCGCATTTATTATTTCAATTGATGAAGGAATATAACCATCATACACCCCTGGATTTAAGAAAGAAGCGGCATAGTAATGCCCATAAACTTTTAATGGTACATTCTCAGATAATTTATTGATGAATTTTTTATAATTACTAGATGAACGAAATTTATCCCAACCACCACTCATCCACATCAAACTATGGGGCTCAGCTGGTTCAAAATTAGATTCTGGAGCAACTGGCAAAACATATAAACCATAAAATGGCTTTTTCTTGTTTTCAAACATCTGCCTATAAAAATCTATTTCTTTTGATGATGTTAACACTCCATGAGAAAAAGAAACAAGCTTATCAAAAGTTCCACTTTCTGGAGAATTCATAGGCATAAATGGTGGCTTTCTTTTTATTTTAGCTCCCAACATAAACTGCAGTGGAGACAAAGCTAAAATATATTTTTTAGATCTATGAGAGTAGATATCCATACTCATTTCACGATTATCTGTATAAGGAGAAAATAAAATAAAATCAGGATCGAAACTTATTATCTCTGGCTCATGTCCCATTGTCTGATTAAAAAATATTTTAACTTCCCAGCCCATTCTTTCGGCAGCAAATTTTAAATAATCTGAATAACTTCTTTCGCCACCATTATTGGTAACAATAACTATTCTATACTTATCTTTAGTAGTTGCTTCTTGATATTTTCTATCCCAGCTATAAGGGTCAATTTTTGCTGCCTCAACTAACACTTGATCAAATTTATAAGAAAAATATTGTTTCCTTAAATATGGAGTAACCGCTGCCACAGAAGCTAATAAAACCATTAATATTATAATTTTATATTTTTTACTCATTTATTTTACCTATAAATTAAATTAATATCCTAACGAATAAGATAAATTCATTTCTTTAACTTGCAGTTCAACATATTCATGCATTTTAGCAATTCTTATTAAATCTTTCTCTATGGTAAATTTATCTAAGAATATTTGATGAGCTTTAGCTGCCATAGCCTTAGCTTTCTCAGGGTTCTGATTAATCCAATCCATATGAGCTTTAACCTGAGCATACATTGTTTCAGCGTCTTGATCATAATCAAAATATAAGAAACTATCACCAAAATTTTCTACAATAAAAGGATGCTTATCAGAAATAATAATTGCATTGGCAGCTGCAGCTTCAAACCCTCTCATGTTAGGCTCTCCACCTTTAAAATGTTCATCACTATGAGTTAATAAATAAATTCCATTTTTCCTGATAGCGTTGATATTTTCAACTCCAGGAGTAATATAACCATCATAAATTCCAGGCTTTAGATAAGAAGAAGAATTATAATGACCATAAACCTTAAAGGGTACATTTTCACTAAGTAATGCAATAAACTTCTTATAATTAGCTGAAGATCTAAACTTGTCCCAACCACCACTAAGCCACATAAGATTTTTTGGTTTGGCCGGTTCATTCTCAAATTTGGGTACTAATGGCATTATTTGTAATCCATTGAAGTCCTTATTATAGCGGGTAAATATTTCACGATAAAAATCAAGCCTTGGATCAATAGTTAAAACTCCATGAGTTAATTTCATAAATTTTTCCAAACTGCCAGTAGGGTTATATGGATTGTTAAAAGATATCCATTTGAATCTATTTATAACTGCGCCGATAGATGAAAAACTTAGGAGATATTTTTTAGAATGGTGAGCATTTAGCTTAGTATCAAGGTCTAAGGTATTTGAAGAAAATTGAGAGAAAATTATAAAATCTGGATCAAATTCTAGAATTTCATCTTCATGTCCCAGAGTTTGGTAATAATATATTTTTACCTCCCATCCCATTTTCTCAGCGGAATATTTAAAATATTCAGAGTAAGAATATTCACCTCCATTATTGGTAACTATAACAACCTTATATTTATCTTTAATAGGAATATTTTGATATTTTACATCCCATTCATTAGGGCTAATTTTAGCAGCTTTTTGTAGAGCATTATTAAACTTTATTTGGTTATAAGTATGGTTATAAAATTTATATCCATATTTAACACATACTATTGCTAAGACAATTAAAGCAACTCCAATTATTATATATTTTATTTTAGAAAACATTTTCACCTCTATCTTTTTTGTTCAAATATTGCTTCTGGGAATAGAATATTATCACCATCGACATTACCGAATGTATACACTACTTCCATGTAAATATCTTTTAATTTATTAACATCAATTTCTTTCAAACGCAATAATTCTTCCTCAACTCTTTCAATAAATGATATTAAAATTTTATGATTGGCTTTAGCTGCTACCAGATTAAAACTTATATCCATTAAATTTTGTTTTTGCTGAACTATATTTAATATTCCATAAAAATCATATTTATAATTAAATTCCTGTAAGTTTGCTGGTTTGAAGCGTTTTTTCACAAAAACTCCACCCTTTTCTTTAAGCAAATAAAATGATGCCAATATCTTTGCAACTTCTATATCCTTTATCTCTATTTTTTTTGGCAAGTAATTCAAAAGATCTTGATCGTTGATTGATTTAATCTCAAAAAATAAATTAGCATTTATCCACATCTCTTCAGATAATTGATCGTTATTAAGGTAAATAATTTGTGGTATTTGAGCTAAATTCTTAAATGGTATTTGAGTGGGGAAATTATTTCTATATAAATCCTGAAAATTTAAATATATATGCCTTTGTTGGTTAAAAACCTCCACCTCATCATCTAATATAAATTCAAAATTAAAAAGACTCCGAGTAAAACCCCAATTCTCTATTAAAGAATTTTCTTTGTCATAGTGATGAATACTCTTAGTTTCAGGCCTAATTATCACTTTATATAAATAATTATAATCAACTGGATATATCGGCATATTATATCCTAAAGGTAAAATAATGGCTTTATCCTTTATCATGCTATCTCCTTCTAACAAAGCTGCAAACACGGCTTCAGTGAAAGGTAACATAGTTCTTTGTACGGCAAGGTGATGCTTAGATCTTGATGGCTTACTTGAATGCTGTGCAAATTTTTTTAAAAAATTATTTTTATTAAAGACCCAGTCTTTTCTAATTATTTTTAAAGTATCTAATAATATAGGATTATTAGGCACTGCGCCAATCATAGAATTAGCAATTTGTACAAATCCTTTATTAATTACAAAGGGTTCAATATTTGCATAAAAACTATATTTATGGTGAAGCTCATCAAAGCTTGCTAAACATTCATAATCTGCATCCACATACAGTCCACCATATTTATATAAAATTTCATATCTTGCTATATCAGCTTTCTCTGCATAACTTTCTGCTTGATTATAAAGATCTTGGCTTAAAAAATTTTCCTTCAAAATTGCCTTCTCATCCCATAATTTTATTTCCCATAACGGATGAAATTTCCGCCATGTTTCTAAATAATATTGATAATTTTGAGGAAGACTCTTATTACCTAGCCAAATTATGTGAATGATCTTGGGAATAATTTCTTTTTCTTGATAAGTAATTTTGCTTGGTTTCAATGAATCGTAATTATTTCTTAATAATTTTAATTGTATTCCTACTTCTTTATCTGATTTAATAAAATAAACATCATATTTTTTTAAAAAATCAAAACCATTAGAAACATTAAAGTCAACATCCTCTAAATTATGATTTATTTTTATAGGAATAAGGGATTTATCTTCGCTAAAGAAAATGATCTTCACACTTAATCCAACTAACAAGAGTATTATTAAAATCATTATTAAACCTGGGTATATTTTTTCTATACCTTTAGTTGACATGCCTTCTTTTTACTCATATTGTTGGTTGGAAAATTTTATACCAGTTTATTATATGGAACGATATCCAATTGAAGAATTATCAAAAAACTTATTAACTATAGCTAACAAATATTTTGATGTATACCAAAAACTTAGTAAAAAAGATCTTACTAGCAATAATATATTAAGTAACGATCCGTTACAACTAAGTAAATTATTGATAAAACTAGGTAATAAAGTTTTAAATGACCCTGACTTGCTAATAAAATATCAAATTAGTTTTTTTAAAGGACAATTAGAAACAATAGAAAGCGTTCTTAATTCCTATACCAATCATTGGAATGGCGATCAAACAAAACAGGACAAAAGATTTAAAAATAAAGTTTGGCAAGAAAACTCAACTTTTATATGGCTTAAGGATGCTTACTATACCTATAACAACTGGGTAGAGTCTATTATAAATGACTTGCCTAAAGACGATTTCACAGCCCTAGAAATTAGAAGATTAAATTTTATTGTAAAGCTTTTTCTAGATGCAATTTCTCCCAGCAATTTTCCAGCTACTAATCCAGAAGTAATCAATGTTTTTTATGAAACTTCAGGAGAAAATTTTATAAAAGGATTAGATAATTTATTTAAAGACATAGAAGCTAGCACTAATTCTTTACACATCAATAATAACGACGCCTCTAAATTTATTCTTGGTAAAAATATAGCCGCCACAAAAGGAAAAATAGTTTTTCAAAATGAAATAATGCAGCTTATACATTATAACTCCCTAACCACAAAGCAGTATGAAACGCCTATATTAATAGTTTCTCCCTTTATAAATAAATATTATATAATGGATTTGCAGCAAGAAAACTCTTTAGTAAAATGGTTGTTGGAGCAAAATTATAACGTGTTTCTAATTTCATGGGTTAACCCCAATAAGACGCATGCTCACAATAATTTTTCTGACTATATGCTTAACGGCCCTATTGCAGCTGTTGATTATTTATCAAATAATCTTGGATTTAATCAAATTCATGCAATTGGTTATTGCATAGGTGGAACTTTGTTAGCCACAGCTTTAGCATATATGAAGCAACTAGGTGATGATAGAATTAAAACAGCCAGCTTTTTTACAACTTTAATAGATTTTGAGAATGCTGGCGATCTATCTATATTTGTAGATGATCATTTCCTCAGTGAAGTTGCTAAATACATGGAAAGCATTGGAGGATATGTTGACGGAAGAGATATGGCAACAGTTTTTAACTTATTGAGATCTAATGATATGATCTGGCCATATTATATCAATAACTATTTGCTTGGAAAAGAGAATTTTCCTTTTGATATTCTCTATTGGAATGAAGATTCAGTTCGCATTCCTATGGACCTACACCTATTCTATTTAAAGAATATGTATAAGGATAATCTATTAAAAATTCCAGGAGGAATAGTAATTAACAATATTCCCATTGATATTAGCAAGATTAACATTCCTTGCTTTTGTATAGCAACAAAAGGAGATCACATTGTTCCATGGGATAACGCCTTTACATCTGCAAAGTTATTTTCTGCACCCGTTACTTTTGTTTTAGCTGATTCTGGTCATGTTGCAGGAATTATTAACCATCCTAATCAAAATCGCTATAAATATTGGTATAATGAACAAAACTTTAACCAATTTAAAGAATCTACAGAATGGCTTAATAACAGCAATGAATTTCAAGGATCTTGGTGGCCCTTCTGGAGTCAATGGGCGCAGAAGTTTTCTGGCAACTTAATTCAAACTCAATTGCAAGAGGAAAACACCCATAATATTATTGAAGATGCTCCTGGAAGCTATGTTAAAATTAAATATTAGATGAGTAACAATCTTTACTAATTATTAAAGAATTATATGTTAAACTATTATTTAGGTTTTGATTCTAGATGAATTAATGTATAGAGGAGTTTACAATGAAGGTTACAACAAAAGTTTTATATCTTAGAATAATAGCAATATTGTTAGTAATAATTCTAGGTTATCATTCTTACACCAACACTTATGCGTATAATAATTTTGTTGAAAAATTAAATGAGGCAGATAATTTAACTGCGTCTTACTATCAAAGAAGCGTAATTAATCGTAACATTAATAGCAATATCTGGAGAGCTGTTTATCTTAGCAGCAAAAATCTTACAAATGAAATTCAATCCATAAATGATGAACTAAATAAATACACCGATCAAAACTATTATAACTCAACAACAAGCAATAGCTCTTCAGATTTTGCAATATATTTGAATGCAGCAAAACAAGTAATGAACTCTTTAGGTAGCCCAAATTTAGAAAATAGTCTAAATTTATTTCAGTCAGCATTTAATGGAACAGCTGCAGAAAATAATCATCTTTATGCTCAATTAAATGATTTAAACATTGAAAATCAAAAAATCAGCAATAGCTTATTAAAAGAATCTTTTAATAAAAGCCTTATTACAATAATTGCAGTTATTTTAATTTGCTCTATCTCCATTTACACTCATTTTAATGTATTCTCTCCATTAAACAGCATAATTCAAGCAACAGGACGCATTATACATAATAATAATACAGAACCTGTGCCATTTACTGATAGAGCAGATTTCTTAGGAGATTTAGCTAAAACTATTGAATTACTACGCACAACTAATTTAGAAAAAGAAAAATTTGAAGCACAGTCTAAAATTGAATCAAAAAATTCAGAAGACATTCGAAAAAGCTCAACATTTAATCTCTCAAATAACTTTGAAACTAGCGTTAAAGGTATAGTTGATGTAGTTGCCTCTGCTGTTGAAAAAATGAATATAACTTCAAAAGAACTAGGAAAGTTAACAGCAAACACACAGAATGAAACCACCCTTCTTTCAACCACCTCACTTGAAACCAAAGCTAATATTGAAGAAGTTTCTAAAGCTACAGCTGAATTTAGCTCAGCTGCTAATGAAATTAGCACTCAAGTAACTAACTCGCTTGAATATGCTAGAAGAGCAGCCGAACAAACGGATAAAATTAATACGGTGGTTCTTGATTTAGAAACAAAAGCTTCAGCAGTTAGTGGCATTATTGATATCATCAATAATATTACTTCACAAATAGATCTTTTAGCACTAAATGCAACAATTGAAGCGGCAAGAGCTGGAGAAATGGGCAAGGGCTTTGCTGTGGTGGCCAACGAAGTAAAAGCCTTAGCAACCCAGACCTCAAAAGCTACCGAACAAATTAATTTCCAAGTATCTGGTATTCAACTTTCCACTAGCAAAGCGGTTGCCTCAATTCAAGAAATCACTGAATCGGTAAAAACTATTAATCAGAATTCTGAATCAATTACTGAAGCCGTTAAAAAACAAAATACTACTTCTTCCTTCATTGCAGATAGTATCTCAAAAGTTGCCTCAATGTTTAATTCGGTTAGCTCTAGCATAGATAAAGTTTCTAGCTCTTCTAATCATTATGGCAACACAGCAAATCAGATAATGTCTGTGGCAGAAGATTTATCAAAACAATCTAATATTCTACAAAATGAAGTAAATAAATTTCTTTCAAATCTAAAACTACACTAAAAATAAAAAAGGTCCTGCTACTTGAGTAACAGGACCTTTACTTCATCTATTAGAAGAATAACCTAGCCTACAATTTCTGCAGGTTCAAAGAAAAAGTTAATTTCAATAAGCGCATTCTCATCACTATCAGAACCATGAGCAGTGTTTCTTTCAATATCTAAAGCTAATTCTTTACGAATAGTTCCAGCTTCAGCATTAGCAGGGTTGGTAGCTCCCATAACTGTACGATATCTTGCAACCGCATCTTCTCCTTCTAATACCTGCACAACTACCGGTCCAGAGATCATAAATTTTACTAAATCACTGAAAAATGGACGCTCTGCATGCACCGCATAAAAACCTTCAGCTTGCTCTTGAGTAAGATGAATTCTTTTTTGAGCAACAATACGTAACCCAGCAGCTTCAATAATAGCATTAACTTTACCGGTAATATTACGTTCTGTAGCATCTGGTTTAATAATCGAAAAAGTTCTAGACATATTTTTTTCCTTACAATAATAAAAATAATTTTAAGTATAGTTATACAAGTTACAAAATAAGGATATTCCTCAAGAAGTCAACATCGTAATAAAAACTCATCTTAAAAATTAGTTCTTACTCTTAGAATAAGTTAGATAGTTATGTAGCTTTTAGTCACTAAATAATTTAAATTTCTTTACTGATAAAGATAATTTTGTTATCTTCCTTAAGTAGAATATATTAAATATTAACTCAATTAACTAATTTAAAAGGTGCTATACTATGAAAAACTTAATTAAATCTTTCTTATTTATCTCTACCATTCTTTCTGCAACAGCATTATTTGCAGATACAGCAACTACTTCTACAAAAGATGCAACATCTACATCTTCAGAAACAAAATTAGAAAAATTAAAAACTGAAGTTAAAGATGATTTTGATAAAGCAAAGGAATATGTAACTAAAAAAGTAAGTAAAGAAGATAAAAAATCTTCTGATGAAGTAGCTAAATAATAAATACTTATCATAGAAATTAAGGAGAGCTCTTTTGAACTCTCCTTTTTTAAAATAGGTAAACTATATAAATTTATTTTACTCTTGTGCCATTTTGGTTATCAGTAAATAGCTCTAACATTAATGAATGAGGAACTCTTCCATCAATAATATGCGCTTCTTCGGTGTTCTGTTCAGAAGACATAAATATGGCTTTTAATACACCTGATAGCGATGTCTCTTTCACCTCTTCAGTAACCATTTTAGTAACTTTAGCAATATCCACATCACTTATAATATCACCATTCTCATCTTCAATACCTGGAGAATTAGTAATAAAAACTATCTTAGAAGCACTTAATACCGCAGCAATGGCTCCAGCTATATCGTTAGAATCAATTTTATAGGTTCTATTATCTTCTCCTATAGCTATAGGAGTAATCACTGGAATAATGTCACTTTCTTCTAAAAGTAATAAGATATCAGGATTCATCAAAGCTAACTCTCCAAGAAATCCAAAATTCAAAACTTTATCACTTAAATTAGTATCATAGCGCGCAATTTTAGATCTTCTAGCAATCATAAAATGACTATCTTTTCCAGAAATACCAATAGCACTTCCACCAGCTAAATTAATTTGAGAAACTATTTTTTTATTCACATAACCCGAAAGAACCATCTCAACAATTTCTACTGAAGCCTGATCTACAGTACTTAAATTAGCTGAATTTCCTTTGAAAGAAACTTTTTCCATCATTGAATTAACAATATTAGAGCCATCATGAACAACAATAACATTAATTCCTGCATTTTTTATCATTACCACATCTTCAGCAAAAGCTTTAAGAAGATCTGGATCTTCAAGTAAATCCCCGTCACATTTAATTACAAAAGTTGTATCTTTATATTTTTTTAATTCGTCAAAAGCTTTTGAAAGTATTTGTAAAGGGTTTATCATAATAACTTAACCTAACATTGCATTATAAATATAAGCCCTAAGATCTTTTATACCTTGCAATTGCTTACTACTGGTGAGCACAATCTCAGGGAACATTGCTGGATGCTTAGTATGATTCTCTTGAGCATATTTAATTATTGAATTAATTTGTTCTTTATTTGTTTTATCCATTTTAGTTAAAATAACTTGGTAGGACACACCCTGCTTATCTAAAACCATCATAAATTCTAGGTCATTTTTTTTAAACCCATGCCTCGAGTCAATAAGTAAAAATAAACGTTTTAAGCTTACTCTATTTTTAATATAACCTAAACTCATTCTTTCCCAAGCTTTTACCAGATTCTTTGGTGCTTTTGCGAACCCATAACCTGGCAAATCAACCAACCTTAATCTATCGCTAAGATTAAAGAAGTTCACTTGCTGAGTGCGCCCAGGAGTAACCGAAACTCTTGCAAGCTTTTTATATTTAACTAAAGCATTGAGTAAACTAGACTTTCCAACATTTGATCTTCCTATAAAAGCAAATTCAGGTAAATGACTCGTTGGGAATAAATTAAAATCAGTAATACCAATTTCAAACTGACAAGAACCACTGAAGCAACGCTCTGCTTCAGTGGCTATCTCTAGACTTATACTTAGTTCTTGTTGAGTAAGGTTAATTGCTTTGCTATCCTTTACTTCCATTAACTAAAATACTTCCTCTTACTTTCTTTAGGAGCTTCTGGTTCTTTTTTAGGAGAAGGAGCAGGACGCTTAACAGGACTACTGCTCTTAGCTGGCCTAGATGAAGCAGGTCTTTCACTATTATTATGATGAGATGCCTCTGCTACACTAGAAGAACTTCCTTCGATTTCAGCACCAGTAGCTTGGTCAACAACCTTCATAGATAATTTTACTTTACCACGTTGATCAAAACCAATAACTTTCACATGAACTACATCAGATTCTTTTAATACGTCGTTTATATTAGGAATTTTTTCGTTTGCAATTTCACTAATATGAAGGAATCCATCTTTACCGCCAATATTAACAAAAGCTCCAAACTCCATTAATTTAACAACTTTACCTTGATAAATTTTGTTAACTTCTGCTTCCATAGCAATATCTTCAACCATTTTAACGGCTCTATTACCAGATTCCAGACCCATAGCAGCTATTGTGACCACACCATTATCATCAATGTCTATTTTGGTTTTAGTTTCTTCACAAATTCCTTTAATAACCTTTCCACCTGGACCAATTAAATCACGGATCTTATCTTTACTTATTTTCATAGTAATGATTGAAGGAGCAAATTCATTTACTGAAGTTCTTGGCGCATCTAGTGCTGCTTTCATTTTATTTAAAATATGCAATCTACCATCTTTAGCTTGGTCTAGTGCAATACGCATTATATCAGAACTAATTCCTCTAACTTTGATATCCATTTGTAGAGCAGTAACTCCATTTTCCGTTCCTGCAACCTTAAAGTCCATATCACCAAGATGATCTTCATCGCCTAAAATATCAGACAATACCACATATTTATCTTTTTCTAATATTAATCCCATAGCAATCCCGGCTACTGGCGCTTTAATTGGCACTCCAGCATCCATTAAAGAAAGTATACCACCGCAAACTGTTGCCATAGAAGATGATCCATTAGATTCAGTAACTTCTGATACAATTCTTATAGAATAAGGAAACTCTGCTTTAGTTGGCAATACTTGATGAATTGCTCTCCATGCTAATTTACCATGGCCAATTTCTCTTCTTCCTGGAGCTCTAGATGGAGTTGCTTCACCCACAGAATATGGAGGGAAATTATAATGCAACATAAAGCCTTCTTTGCTTTCTCCTTCTAATGCATCAATTAACTGTTCATTGCTACTTGAACCCAAAGTGGTACCAGCAACAACTTGAGTTTCACCTCTAGTAAATAAAGCTGAACCATGAACCCTTGGTAGGAATGAAACTTCACAACAAATGTTACGAATTTCAGTTGCACTTCGTCCGTCAATTCTCTTTTCAGTTTCTACAATTTGACGACGCACAATATGCTGCTGAAGATGCTTAAAAGCCACCTTAATATCTAATTCAAGCGCTCCTAAGTTAACCAACTCTTCTGTAGCTTGTTTTTGAATAGCTTCAATCTTTGTGTATCTAACTTGCTTATTAACTTCTTTATATGCTTCACGCAATGAGCTTTCAGCAATTTTTGCAAGTTCTTGATCTATTTTTGAACTATCTTGAGCAATAATTTGTGTTTTTACAGGATTTACTTCATCTGCCAATTCTTGAATCATTCTTAAAACTGGCTGCATTTGCTGATGACCAAAATTCACAGCACCTAACATTATATCTTCAGACAACATTTTAGCTTCTGATTCCACCATTAGTACAGAATCTGCAGTTCCAGCAACAACAAGATCAAGATCTCCTTCTGTAAGAATACAACCAATTCTAGGATTTAAAATATATTCTCCATCTTTATAACCAACTTTTGCTGCAGCCAAAGGACCACCAAAAGGAATTCTAGAAATTGCTAAAGCAGCAGCAGAACCAATCACAGCTAAAATATCTGAATCATGGCTATTATCAAATGATAATACAGTACAAATTATTTGAGTTTCATGGTAATAACAATCAGGAAATAATGGTCTAATTGGTCTATCAATTAAACGAGAAACTAATGTTTCTTTCTCAGTTGCTTTTCCTTCTCTTTTAAAAAATCCACCTGGAATTTTTCCAGCAGCAAAAAACATTTCTTTGTAATGCACTGTTAAGGGAAGAAAATCTATGCCTTCTTTTTTCTTTTTATCGGAAACAACCGTACATAAAACCATGGTTTCACCATAGCTTACCATTACCGCTCCATCAGCTTGTCTGGCAATCTTACCAGTTTCTATCTTTAACTTACTGCCAGCCCATTCAATTTCTTTGCTGATTATTTTGAACATAAAATTTTTATTCCCTATACTATTAACATCTAAATATTATCACATCTATCAATGAAAGCTGCTTTACTAACTTTAAAGCAGCTTTAAAACTTAAATTACGCTTAAATTATTTACGTAAGCCTAATTTAGCAATCAACTCCTTATAACCATTCATATTTTTGCCGCGTAAATATGCTAGCAAACGATTTCTTCTACCAACTAAAATAAGTAACCCACGTCTGGTACTAAAATCTTTTTTATTTGACTGCATATGCCCAGTTAGAGCATTGATTCTTTTAGTTAAAACAGCTATTTGAACTTCTGTAGAACCAGTGTCAGTAGGATGAATTGCATATTGAGTGATTAATTCTTGTTTTTCTTGTTTAGTAATCGACATCTTATATCTCCATTATTGTTATAAATTAAATACGCGCAGCACTTTGCACTGCCCTTTATTAATGCAGACTATTGCTTGTAAAACTCCATCAAGCAAAATTTGTGCTATTTGATCGGAAGTTTGCGCATAATCTAGCAAGAAGACTTGCTGACCATACTTTAGAGCTTTAGCTTGCGCCGCATCAACTTCCACCGCCAGGATGTCGCCCAGCGCATAAGTTACCGGAAGTAAATGCATTTTAATTTCGTCATTATGCACTAAATTAATTAAATTTGCTAGCATAATTGCATCTTTAATAAAAAAATTACCAACCCTTGTTCTCTTAAGTTGAGATATATAACCATAAGTTGATAACTCTCTAGCTAAGTCAACAGCTAGAGATCTAACATAAGTCCCTTTACCACATAACACTTTAAAACTACTACTATTAGTCATTGGTTTATGCTCAATCAATTCAAGCGCTTTAATTAATATTTTTCTTGGAGCCAACTCAACTTCCACACCTTTTCTTGCTAATTTATAAGCTGGCTGCCCTTTTATTTTTAAGGCTGAGTAAATTGGCGGAACTTGCAGAATTTCTCCAATAAATTTTGGAATTACTTTATTAATATCTTCAGCGCTAGGCGTTATACCACCAGAAGCAATTACCTCACCCTCCGCATCAGCTGTAGACCTTTCTTCTCCCCAAGTAACAGTAAATTCATACTCCTTTTCTGCCTCCATGAGGTAGTTAGTTGTTTTAGTAGCTTCTGAAATGGCCACTGGCAACACTCCTTCAGCTAAAGGATCTAAAGTTCCTGCATGCCCTACTTTGTTATCTTTACCAAATAATCTTTTAACTTTTACAACAATATCATTTGACGTAACGCCTATTGGTTTATTAATTATTAGCCAGCCATTATATAAATTCATATTTTCACTCAATTTTTTGCTGTATAATAATAAGAAATCTTGCTATTTACTATAAAAATACTTAAATATAACTATTAAATTTAATCTTATAGGAATCAAAATAATGAAAACAGCTCTTGTATTTCCAGGACAAGGCTCTCAAAGCGTTGGCATGGGAAAGGAATTTTATGATAATTTTTCAATTGCCAAACAAGTATTTGAAGAAGTGGACGATGCCTTAAATCAAAAATTATCCACCTTAATTTTCAATGGACCTATAGAAGAATTAACATTAACAGCCAATGCTCAACCCGCAATCATGACCACTTCAATTGCTATATTACGCACTCTACAACATGAAACCGGCAAAAGCATAACTGATTTATGTAGCTTTGTAGCAGGACATTCCTTAGGTGAATATACCGCATTATGCGCCGCTGAAGCTTTATCACTTAGAGATACAGCAAAACTTGTAAAGCTACGCGGAGAAACAATGCAGAATGCGATTGCCCCAGGGGCGGGAGCCATGGCTGCGGTTTTAGGAATGGAATTAGAGCAGCTAAAAGAAATTTTAAATACAATTAATAGAGCAAACTCTGTATGCGAAATTGCAAATGATAATTGCCCAGGACAAATAGTAATTAGCGGACATCTAGCAGCTATAGATGCAGCTATCGTTAAAATTTTAGCAGCAGGGAATAAAGCTATTAAATTACCCGTTAGCGCTCCTTTTCATTGCAGCTTAATGGACCCCGTTAAAAAAACAATGGAGAAAGCCTTAAATAATATTCAGGTATCCCCTACAAAAATCCCCTTAATTGCCAATGTATTAGCTAACCAAGTTACCCAACCTAATCATGTTATTAATTGCTTAGTAGAGCAAATATCTGGAATGGTAAAATGGCGTGAAAGCGTTATTGAGCTGAAAAATTTAGGAGTTGAGAACATTATCGAAATTGGAGCTGGAAAAGTTTTAAATGGAATGAATAAAAGAATTGACAGCAATTTTAATCTACTGAATATACAATCAATTAACGATATAAAAACTTACTAAATACCCCTTATTAAAAGCTGCTGCTCATATTAACCAATATCTATAGCAGCTTTTTAGCAACTTATTTTACAATATAAAACAGAAAATTTAATATAATTGATATGTAGAAAGCGTCTACAAATTAAATATTATCAGAGGATTAGTCATGAACTTCAAATCACTTTCTGCGTCTTGCTTATTAGGAGCAACAATTATTTCAGGATTTGCTAGCCTAGCTCAAGCTGAAAACGAAAAAAACACAAACAATGATTATTTTGTACAATTTAACCTTGGTGGATCAATTACCAGCTCTAAAACCATTGAGTTTCAAGTTGATAACAAAGTATATTCCGGCACTGGCAACATCCCTTCAGGATTAGTAGGATTAGAAACAGGGGTTAACGTAAATGAAAATATTAGACTTAGTTTATCAGCAGATTACAGACCAGTTTACCCATTTGATGTAAAAGATGGTGGAACAAAAATAGGTTCATTAGATGCATATTCATTTTCAAGCATGATCAATGGATATTATGACTTTCATAACTCTAGCAACTTCACACCATATTTAACTGCAGGCCTTGGATTTGCTCAAAACCACACTAAAATTGATCAAGAAAATAACGGACTTTCAGTAAACAAAAAAACAACCGACAATTTTGCTTACAAACTTGGGTTAGGAAGTAAATATTCAATCAGTCAAAACTTTGATTTTGATATTCGTTACCAGTTTGTTGACTTAGGAAAGTATAAGTTTTCTGATACCGCAACACTATATGGCGTACAATATCCAGTACAAGGATCAAAATCAGTATCAATGCAAGTGCATGAATTACTTATTGGGTTAGCTTATAAATTCTAGTTAATTTTAATATACTTAATTATTGAAGTGGCAATTTTTACAATTGCCACTTTTTTTATTTCCTCTTTTTTACTTCTTTATTAGCCCATTAATACAAGTTTTTAGTTAATAAAAACAATTAAGCTTGAGCACTATAAATTATTATATTAATATCTAAAAATAACTTTTATTATAGGAATTATATATGACCAAAGAATTAACCGATCAAAGCTTTCAAGAACTGCTTAAAACTTCTGATCAACCTATTTTAGTAGATTTTTGGGCACCATGGTGCGGAC
>JBASGW010000072.1:0-1649 GCA_049653745.1 Rickettsiales bacterium
CACCAGAACAAGTTAATATACAAGCCCCAGCATTTGAGTTTACGCTACCCATGTTTCCATATACTACTTTACTTAATACAATAAAATATAAGAGCTGCTTCTATTATAATAAAATAACTAACAATCCTTTATTTTCGTTGATAGTAGATACAGGTGATCGATTATATAATTATTATATTAATCCTCAAAATGGTAAATTTACCCAATTAAGTTCTAGAGAATTTGCAGAGCTTGAACAAAGCCCACATTCAACAGCTAATACAAAATACCTTTTTAATCCTTATTCAGGATTATATACTATTGGTATTTATGATTCACAAAATATGCTTCAATTCGGCTATAGTATTGCTGCGCGCTCTGGTCAATATTTAGAGCCTCAAAATATTGTCACAACCACTCAAAATACGCAAGAAGCATCTAATGCTCAACCTTCTAAGCAGAAAAACAAACAAGCCACAAAGAAGCAACAATCTTCAAAAGGGCAAAGTAAACTTGATAATAATTCTAAAGAACCCATAAAAATTGATTTAAAAGCTCAGAAACTAAAAACTACAGATATAAGTATCAAAACTTCTTTAGCTATTGATTCTAAAGTTGAAACTAAAGATGAAGAACGTGATGAATATAAAAAATCAAAAGAAGAGATTAAAAATAATCTTAAAAATGCTAATAAACTCCAAGTTGGCGCTAATAATACTTGGGCTAAAATAGATATAGATTATTATACTGGATCTCAAGAATATGCTGCTAAAGTTCTAGGAGATATTGAAGAGACATTTATATTCAAAGGATTATTTGGAGAGTCTCAATCAGCTTAAGTTAGATTATAAAAAAAATGCGCTGGATATAACCCCAGCGCAAAATTAAATATTATATTTTAAAATTAAAGTTCACCTTCATTATTATGAAAAATATACTCATATGCTTGATGTTTTAATTCTCCAACAAATTCAAAAGCTTTAGGTGCATTTTCTACTGCTTTATTTACAATAGAGCTAGCAAGATCAGCAGCCTTCGGACCACTTGCCACTACTAAACCTCCAATGACAGCATATTCATTAAAAGATTTGTTAACTGCATCGCTCAAGTCTTTAAAACATAATTCTGCTTGTGCAGGAACTTTGTTAGTTATAAATGAAGTTAAATATGGACTTAATACAGAAGTTACAGCAGGTGCTGCAAGCCAACTCAAGCTTTGTAAATATTCAACAGAAGCCATATTAAATAACTGTTGCTTATCACCCATTACAGCATTATATGCTCCATCTGCAACCACTTTGCCAACAAGCATATTAACTCCATAATTTGGTGAGATAGGAAGCATCACAGTTGCTGTTGTAAACATAACACCAGCTTTGAATAAGAAGGAGCCATAGCCATTAAAGTTTTGAGTATAATAATCAACAAGATTTTTATCTTGATTCACTCCATTTATTTTATCTATAGCATAACCCAGGCCAGGATTTAAGATCATTTCACCTCCTACCATACCTAAAGTAAATTTAACTTGAGGATTATCTAGAACATTTTTTAAACTGGGAACAACTGTAAACTTTAAATTATTTTTTGGAATAGATTCTCTCTCTCCAGACATTTGGACGTCATCAGATAATGGTAACAAATCTTGAGCACCATTATCACCACTAGCA
>JBASGW010000073.1:0-99740 GCA_049653745.1 Rickettsiales bacterium
ATAATTGTCCAGACCAGAAGACTTTCTCAAAATTATCTACTTGTCTGGTAATTTTGTTAAGCAATAATGATTTATCTACAATAATTGCCCAGCTCCATATAGAGGCTAATAATAAAAGCAATAATACGGCTTTCACTATTATATCTGCTCCAGCTATTAATCCTAGAATTGATAAATCTGGTGCATGAGCAACATTAGTAACTAGTTCTTGATCCATAAGTTTTTTCCTTTTAAATAAACTATAACTATATTTATTGAATATTTTCATCTAGCATATTAACATAATTATATAAATTTAAAATCACTATCATGTTAAAAAAAGTTATAATTGGCATTACTTTAGATTGGGAAGACAGTCCTACATATTCTGTTATGCATCCTTGGTATGCTTTGCGTTGTAATTATGCAAGCTCTATTTCACAATTAGGTGGCGTAGCATTAGCTCTTCCATATGATATGCAGGCTATAGATCAATATTTAGAAATAATAGATGGATTAATGGTAACTGGAGGAGATTATGATTTATCTCCTGATGTATATGGTGAAGAGAGGCAGTTAGAAACTAGGATAATTAGAAACAATCGTACAGAATTTGAAATGGCTTTAATCAAAGCAGCTCTAGCTAAAAACATTCCAATTTTGGCAATATGCGCAGGTCAACAGCTTCTTTGCGCCATGCATGGAGGTAAATTGCTGCAAGATATTCAAACAGCTTTTCCAGAGGTTATGAATCATGAGCAGAAAAGCTTAGGAATTCATATGTCAGAACCTTCTCATTCAATAAAAATTATTCCAGGAACTCTACTGCATAAAATTATAGCTAAAGATCAAATGATGGTTAATAGTTCTCATCACCAGGCAGTAAAATCAGTGGGAGATAATACAGTTATTTCAGCGGTGGCTCTAGATGGTATAATTGAGGCTATTGAATTAACTAATTATGAGTTTGCTTTAGGAGTGGAGTGGCATCCAGAATATTTAGCAACTGATGAAGATAAGCTAATAGTGGAAGCTTTTATTAAGGCTGCCACTAAATAAATCCTTATAAGGGTAAAATAATAACTGCTTTTGCTCCTTGGAGAAGTTCGCTAGTTTCAAAATAAATTTGACCTCCATGATTGCTAATAATATCGCGCGTTATTGCTAAACCTAGACCAACGCCTCCAGTTTCTTTATTTCTTGATTCTTCAAGGCGAAAGAAAGGCTTAAACACTTCTTCCCGCTTTTCTACAGGAATGCCTGGGCCATTATCATGAATTTCAATATGTATTGCATCATCAAGTTCGTAATATATTATTTTTACTTGGCTTCCATATTTAAAAGAATTATCTAGTAAATTCTGGAAACATCTTTTTATTGAATCAATTTGTAAGGGTATTTTTATATCTTTCTTAGAGTGCAGCTCTATATCAAGCTGTTGTTGAATATATGGGGTGATTATTCTTGCTAAGAATTTAGAAATCCATACAACTTTCTCTGTTTCTTTTATATCTCTGCCACTTGCAAAGTTAAGATAAGAATTAATCATGGTTTCCATGTCGTTAATATCTTCAAGCAGGGCTCCTGAATCTTCATCTTTACTCATTGCTAATTGCAGTTTCATCCTTGTAAGGGGAGTTCTTAGGTCATGAGACACCCCGGCAAGCATTTCTGTTCGATAATTCATTTGTCTTTCTATTCTTTCCTTCATTTTTAGGAAAGCAGCGGCAGCTTTTCTAATTTCTTTGGCGCCTTCAGGTTTTAAAGATATATTATGTTGACCTTTACCAAAGCGATCTGCAGCTCTAGCTAATTTTATAATGGGTCTAATTTGGTTACGAGCAAAAAGGATAGAAAGAAAAATAAAAATAATACTGCTTCCCATCATCCATAAAATAAAAATATAGGTAGTGGGGTTGTTTATTCTTTTGCTGTTAGTCTGAAACTGATGGATATTTTTGTTATTTAAAATTTCTATTTGAATATCATCATCATCATTTATAAATTTAATTTTCATGGGGAGGGAAAAATTCTCTTTTAGTGAGCCATAAAGAAATTCAGCATTGGGATCAAAATATTCTACAAACTCCTTCGTGGGTAGTTTTTTTATATTATATTGAATGCCTATTCTATTATAGATCAATTTCTTATTATCTTCTGGAATATTTTGCTTGTTCAAATCAAAAATCATCTGAATATCGTTAGAAAGTGATAAAGACATATTTTTACTAACGCTAACCCAGTGACGATTATAAAATATATAAGTGGCAATTGTCTGAGCAAACACTATGGGTAAGACTATAATTAAAATAAACCTTACAAATAGAGAAGATGGTATTAGTTTTTTAAACATGTTTTAATATTCTTTATAGGGTATTTTTTGCTTTAAAGTTATGTCAATAAAGTATATTTGAACTCCATCTTTATCAACTCCTCCAGGGACAGCTATTATTTTTTCTTGCTTTAGATGTTTTGAAACATGATGGTCGTTAATTATGCTTTCTCCTTCTCTAAGGAAATAAATCTTAGAAGCGAAATTTTTTAATATAGGATGTTCAATTCTAAAATTAATATGTGCTGTGGTTTTTCCTATGCTTCCAGGCATTATTGAAATAAAATTAAACCTACCTAGATTGTCGCTATTAGTAACTCCTGTGCCGGTAAAGTTAGGATCCATCCATTTTGCTTTATGTTTATGTTTTGTTTCATACTGTATATATCCCGCTTTATTGGCTTGCCAGATAAATATTTTTCCATCATTGATAGGCACGCAATTGGCATCCATTAATCTGCCATAAATAACAATTTTTTGTCCCTCTGCTTTATAAAAGCTATTTTCAGCAGAGCGCGCAAGATTATTGGTGGGATTAAATTTGGCAGGAAGGCTAGTATTATCTTTAATCTCAGGATAAGGGGAACATTTGATTAAATATGGATCAACTGGCACTGAAGCAAAAACTTTAGCTGATAAAATAAGGCTTAAAAAAACAATTATTATACGCATGTTCTAATCCATTTTTGGTCTGTATTTTTAATTATGATAACATTAAAATAGTTTCTTGCAAATTATAGATGCTTAAATTTTTTATCAACTCATTATTTTTGTGAGTAGAGGAATTTTAAACTAGAGTAAAGCTTCTTCAATTGCTTTGTAAATAAATTCTAGATCCTGCGGTTGAGATAGATTATGTCCTGAGTTTTTAAGCAAAGTTATTCTAACATTTTTGCTTGTTACCTGTTGAGCAATTCTAATGGTAGTACTAAAGGGCACGTCTTTATCTTCCATCCCATGAATTAAATGAATAGGTGCGTCTATAAGAATTTTTTTATCTAATAATAGATGCTGCCTTGAATCAAATACTAAATTAGAACTGATTAGATAGGCATCTTGGCAGAATTCATTTCTATAAAGCAGGGGTTGTTTGGCAAGTAATTGCTCTTTTTGTTGATTAGACAAGCAATTCCAAATTAATTCTTCAGTAAAATCTGGGGCTGCCGCTAAGCCAATTAAAGCGGCTATTCTTGCAGGTCTTGCTATAGCAGCAAGTAACATAATCCAGCCACCCATGCTCGAGCCAATAAGAATTTGTGGTTTATCGGTTAATTGATCGATAACATCAAGTGTTTCTTTCAGCCATGAATCTATGCTACCTTCTATGAATTCTCCAGATGAAGATCCATGACCAGAATAATCAAATTTTATAAAATCAAGATCATTTTTTTCAGCATAGGCTGAAATTGCTTGGGCCTTGGTGCCATTCATATCTGATTTAAAGCCACCTAAAAAAATAATGCCTTGTTTGTTATTTTTGCTTGTGGATGTTTTGTGATATGCTGTAAAGTGCTGGTTAGAAGAATGATATAATTTCTGGTAATTATTCATAATATGTGGCTCAAGTTAAATTAGGTTTAGATGTTAGTTAAAAAAATAATAAAACAAAAACAAGATTATGTAACTAAAAAACCAGGAATCCTGCAAGTTTTACCTAAACTAGTATCAGGGGGAGTGGAAAGAGAGGTTGTAGATACAGCCAAAGCTATAGCCAAAGAAGGTTATAGATCGTATGTGGCTTCAGCTGGAGGTGCATTAGTGAGTCAGCTTACCAGAGAAGGTTCCTATCATTTGCAGTTAAAATTAGATAGCAAAAACCCTCTAATAATTATTTATAATATTTTTAAACTGAAAAAAATTATTGAAGATAATGATATTGATATTGTGCATGCTCAATCTAGAGCTCCGGGTTGGAGTGCATATTTTGCTTCAAAGTTTACCAAATGTCATTTTATTACTACTATTCATGGAGCTCATGGCACCAAAGGATTTTTTAAAAAGCTCTATAACAGCGTGATTGTTAAGGGAGAAAAAATTATAGTAGTTTCAAAATATATAGCCGAATATGCTAAAGAACATTATCAATTTGATCACCAAAAAATTGAATTAATCAATTGTGGTACAGACTTAGATAACTTCAATTATGATACCTTGAGCAAAAATAGAATTATGGATTTAGCTGATAAATTAAAAATCCCTCTGGATAAATCTATAATTATGTTACCAGGAAGGTTGGTTAGAAGTAAAGGTCATTTATTTTTACTTGAAGCGATAAAGCAATTACCTAAGAATTCTGTAATCTGCCTGTTTGTTGGGGATATTTCTAAGCAGTCAAGCTATATTAAAGAGCTAAGTAATAAAATTAAAGAATATGGGTTGGAAGATACAGTTATGTTTACTAAGAATGTTCTAGATATGCCAGCAATCTATGGTTTATCAGATATAGTGGCATGCGTTTCAACCAAGCCAGAAGCTTTTGGTCTAGTTTCTATTGAAGCTCAGGCGATGGGGCGTTTAGTTATTGCCTGTAATATGGGAGGAATAAAAGAAACCATTATTGATCAACAAACCGGTTGGTTAATTGAGCCCAATAATACCAAGCAATTAGCTGAAACAATCACCAAATTATTGCAGATTAAAAATTTAGAAAGGCTTAGGATTGCTAGATCAGCAAGGGATAATGTCCAGCAAAATTTTTCTCTTGCAAGCATGTGTAAAAAGATTATATATGTCTATAATAAAATTCTAGGTATTTAATTTTAATTAAGGATTTCTATGAAAGCTTCTTGTGGATGTAATAGATCAAATATGGCAGGGAAGTTAGCTAAAGAAGCTGTAACTCATGCTACAGGTAATGAAGCGGCTGGAAGCATAGTAGAAGGAATTGTGAGTGCTGCAACTTGTAAAACAAATGCCAAAATTATGGTGCCAACTGCATTAGGAGCTGTTAATGAAGTAGCTACAATAAGCTATTCATATATCTATGCATTTTTGGTTGGAGGGGTGGCAGCTGTTGCTTCGTTCTTTAATTTTTATAAAGTTAAAAAATCTCTCTTAGAAGAATGTCCTATTGATTGGGCATATAAGCCAGTTGCTTTATCAAAAAAAGATTTTCTTAATAAAACCTCTGCAACAAAAATTGAATCTTCAGCTAAAATGAAGGGCACTGTCGGTAGCGATTTTATGGCTGCGTCTTCTGAGGGGAGCAAAATATTTGCTATTAATGGTGCAGATTATTTAGTTTCTGGCCCTGGGAAGGATCAGTTTTACTTTAGCCTTTGCAACACGGAAGAAATTGATATTATTAAAAAATTTGATCCTAAAATGGATAAAATATTTTTCTTTTGTACTCAAAATAAAATTATACAAGAAAATATTTCTATTTGTCATCAGCAACAAGATGATATTGATCTTACTTTTATTAAAGTTCAAGGAAATGAAAAGACTTCAGTAATTGCCTTACTTGGAAATATTGAAATTACAACAGATGATATAGTATTAAACCAAAGTTGGGAAAATTAAAGGAGCTCTTTAAAATGACAAATTTTTTAAAATCTAGAATGGTAAAATTTTGTATAGCTGAATTGATATTGGCTATTATAGTGATTTCTGCTTATTTTTATTATAAAGATTATAAGGCTAATTTAGTTCCTTATGAGCCTTTTGCTATAACTGCTAATGGTTTAACTCTTAACGCTATTCCAGCTGCTCCTATAATGGAAGGTATGGCTGAAGGTGATTTAATGATTGCAGCGCCTGAGGGGAGTAAAATATTTGCTAAAGGTGGTTTAAATTACGTTGTTGCTAATGCAACTGGTATGGATGAAATTTATTATAGCTTATGCAGCACAAAAATTATTGATGGCAAAGTTAATGTTGTAGAAAATTTTAATCCAAGCCAAGATAAGCTAATAATTTTTTGTGGTCATCATGAAATTAAGCCTGAAGAAATTAAAATTATTCATACTGAGTTCCAAAATATTCCGATCACTTATGTGCATGTGATTGGTCAGCACCAAGATACTGCTATTGCACTATTGGGTAATATAGATATAAAAAGTGAAGATATTATCTTAAATCAGCGTTGGGATGCTACATCTACCATAGTTAAATAATCAATTTATAGATAATTGTTCTTGTAATGTAATAAGAGTGATTCATGCAATAGAGAATTTAAATAAGAAGCCTTATAAATGCTAATTTGTAGTATTAAGGTAAGGATTTTTATCTTAAAAATTGAATAAAATTTTGCGGTCTCGCTTTTTTCTGGCTGGTTGCAAAAACATGATTAGTTTTGCTTTATCAAACAATAGAGTTTACAATTATGCATCTAGATTAAATATGAATAATGTTATTATAGGGAATAATTTTATGCAATTTATTAAGAATCTTTTTGTTTTTAGTTTACTCATTTTATTGATAGCTTCTTGCACTCATAAGAATCCTGAATATGATCAAATGAGGGAAATTTATAATAAATATAATGATAACGGTCACTTCACCTACTCAAAAGAATCAGTTAAAGTTTTACATGAATTAGCAGCGAAGGGATTTTGTCCTGCAGACATACAGCTTGGTAATTTAAATAGAGACGCTAAAAATTATATCAAAGCAAAGGAATGGTATAAAAAATCTTTATCACATGGATGTTATGATTTAGGCCATGTTGGCGTAATGAATGAATTTATTGATTTAACTGAAAAGTCGAGTAATGGAGACTATAGTGCTGCAAACAAACTTGGTGAAATCTATTATGGACAAAAAGATAAAGCTCTTGCCTTGCAATGGTTTAAAAAAGCTCTAGAGGGTGGATATGTTAATGCTAAATACAATATTGGGTTGGTATATTTTTATGGTGGAGATGGGGTTAAGAAGGATCACGCTCAAGCACTAAAATATTTTCAGCCATTAGCCCAAGAAGGAGATGTCAATTCTCAAATCAAGATGGGGCAGATTTATTTTGATAATGACGGAGTGATTCCTAATTACACATTAGCAAAAGAATGGTTTGAAAAAGCTGAAAATTCTGGCAAACAATTTCCTGTAGCTGAATTTGGTTGGGTCAACCTTCAAGGATTAAAACCTCTTAAAACTATCTATGATCCTAAATTAACTGATTTGGAGGCGCATATATACGTACAATCTAGATTAGGCTACATGTATTATTATGGATTAGGTACAACAAAAAACTACACCCAAGCTAAACTTTGGTTAGAAAAAGTAAAAGGTAATAGCAGTATTTGTAAAGCTCTAAACTATATCCAAGATAAATATTGGTTAGAAGAAGTAAAAAATAATAGTAACTTTTCTAAAGCTTTACTTATCACTATTAATAACGATGGTGGTTATGGAGTTAATCAAAATAAGGCTCTAGCAAACAAGCTTTTTATGGAATTAGCTCGTGATCTTTTATCAAAAAATCTTTATGACTTTGTTAAATCTTTATCAAAAGAAAAATTAGATAAAATTATTGCTGTTTTCTCTAAAGAATTAGCAAAAGAGGCTTCAATTTCTACAACAACAGTTATACCATCTATGGTTAGCTCCATATCTGCAGTAACTAACTAAATGTATAAATTTATAGCATTATATGTAAGGTGCGCAAGAAGTAGCAAAATAGTAAAAATGAGTTAGTTGATAATAAGTAAAGATATCTATATAAATAATTTACTAGAGCCTTTTATATTGGCAACAATAAAGAAAAGCTCTACTTCACAATTAATATATTTTATTTAGCAGTGGTTATTGACACATATATAAATATACATTAACTTCTAGAAGTTTATGCACTAGTATTAGGGTGTTAGGAAATTTTGTGTTATTTTATATAACAATTCTCACTTATTTATTCTCTATTCTTTGTAATCATAAGCATATCTTTTTTCTTATTAAAAATTTCTATAACAACTTTATAAGGTTTTTTTATGGTTCAACCAGTTCAGTATAAGAATGTCAACGGCATCGTTTTGATGTTAATCAATGCTTTTGCAACTTCAATGTTGTATGTGATAATAAAATATCTCACACAGTTTATTACTTCAAGTCAAGTAGTGTTTATTTATAAATCTTTGGTGCTAGTTGGAATTGTGCCCTGGATTTTATATGACGGTATTAGATGTGTTAAAACTAGAAAATTCAAATTGCATCTTCTTAGAGGTGTAGTAAGCACATTAGGGGCCCTTTGCTTCTTTTATGGAATGAGTAAAGTAGATATTGCTAGCGCCACAGCTTTAAATAAAATGGAGCCTGTATTACTAATAATTGTTAGTATGATTTATTTTAAAGAAAAGCTTTCATTAAGTAAAATAACTACAGTAGCATTAAGTTGTTTTGGAATGTTATTGGTGGTATATCCTGCAGTAGTGGTTACTGATAATGGATTTAGCTTTCCATGGTTTATGGAAGAGTCTAGCACTAAAGAATTTAATTATAATTATCTAATAATTTTATTAGGTGTGTTACTATGGACAGCAAATAGTAGTGTAATTAAAATTTTAGGAAGAACTGAATCTAATCGTACCCAATTATTTTACGTATCTGTAATTTCAGTGCTAGTATCTATGCCAGCGGCTTTATTTCAATGGGGTAACCATAGTATTGTCGGAATGAATATTCCTTGGATTATTGAAATGAACTCTTTTGCTAATTTTACACCACAAATAATAGGATTTTTGCTTTGTTTGGGAATGTTACACTTTATGCATGTAGCTTGTTACTTCCAATCTTTAAAAATAGCTGAAATGTCAGTTGTGGCTCCTTTTGATTATAGCAAATTAGTTTTTGGTGGAATATTAGGATTTTGTTTTTTTGGCAACCAACCTACCTTAAGTGCTTATATCGGCTATGCATTAATTATTATGTCGGGGATATATTTGCTAAAGATTCAATCAAAAGAACGTAAAGCTCAAAGTAAATAACTTGAGTATTAGAGAAGAGATTAAACCTCTTCTCTAATATACCATTCTCATCGCTACTTAACCCAGTTTATTATCTTCTAATTTAAGCTTATTGTTGCCGTACTAGTTATAGTTGCGCTGCATTCAGTGTTTGTTGTGCAATCAGGATTATTAAAGATAAAATTAATAGTTATATCCTGTGAGGTTAGCTCTTGGTTTAAATTAATTGATATTTCTTGATCAAGCTTCATAGAGATACTTTGTGCATTATTAGAAACATTGAAAGATACAAAATCAGGGTCAAGATTTTTAATTCTTAAGTATGAATTTGCGTCTGTTATTTTAATAGTTATATTTTCAGGAGTTATTTTATGATCTTTAATAATAATTCCCGGTATATCAGGATCATCAAGCGGATTGGTTTGATTATTTTGAGGAGAATATTTTTTATGCTTGATAAATCTTTGAGGTATCTTATTAGAGTGATCAGTAGCTTGAGTGATAACGTCAGTTAAAATTAAAACTAAAAAGAATAATTTAACAATAAATTTCATATTAACTCTATACCTATAAATTTTTCTACTAGTAAAAATAGCAGTAAAAAATTAAAAAACTCTTAAAGGATCAAATTGTTATTTCGATTTATTTGTTATAAAATTGGAATAAAGCAGTTGAATATAAAAAAGCTAATTTTGAGAACTTGATATGAAAATTCTAATAACAGGCGGAACTGGTCTAATTGGTTCTAATATAATCAAAGCTTTAATAGCAGAATATCAAAATATAAATATTACAATATTCACACGTAACACTTTATTAACAGAGAATTCCTCAAATATTCAGATCAAATACATAGATGATATTAACAAGCTAGATAAGGATTATAATATTATTATTAATCTTGCAGGCGAGCCAATAAACAAAGGTAGATGGACTGATAGTAAAAAAGCTAGAATATTATCTAGCAGAATAGATATTACAAAGAAACTGATAGAATATATAAGCAAATTAGAGCAAAAACCAGAACTTCTCATTAGTGGTTCTGCAATAGGTTTTTATGGCTCTAATCCTACCCAAATATTTACTGAAGATTCTAAAGCAGATGACGATGGTTTTACCCATCAATTATGTGAGAGATGGGAGAATATAGCCAATGAAGCTAAAGATTACGGCGTTAGAGTTGTTAATCTACGCACAGGAATTGTGTTAGCTAAAGAAGGAGGCATATTAAAAGAGATGCTATGGCCTTTTAAACTGGCTTTAGGATGTCAAATAGGGGATGGTAAAGCATATATGTCTTGGATCCATATAAAAGATCTTTGCAATATAATTATGTATATTATCAATAATAAAAATATTGAAGGACCGGTGAATGGGACGGCCCCTAATCCAGTGCAAAATAGAGATTTTAGTAAAACATTAGCTAAAGTCTTAAATAGGCCTATGTTTTTAACTATGCCCAGCTTTATAGTAAAAATTATGTTTGGAGAAATGGGAGAGGCTCTATTGCTAAATGGACAGAGAGTGTTGCCTAATAAAATCACAGAGGCTGGATATTCTTTTGAGTTTGATAATCTTAACAAAGCTTTAGATAATCTATTTATTTAAATGCCAGATACTTGCATTGATATACCCCATGCAGAATCCCATCATTCAAGTATAATAAACTTCAAACTGGAGTAAGAATCTATTTAGATAGGGTTAATTCAGGCTTTATAAGAGTTTTATGCCAAGTATTCACAGAGGTTTGTGTAATTAATCAAGCAGATATCTCAAATATAAGGCATACTGCAATTCATAAAAAATAGTTTTTTATTTTTTTGTAAATTATACCAAACTTAATCAAAAATATAGAGCGTAAATTTTTGCGAGGTTATGACTAGCTAATGTAGTTCTTGTATTATTGGCGCGTCCTAAGAGATTCGAACTCCTGACCCACAGATTAGAAATCTGTTGCTCTATCCTGCTGAGCTAAGGACGCTTACGATAAGATACCAATAGAGGTACATTAATCAAATTAAAGAAATTTACTAAAAATACAAGCTATTTTTTGTATAAATTTAGCTTAATGTATATTAATTTACTTATCCAATGATGAAAGTAAAGAGTTAATTCTATCAACATTCTCAAGAGTATCATCATAACGGAAAGTTATTTGAGGAGAGAATTTCAATTGAAGGCTTTTATTTACAATATATCTAAATTTTGGTGCTAATTTATTTAATTCTAATAAAAAATCTTTCTTATCTAAGCAGTTATAAACAGTAATAAAAACCGTAGCATTTTGTAAATCTGGGCTAATATTAACTTTAGAAATAGTAATAAAGTTATTTTCTAAAACTTCAGCTTCCACCTGTTTTTTTACAATCGCTTCAGCTACAAGTTCTTTTATTGTTTGAGCAACCTTTAATTGCCTAGTAGAGGACTTTTTTGCCGGTAAAATCTTTTCTAATTCTAACATTTAACTAAAGTGTCCTTGCTTCTTCAATAAGTTTATATACTTCAACTTTATCACCTTCACGAATATCTTCATAGTTTTCAAAAGCAATACCACATTCAAAGCTTTCACGAACTTCTTTTACATCTTCTTTAAAGCGACGTAGTGTTTTGAGTTTGCCTTGATGAATCACCACATTATCACGTAATAATCTTACACCAGCTCCGCGAGAGATGTAGCCATCAGTTACATAAGATCCAGCAATTTTCCCAGCTTTAGTAATGTTATAAACCTTACGAATTTCAACATGCCCTATATATTCTTCACGAATAACCGGAGAAAGCATTCCAGAAAGTATAGCTTTAATATCATCAATTAAGTTATAGATTATAGAATAATATCTAATATCTACGCCATCGCTTTCTGCTTGAGATCTTGCTTGATTATTAGCTCTAACATTGAATCCAACAATCATAGCATTTGAAGCGCTAGCTAAGGCTATATCAGACTCATTAATTCCTCCAGCAGCAGAGTGAAGAATTCTTACTCTAACTTCTTCTCCATTAAATTTTTGAAGGCTGCCTGATATTGCTTCAATTGAGCCATGTACATCTGCTTTAATAATAATAGGTAATTCTTTGATTCTGCCACTGCCTGACTGTAAAAACAATTCTGCCAAACTACCGCGTTTATTAGCAAAATTCTTCACCAGCTGCCTACGTTGGTTTCTGTATTGAGTGATTTCTCGTGCTTGTTTTTCATGATCTACAGCACTGAAATTATCCCCGGCATCAGAAGCTGCATCAAGCCCTAAAACTTCAATTGGAGTTGAAGGAGTAGCTTCGGTTAGAGTTCTTCCTTTATCATCATGAATAACCCTAACTTTACCAGAGCTGCTTCCTGCTACAATAATATCTCCAACTTTTAAGGTACCACGCTGAACTAATAAAGTGGTAATAACACCTTTGTTTTTATCAACTTTTGATTCAATAACAACACCAGAAGCTTTTGATTTATAATTTGCGCGTAAATTTAGCATCTCAGCTTGTAATAAAATAATTTCTTCAAGTTTATCAAGGTTTAGTTTTTGTTTCGCTGAAACTTCAACCACTAAAACATCACCACCTAAATCTTCAGGAATTAATCCATGCTGTAGTAATTCTTGTTTTACTCTTGATGGGTCTGCTCCAGGCTTGTCAATTTTATTGATAGCAACAATAATTGGCACTTCAGCAGCCTTAGCATGATTTAAAGCTTCAATTGTTTGAGCCATAATACCATCATCTGCAGCAACAACTAATATTACTATATCTGTAGATTTAGCTCCTCTAGAGCGCATAGCTGTGAAAGCTTCATGACCAGGAGTGTCAATAAAGGTTATATGTTCGCCACTAGCCAGGGTAATTTGATAAGCTCCAATATGCTGAGTAATTCCGCCTGCTTCACCTAGTACTACATCTGATGAACGTAAAGCATCAAGAAGAGAAGTTTTTCCATGATCCACATGGCCCATAATAGTGACCACAGGAGGGCGGCGCATTAAATCAGAATCATTATCTTCAAACTGGAGAATATTTTCAACATCGCCTTCGGTAACTCTCTTAACTTTATGACCAAAACTGCCAATTAGTAATTCAGCAGTATCAGCATCAATAAGCTGACTAGAAGTTACTAACATTCCCAATTTCATAAGTTCTTTAGTAACGTCAGCTACTCTTTCAGACATTCTATTGGCTAGTTCTTGCACGCTGATTGATTCTGGTAAAATAACTTCTTTAATAAATTTCTCAGATGGAAGAGCAAATGCAGCGTGATGATCTCTTCTAGCTTTTTCTCTTTGACGCTTTAAAGCAGCCATACTTCTGTGACGGACTAATTCAATATCATCAGTTCCATCTTCTTGATTAGAGAGAGAATTAAGCTTGTCTGCTAATTTTCGTGAATCATCATATTTAGTTTTAGATGTTTTAACTTTTACATCATGTTTATTAATTTTCTTTTCTACTTCTTGTTCTTTATCAACAGTGGCCTGATTTTTAGGAATATGTTTTTTGAAGTCATTTTTATTGTTTTCTTCAGCATCAGTAGTGATAGGAGCTATAACAGCATCTATTGGCTCTGCAACCTTTTCAGTAGGAACTAATACAGGTTCATCTAGGCTTTCATTAATATTAACTGATAGAAGAGCCTCTTCTTGACGAATTTTTTCTTGAGCTTGCTTTAAAGCTTCTTCTTGTGAAGCTTGCTTTAAAGCTTGTAAACGCGCAGTGAACTCATCATTTGTTAAATTATCAGTTGTATTATTAATGGCTGGCATGGCTGGAGATTCATGAGTGCTAGGCTTAATTGCATCCTTGATTCCAAAGCGCTTTTTTTTCACCTCAACTACTACAGTCTTAGAGCGCCCTTGATTAAAATTATGCTTGATTTGACTACTGTCAAATGACCTGTTCAGCTTCAAAACTGAAGGCTGTATGCCAAGCTTGGTTTCTTTGTTCGGGTCGTTCTGTTCTTCACTCATAATTTCTCTATAAATTTTATGTGTTTATTAATCTATATGATTTTTAGCTTCGTTAATCAATGTTTTTATTTGGTCGCCACTCAAATTACTATTAGGTAAAATTTGATTAAATTCTTTCAGTGTTAATTCAGCTAGATCTTCAGGAGTTTTTATACCCTCTTCAGCTAATTTCAAAATTTGTTCTTGAGGTAAATCAAGAATATCTAATAAACTTTGCGCCACACCTAATGTTTTGATTTGATCTTCAAAAGCTTCATTAATTTTAGTAATATATTTCTCAGCTCTTGTTTTAAGTGCTTTAGCCAGATTTTCATCAAAGCCTTCAATTTCTAAAAGATCTTCGTCACTAGTGTGATAAATATCTTCAACAGAAGTGAATCCTTCAGCTGCAAGAAGTTGAGCTAACATTTCTTCAACATCAAGTTTGCTCATAAATAATTCAGTTAGATTGTTGAATTCTTCACTTCTGCGTTTTGATTCTTCATCTTCAGTAAGAATATCAATGTGCCAATTGGTTAATTTTGAAGCTAAACGAACATTTTGTCCTTTTCTTCCTATAGCTAGGCTGAGTTGTTCAGTTGGAACTACAACTTCAATTCTGCGTTTATCTTCATCAATTACCACCTTGCTAACTTCTGCAGGAGTTAAAGCATTTACAACAAAGGTAGCAGGATTTGAAGACCAAGCAATAATATCAATCTTCTCTCCTTGAAGCTCATTTACAACAGCTTGAACTCTACTTCCTCTTATCCCAACGCATGATCCAATTGGATCTATTGATGAGTCTCTGCAATATACAGCTATTTTTGCTCTTGAGCCAGGTTCGCGAGCAACAGATTTAATTTCAATTACTCCATCATAAATTTCAGGAACTTCTTGAGCAAAAAGTTTAGCTAAGAAGTTATCATGAGTTCTAGATAAGAATATTTGTGGTCCTTTGACTACTCTTCTAACATCTTCAACATAAACTCTAATTTTATCATTAGGTCTGAAAATTTCATTTTTAATAATGCTTTCTTTCTTTAAAACTGCTTCATCTCTACCAACATCAACAATTATATCGCCAAATTCTAAGCGCTTTACTACGCCATTCATTATATCGCCAACACGATTTATGAAAGCCTCAAATTGTCTATCACGCTCAGCATCACGAACTTTTTGAATAATAATTTGCTTTGCAGATTGAGCCGCAACCCTTCCAAGATCAATAGGAGGCAATAGTTCAGTAACCTGATCTCCAATTACAGCGTCAGGAGAAGCTGCTTTTGCATCATTTAGTGAAACCTCTATTGCTGAATTTTCAACATTTTCTACAACTTCAAAAACGCGATAAATATCTACTTTACCAGTTTTACGATCAATCTCAGCTTTTATATTATGTTTTTGACCATATTTACGTTTAGCAGCTGCTTGAATTGCAAACTCCATAGCTTCAATAACCGAATCTCGGCTTATGCCTTTTTCTCTTGCTACTGCATCTGCTACTTGAATAATTTCATTATTGCCAAAACCGCTTGAACTATGCATGACCTGATCCTTTTTTAGTTTTTGTCTTATTATTTTGTGGTTGATAATATATATTTGCTGATTGTACTTTATCTAGATTAATTTGTACAACTTTGTCTGCACAAGTTAATTCAATGATATTAGTTTCTTCATTGAAATTAGTCAGTTCACCCATAAATTTTTTCTGACCATCAATAAGATTAAAGCAGTTTAATTTAATAGTGTTACCAATAAATTTAATAAAATGAGCTGGTTTGATTAAAGGGCGATCAAGTCCAGGAGAGCTAACTTCTAAGTTATATTTATCACTAATTTCAGCAACGCTTAATATTGGATTTATCAACTTAGTGACTTTAGTGCAATCTGTAATATTTACACCTTCCTCACTATCAATCATAATTTGAATGATATCATCGCCAATATGTTTAATTCTAACTAATTCATAGCCTAAATTATTAAGAGGCTGCTCTATTAAATTTTGTATTTTTTCTTCAATCATTTTATTAAATCTAATATGTTAAAAAAAAGGTGGGTTAAACTTAATAACCCACCTCACGAACCAAATATTATAATAGTTCATAACATAGCAAATATTATAAAATTTTGCAAGCTGTATTTTATTTGAATATTTGAGAGCAAAGGCAATGCTACAGTAATTGGTTATAATATCTATTTGAACCAATAAATGCTCTAAAACCCTAAAATTTAGCTAAACCAGGAAGATTGAGAATCAGGATCTCTTCCGATATAAAGTTCTTCTCTCATCTCTCCATAGCAAAATTTAAATATTTCATTTACCCCTTCTGCATTTTCTATATTAGACTTTAGGGTGTCGCGCCAAACTCCATAAGTTATATGTGTCAAATGAAGATCATCTTTTATCTCCGAATTATCTAGCATATTGTCAATTACATCTGACATAGCATTTAATATAGAATGATCTTTATGCGCGGCAATAAAATAATTTTCTATATCACGAAAATTACGAGCTACGGTAATAAAGCTATAATCATCAAAGAATTTGCCTAATTTTTTTGTATAAAGTTCAAAATTTAGATCAGTAGCTACTCCTCCGTAGATGAGAGCAGTTTTATATTTAAGTGTATCAACCATTGATCCGTAATAACCTTTGTCAATATAATCATTTATTTTATCTAAATGTTGAGCTTTAATATCTAAACTATTAATATTCTTAATATCAACGTTAATAGCTTTAAGTTTGGCTATAGTGGTGGGATATAAAGTTTCATCATTAACCCAAAAGAAATGATGAAAATAATTACTTTTCTCGTTTTGATTCAACGACATATAGTGATTTGGGGTGATGCACTGCCAATTTTGCTTATTTTCTAGGTAATATTTAATATTAAAGCATTCTATGTTGTTATCCATTCTGGAATATTGATTTAATAAGTTATCAAATGCAACATCAGGAATTTCCTTGCTATTATCTGTTTGATTGTGAGTTTTTAACCAAAAATGATGGGTGTTTTTTTCAATTGGTTTAGTGTTAATCGGAAGCTGCTCAGGGTTGCGATAAAAAGTGCACACATCTTCGGGTATATCCAGCATTCCTTCGTTTAGTGGAGAGCTTGTAGGCCATGTAATAGAGTGCCTATTAAATACTTTATCTACCATATATTAACCTCTTAAGATTTAAATTAATCTAAATTTTATATTAGTAAATTTATTTACTATTGTCAAGGCTGTTGATAATTATTAGGGGATTCAAAGTTATGGAAGTATTTTTAAGAGCTCTCTCTAATTTTTAAATTATAATGCTCTGTTTTATACATGTAATTTAGTCAATTGAATGGGGGTGATAAATTGAAATTTATAAAAAGAAATAGTTGAATAGCATAATTTAATTGCGTTAGAGATAATAAAAGAGAATTGAAATTTTATGCATAAATCATAAAGCTATCTTTCATCAATTCTCTCTAATTTACTAACTTAATGAGCAGGCTCATCTCCTATAACTGGAATAGTTTCGTAGCTATGAAATGGAGGCGGTGAAGATAAAGTCCATTCTAAAGTATTTGCGCCTTCTCCCCATGGATTATTAGGGCATTTTTCTCCCTTTCTTAAAGTGTAAAATACAATAAAGATAAAGAAAAAACTGCTTAATAAAGCGATGGTTGACCCAATGGTAGAAACTAAATTCCATCCATGAAAAACATCAGGATAATCAGGTATTCTTCTAGGCATTCCAGCTAATCCTAGGAAATGCTGTGGAAAGAAAGTTAGATTTACTCCTATGAATGTAGTAATAAAGTGAACCACGCCCATCCATTCTGGATATTGTCTACCTGAGATTTTTCCAAACCAATAATAAAATCCAGCAAAAAGAGCAAATAAAGCACCTAAAGACATAACATAGTGAAAATGTGCAACTACATAATATGTGTCCTGAAATACTCGATCAATTGAAGCATTAGAGAGCACAACTCCAGTTACTCCCCCTATGGTAAATAATAATATAAAACCAATAGCAAATAGCATTGGAGTTTTGAATTCAATAGATCCTCCCCACATTGTGGCGATCCAGCTAAAAATTTTAATTCCTGTAGGAACGGCAATAATCATGGTTGCTGCGGTAAAATAAGCCACAGTATCAACACTTAAGCCTACGGTATACATGTGATGAGCCCAGACTACAAAGCCAACAAATCCAATCCCAACCATAGCATAGACCATTCCTAAGTAGCCAAATACCGGTTTTTTTGAGAATGTAGCAATAATTTGACTAATCATACCAAATCCAGGAAGTATGATAATATAAACCTCAGGGTGACCAAAGAACCAAAATAAATGCTGAAATAAAACAGGATCTCCGCCGCCTGCTGGATCAAAAAAATGGGTGCCAAAGTTACGATCAGTAAGTAGCATAGTAATTGCGCCGCCTAAAACCGGTAGTGCTAATATTAATAAAAATGCAGTTACTAAAATTGACCAAACAAAAAGAGGCATTTTGTGCAATGTCATTCCAGGAGCGCGCATATTAAAAATGGTTACAATCATATTGATTGAGCCTAATATTGAAGATATGCCAGCTAGGTGAAGAGCTAAAATAGCCATATCCACGGCCGCTCCTGGGTGGTAATTTATTGTGCTTAAAGGAGGGTAGATTGTCCAGCCGGTGCCTGCGCCTCCGTCAACAAAAGCTGAAGCAATGATTAGAATAAAGGACGGAACAAGTAGCCAGAAACTAATATTATTTAATCTAGGAAAGGCCATATCTGGGGCGCCAATCATTAAGGGAACAAACCAGTTGCCAAAAGCGCCTACTGTTGCTGGCATGATCATGAAAAACACCATGATAATGGCATGTGCTGTTAATAATACATTATAAAATTGATGATCTCCGCTAAGAAATTGTGCTCCAGGTTCTGCAAGTTCAAGCCGTAAAATTTCTGAGAATACTCCGCCAATTAGCCCAGCAATTATTGCAAATATTAGATATAAAGTGCCTATATCTTTATGATTTGTTGAAAATAGCCAACGATTTATACCTTTTGGATGTTCTTCGCTCATAATTTTTATTTATCTCTTCTCAGTTAATATTTTTTAATTCGCAAATTTAGTTTTTGCCGATTCTAACCAAGTATTATAATCTTCAGGTGATACGGCTTTAATTGAAATTGGCATAAATCCATGGCCAATTCCACATAACTCTGAGCATTGTCCATAATATTGACCCAGTTTTGTAATTCTAACCCAGGTTTCATTAACCCTTCCAGGAACCGCGTCAGTTTTTAATCCTAGTGCTGGAACCGCAAAACTATGAATAACATCGCCACCAGTAATTAATATTCTAATATTAGTATTAATGGGTAGAACCAACTCATTATCTACATCGAGTAGACGATGTTGGCCGGGTTTTAACTGTGCATCGGAAATGATATAGCTATCAAAAGCTATTTTGTTATCAGGATATTCATACTGCCAATACCATTGTCTGCCAACAACTTTAACGGTCATATCCATGTTTTGTATAGTGTCTGCATAGTAAAGTATTCTAAAAGATGGTATTGCAATAATTACTAAAATAATACAAGGAACTATAGTCCATAATATTTCAATCATCAGATTATGAGTGAATTTTTTCGGTACTGGGTTATTTTTGTGATGAAATCTGATGCAAGTGTAAGTTAGTAAAATAAAAACAAAAATCACTACACTTATAATTATAACTAACAATAAATGATGGAAATGGATAAAACGCTCCATTAATGTTGATCCTGCTTCCTGGAAGTGGGTTTGCCAATTTTCAGGTATAGCAAAACATAATGAAGGAAATAGAAGAAATATATATCTTAAGATGAAAAACATAAATTTATTGCGATTTTTAATAGTTAAATTAAATAATTATCATAATTTATATAAGATGACTAGATAAAATTCAACATAAATGCTATATTGACTATACTAAAATGGCATAGTAATTATTACCTAAATAGAACGTTAACCCATATTTTAGAGATAAGTAATGATAAATAGCACAACTGATAGTTATTTTTTTGATAAGCAAAATTGGACTAAAGATAGTTGTCAAAAATTGGTAACTAGTGCCCTAGATGGATTTGATGATGGCGAGTTATATTTACAAGAATCTCATTCAGAAATGATTATGTTCAGTGATCAAAAAGTTAGTAATTCTAGCTTTAATATTACTAAAGGATTTGGCTTAAGAAGTGTGCTAGGAGAAATTTCTTCTTTTGCCCATGGTACAGATTTTTCAGAAGCAGCTTTGAAAAAGGCTAGTGAGGTGGTGAGATCAATTCAAAATTTCGCTTCTCCAATGCATATAAATTTAGATAGTAATAATAAGCGGCATAATTTATATAAAACTCTGGATCCAATAGCTGAAATTGCATTCCAAGAGAAAATAAATGTTGCTAAAATTATTGATGAATATATTCGTAGTAAAAATTCTTTAGTTAAGCAAGTTTCGATAAGAATTGCTGGTGGATGGTCAGCTATCAAAATTCTTAAAGGAAATAATCAAGAATTTTCAGATATTAGGCCAATTACTCAGCTTTCTATTTCTGTAGTTCTGGGGAAAGATGGAGTGCTAGAATCTGGTGGAGATAGCGCAGGAGCTAGAAAAGCTTATCATGATTTATTTTTAGCAGATAATTGGAAAAAAATGGCTGATAGAGCTTTAAATATGGCAATGGTTAATTTGCAAGCAAAGCCAGCTCCAGCAGGAGAATTTACAGTGGTTCTAGGCAATGGTGATCCTGGAGTTTTGCTTCATGAAGCCGTCGGCCATGGTCTAGAAGGGGATTTTAATAGAAAAAAAACCTCTGCTTTTTCTAATAGCATGGGTAACCAAGTTGCTGCAAAAGGCGTTACTGTAATTGATGATGGAACCATTGAAGATAGAAGAGGTAGTTTAAATTTTGATGATGAAGGAACTTCAACGCAGAGAAATGTTTTGATTGAAGATGGCGTTCTAGTGGGATATATGCAAGATAGAATGAATGCCAGATTAATGGGAATGAAGCCCACAGGTAATGGTAGAAGAGAGAATTATGCTCATCAACCTATGCCAAGAATGACTAATACTTTTATGTTGTCTGGAGATGCTACTCAAGATGAAATGATTTCTTCAACTAAGTCTGGAATTTTCTTCCCTAAGTTTAATGGCGGACAAGTTGATATAACTTCAGGAAAATTTGTTTTTGAGGCTGCTAATGCCTATTTAATAGAAAATGGTAAAATTACTTCTCCCATTAAAGGAGCTACATTAATAGGAAATGGTCCAGAGGTGATGAAGAAAATAGTAGCTATCGGTAATGATTTAGAGCTTGATAATGGTGCTGGGATGTGTGGCAAAAATGGACAGTCAGTTCCTGTTGGAATAGGTCAACCTAGTTTACTAATTGATAAAATTACAGTTGGTGGTACTCAAATATAAATAATGTTGTTTTATAGATTTATTATTAGCTTCTGCCTAATTTTTTTAAGTGTAACTGCTTATGCATCTGAGCAAGCAAATTTAATTCAATTATATTCTTCGGAAATTGATGATGATAAATATAATGTTACTTTATTATTAGATAGAGAAACAACTTATCAAGTAATTTCTAAAAGTAATGAAATTATAATAGATCTTACGGATACTAACTTTGCTCTAAAAACTTTACCAAATAAATTGAATGGTAATTTTATAAAAGCTATTAGAAAAGTTACTAATGGTAATAAAAATCTCCAAATTATTATTAATCTTGCAGAAGAAGTTGAATTAGATAAAATTTATAATCTTTCTCAAGATAAGCAGCTATGTATTAACCTAGATATTATTAATAAAGATTCGGTTGCTAAAAATATTGAAGTTAATAAAAATTTGGCCGAAAAAAACTATTCAATTACTAAAAATTTTATCATTATGATTGATCCAGGTCATGGAGGTGTAGATAAAGGAACAATTAGTTCTAATTTACATATCTTAGAGAAAAACTTAACATTAGAATATGCAAAAGAATTAGCTAGTGAGTTAGCAAAATATCCACAATATAAAGTTTTAATGACTAGAGATAAAGATGTTTATTTATCTCCAGAACAGCGTCGTAAAAAAGCTCTTGAAATGAAAGTGGATTTATTTATTTCTATTCATGCTGACTTTAATAGCGATCCTCAAATGAGAGGGGCATCCATTTATACATTATCGCAAGAAGCGATGAATAAGGATATGGATGTTTTGGTGGAGAGGAAGAATAAGGGTGATATTTTAAAGAATGGTGAGTTGCTCAATCAAAATCAAGATATAGCTAAGATGCTTATTAATATGGTTTATGAAAATACTCAGAATTCTTCAATAAACTTAGCTAAAGCAACTACTATTGCTTTAACTGAAGAGGTGGAAATGTTAAAGAAATCTCATCGAGAAGCTGGTTTAAAAGTTTTAAAAGGTGTGGATACTCCAGCAATTTTAGTGGAGTTAGGCTTTTTATCTAATAAAGAAGAAGAAGAGTTACTTAACACAATAAAACATAAAAAAATGTTTATTCAAGCCTTGGTTCAAGGGATTAATCAATATGTTAATATCAATTAAATATAATATAGACAATCAAAGATTAAAGAGTTAAATTTAAATTTTGATTATCTGAGGTCAAATTTTGAATAAATTTTTTAAATGGTGTTTCTGGCTCTTCGTTAACCTAACAATAATTGGTATTGTTGGAGTTGGTTATTTATTCTTTATTAACTCAAAAGATTTACCAAGCTATGAGCAATTAGAGCGTTACCAGCCGCCAATTGTTACCAGATTTTATGCTTCTGATGGTAAGCTTTTAGAAGAATATGCCAAAGAGCATAGAGTGTTTATCCCCATAGAATCTATCCCGCCGATGGTTAGAAATGCTTTCATTTCAGCAGAAGATCAAAATTTCTATACCCATCCTGGCGTTGATTTTACTGGTATAATGCGTGCTGCCATAAAAAATATTTTGGCAATGAGTCAGGGTAAAAAAAGTTTAGTTGGTGGCTCAACCATTACTCAGCAGGTAGTAAAAAATTTCTTACTTACTAATGAAAAATCACTAAATCGTAAAATTAAAGAAGCCATTTTAGCTTTTAGAATTTCTAAAGCTTTATCTAAAGATAAAATTTTAGAATTATATTTAAACGAGATCTATCTTGGATCTAGGTCTTATGGAGTGGCATCTGCTGCTTTAAATTATTTTAATAAATCAGTAAATGAGTTGAACCTTCAAGAAGCAGCGTTTTTAGCAGCATTACCTCAAGCTCCAAGCTATTATAATCCCAATAAAAATTTGGATCGGGTTTTACAAAGAAGAAATTGGGTTATTGAAAGAATGTATGATGAAGGTTTTATAACTAAAGAAGAAGGGATGTTTGCAATTACTCAGCCAGTTAAGTTATTTAATCGAGATAGAAATGAGGTAGCTAAGGCTGATTTTTTTGCTGAATCAGTTAGACAAAAGATAGCTAAAATGTATGGTGAGAGTGCCTTATATGAAGGTGGTTTAATGGTTAGAACCAGTTTAAATCCTAAATTAGAAATGATAGCTGAAAAAGCTTTGCGTAATGGGTTAGTTAATTATGATCAAAAATATGGATATCGTGGTGCTATCACTTCAATCTTAATAGATCAAGATTGGGCAAAAAAGCTTAGTTCAATTAATCCAACTAATATGAATATTAGCCCATGGAGATATGCTGTAATCTTAAGAATGAATGAAAAATCTGCGCAAATAGGTTTTGCTGATGGTAAGGAAGGAGAAATTAATGTTGCTGCGAGTAAATGGGCTATAAAAGATAAAAAGCTCAATCAGATTTTTAAAATTGGTGATGTGATTTTAGTTGATGATAAAAAAGCAATAAAGCAAATACCTAGAATTAATGGAGCTTTAGTTGCTATGGATCCTCATACTGGAAGAGTTTTAGCTTTGGTTGGAGGATTTAGTTTTGAGACTAGTAAGTTTAATCGGGCTACTCAAGCATATCGTCAACCAGGTTCCTCATTTAAGCCTTTTGTGTATTTGGCTGCTTTAGAAAATGGTTTAACACCTTCTAGTGTTTTTGATGATGCTCCGATCGCTTTAGAGCAAGGTCCAGGATTGCCATTATGGAAGCCTAAAAATTTTTATAACGATTTTCTAGGCCCTTTAACTTTAAGAAGAGGACTGGAGTTATCTAGAAATCCTATTACTGTTAGAATAGCGCAGGCTGTTGGTCTTCAAAAGATTGTAGAAATTGCTAAAAGATTTGGAATTAATAAAGAGCCATTGCCATATTACTCAATGGTTTTAGGATCAATGGAAACAACGGTATTACAATTAACTAATGCTTATGCGGTGATTGCTAATGGTGGGCGCAAAGTTACTCCAAGTTTGATTGATAAAATTCAAGACCGTAATGGTAAGTTAATTTATAGCAATGATAACAGAGAATGCATCAATTGTAATGCTAGTGGGGCTGTTGTGCCTTATATTAATAATAATAATCCTTATGTTACAGATCCTAGATCTGCTTATCAATTAACTTCTATTTTAGAAGGTGTGGTTTTACATACTAAGAATGGAGCTGCGATAAGACAAATTGCCAGAACAATAGCAGGAAAAACGGGCACATCAAATGGCCCTAAAGACACTTGGTTTATGGGATATACTCCAGACTTAGTTGTTGGAGTTTTTGTAGGTTATGATGATGCTAAACCTATGGGTAAAAATGAATCTGGAGCTATGGCAGCGCAGCCAATTTTTGTGGAATTTATGAAAGATGCTTTAGTGGACCAGCCAGATAAGTCTTTTGTTATGCCAGATGGCTTGAAATTAGTGAGAGTGGATTATATGACAGGAGTTCCATCAATGAAATATGGCGGAACAATCTATGAAGTATTTAAGCGCAAAAATTTTCAAGAGACTATAAATATTCAAAAAGCCACAGTTGATTCAGTTTCAGATGTTCCGCCGCCACCTCATTCTCCAGAGGAAATCAATCAGTTTAATTTTGATGAAATGATGGATGAAGGTATTTACTAAATGAATAGAAAAAGTATATCCATTTTTGGTAGCACTGGGTCTATTGGTCGGAATACTATTCAAATAATAAAGAAATATCCGGAGTTATTTAAAGTAATCTTACTAACTGCTAAGAGTAATGTTAAAGAGCTTATTGCTCAAGCATTAGCATTGCATCCTAAATATGTTTATATTGAAGATCAGAATAAAATTTTAGAATTAAAACAAGGCCTAAAATCTTTGAATATAGAGGTTTTAGGTGGGTCTGTTGTAGAAGCTGCTCAAATTAAAGTTGATTTAATGGTGATGGCAATAATGGGCTACAATGCAATGTTACCAACAATTAGCGCTATTAAAGTTGGTAATAATATTGCATTAGCTAATAAAGAATGTTTAGTTTGTGCAGGGGGTCTAATTTCTCAACTAGCTTTAAAACATAAAGTAAAGATTATACCTGTAGACTCAGAACATAGTGGCTTATTTCAAATATTCGATAATGATCGACCTTCCTTAATTAAGGATGTTACTTTAACTGCTTCAGGTGGTCCTTTTAGAAATTATACTATTGAACAAATGAAAGATATAACTAAGCTGCAGGCGTTAAAGCATCCTAATTGGGTTATGGGAGCTAAAATTACTATTGATAGTGCAACACTGGTGAATAAATGTTTAGAGGTGATAGAGGCTTATTATTTATTTCCGCTTCAAGCAGAGCAGATAAAAATAATTATTCATCCAGAATCAATTATTCATGCAATGGTAAATTTCTGTGATGGTTCAATGCTTGCTCAGTTAAGCACACCAAATATGCAAATACCAATTTCTTATGCTTTATTCTATCCAGAGAGAGCTACATTGCCGGAATTTAATAATTTTGATTTAACTAAGGTTGCTAGTTTAAATTTTATTGAACCAGATCCATTAAGGTTTAAATCTTTAGAGCTTTTAAAAGCCGTGCTAAAATCTATAGACACTAATTCATCGTTAATTTTTAATATTGCCAATGAAGTGGCCGTTGAAGCTTTCTTGAATGATAAAATTAGCTTTTTACAAATTACTCAAGTTATTGAAAATATGCTTATGAGCATTGAGATGGCTAAAATAACTAGTATTGAGGAAACAATAGAGACTATAGACCTTATTAAAGAAATGACCTTAAATTATATTAAAAATACTTCTCAATAATAAAAATTTGAAATTCACACCTAACTTATTAAAAGCGAGGTGTGATGCCTTAAAGAATTTTTACTTTAATTTACGATGCTGAATGTTTAGTTCACGCAGTTGTTTTTCGTCAACCGTTGCTGGAGCATTCATCAATAAATCTTGGGCCTGTTGATTCATTGGGAAGGCAATAACTTCGCGAATATTTTTTTCATCAGCAATTAACATAACAATTCTATCAATGCCCGGAGCTACGCCGCCATGTGGAGGTGCTCCATATTTAAAAGCGGTGATAAGGCTACGAAAGCGTTCATCAACCACTTCCTTAGAGTAACCTACAATTTCAAAGGCGCGGTACATAAGTTCAGGCTTATGATTGCGGATGGCGCCGCTAGATAATTCAATGCCATTACAAACTATATCATATTGAAATGCTTTTATTGCTAATAATTCCTCTTTAGTTTTTGCACTATTTAATGCTTCAAGCCCTCCTTGAGGCATAGAGAAAGGATTATGGCTAAAATCAATTCTATTTTCTTCTTCATTCCATTCATAAAATGGAAAATCAACGATCCAACAAAATTCAAAACGATTTTGATCAATTAGATTTAATTCTTCAGCTAATTTAGTTCTTACCAATCCTGCAAGTTTTGCAGCTTTATTTACTAAATCTGAAGCAAAAAATACAGAGTCTCCATCGCCTATTCCAGCAATTTCCTTTAAATTATTTAATTGAGCTTCATTTAAGAATTTAGCAATAGGTCCTTTGGCAGTGCCGTCTTGATTAAAGCTTATATAGCCTAATCCTCCTGCGCCATTTTCTTGAGCAAAAGCAATCATTTTATCAAAGAAGCTACGAGGCAATTGTGCAGAGTTAGGAGCAGGAATAGCTCTAACAATGAATCCTTTTTTGATATTTTCTCTAAAAATAGTAAATTCACTATCTTTAAAAATTTCAGTAACATCGCTAATAATTAATGGATTACGCAAATCAGGTTTATCGTTACCATATTTTAACATTGAGTCATTGAAAGTGATGTGAGGAAAAGGAGATGCGGTTACAGTTTTACTTGAAAATTCAGTGAAAATTGATCGCATAACTGGTTCTACAGCAGCAAAAACATCTTCTTGAGTAACGAATGCCATTTCAATATCTAATTGATAAAATTCTCCTGGAGATCTATCAGCTCTTGCATCTTCATCTCTAAAACATGGTGCTATTTGGAAATAGCGGTCAAAACCAGAGGTCATTAATAATTGTTTGAATTGTTGCGGCGCTTGAGGAAGTGCATAAAATTTCCCTGGATGTAAGCGACTTGGCACTAAAAAATCTCTTGCTCCTTCTGGTGATGAAGCAGTTAAGATGGGAGTCTGAAACTCAATAAATCCTTGATCCACCATTTTAGCGCGGATTGCTGAAATAATTTTTGACCTTAATACAATATTGCTATGTAGTTTTTCCTTGCGAAGATCTAGAAAGCGATAACGAAGACGGGTGTCTTCAGGAAATTCTTTATCACTATTTACTTGAATTGGTAACATATCAGCATCAGATTCTAGATGAAAAGTTTTAATTTTAATTTCTATATCGCCAGTAGCCAAATTTTTATTTCTAGCATCTTCAGCTCTAGCAGTTACTATTCCAGTTATAGTTATAACTGATTCATAATGTAGATGTGCTATTTGGTTGGTTAATTCTTCATCTGTATCAATTACGCATTGGGTAATGCCGTAATGATCTCTTAAGTCTATAAATGCAAGGCTGCCATGGTCACGGCGGCGATGAACCCATCCAGATAATTTCACTTGTTGGTCAATGTGAGTTGAATTAAGTTCTCCACAAGTATGGCTACGATATTTATGCATTAGTTTCTCTCAAAATAATCTTGATCTAAAGTCTAGTATTTAACTAGATTGTAACTGATTTTGCAAGTAAATTATGGTGTTGATATGGGTGTCCTTCTGCGTTTATTGCCAATGTATGATGGAGAAGCTTGGTGATTTATAGAATTATCTTGATTGATAACTTTAACTCCCGCTAAGCTGAGCGCTTCAGCTGCGGCTATTGTGCTTTCTATAGAGATTCTATTTGGAGAGCTAAAATTGCTTTGAGGGCTAACTTGAATAGCTAGAAGTGGTTTATTTCTAACTCTTGGGGGTGTTATATGTCTATTAGTGTTTTCTTTTGCATTTTCTTTAGAGTGAGTTGATTCATCGCTGCTGCTTAAGCTTTCTTCGGAAGTAGTTGATTGAAATGTAATATTTTCTAATAAGGATGGGATATCTTTTGTTGAGTCTATTTCTTCTTTGATATCGAAAATTCTTTGAGGAATTTTACAGCCTAAACGAACCATGTCATCATAAAATACATCCACTATTTTAGTTTGTTGGGTTTGTAATTTTTCAACATTTTCAGCAATATATTGTTCTCCTAAAAGAGTTGCTGTTTTTTCGTTATCAGTAATTAAATGTCTTAACTCTTTTGGAGTAAGGTTAGCAAATTTGATAAAACTTTCGCAAGCTTCTTTTTGTGATTCTATACTCAAGTCTTCATAAAAATTGAGGCTACAGCTATTATTATCTGCTGTTGGAAAATAATGATTTACTAGATGAGGTGCTGGATTGGCGTTGCCTCCATCGATAATAATAATATGTTCAGTTTCTGGATTAAAACCTGCATTTTTTCCTTGTGCTCCTATACAATCATTGTTGCCCATGCAGCAGCTTAAGGCAAAGAAAGCTCCCAAACCTTTAGGTTCTTTTGGTAGATAGGGATATTTTCTTAAGTCCTCTCCGTTAATAAAAGAATTATGATAATTATAATAATCTCCTATGTCATGATAAGGTGAAATCATTTTAGAAGTGAAGTGCGCAATATCCAATGTATTCAGTTGCTCTAGAGTGCTATCAAGATTTATTGTATTAAGAGAATGTCTATCTATTTTTATTTTATCTTTTAGGCATTTGGCGATGCTTTTCCGATTAGCTGATGTGGCTGAGAGGGGGGTATATTTTTCTGGTTTTAAAAAAACAATAGAGGTTTGAGGAGTTTGATATTTGCTGTTTCCAATGGCTTCTGCAATATTAAAAAAAGCTTTTTCTTTGCAAGATTCTCTAGACATTTGAGAGGCCAAATTTTCAATATCTTTATGGCTACTAATTAAATATTTAGTTGAGCTTTTTGGAATTCCGAGTTTAACCATATATCTCTCGCCAGAAGCGTCTTGCATTATTGCTCCAGGAGATGCTCCTTCCTTTTGAGACAAATATGCAAGTGAAAATTCTAAAGTTGGCTTAGCTGTTTTCATTATTTAATCCTCTAAAGATATTATTTAAATGTTATAATAATATTTAGAATGTAACAATAAAATAAAGATGTATTTTTAGTGAGTTGATAATAAAAAAACTCCAGAAAGCGCTGCTTTATGGAGTTTTTTTTACTTAAAACGGGTAGCTTAAATATTAAGCAGCTTTAGTTTTATTTTGTTCTAAAGCTTTTTGTGCTTGTTCAACTACTGCTTTGAATGCTTCTGGCTCTCTAACCGCTAAGTCTGCTAAGATTTTGCGATCTAAGTCAATGTTAGCTAAGGTAAGTCCATTAATGAATTGTGAGTAAACCATCCCATATTGACGAACGCCAGCATTGATTCTTTGAATCCATAGGGCGCGGAAGTCACGTTTGCGAGCGCGACGATCGCGATATGCATAACGTAATGCTTTTTCAACTTTTTCTATAGCAACGCGGAAACAGTTTTTTGCTCTTCCACGAAAGCCCTTCGCTAATTTTAAAACTTTTTTATGACGTTTTTTGGAGACTGCTCCATTTACTGCGCGAGACATATATCAATCCTTATCTAAATTTTTTACCATATGGCATGAATTGTAAAACTATTTTACGATCTGCATCGCATAAAATAGTTGTTCCACGTAATTCACGAATTTGACTAGATGATCTTTTACGCATTCCATGCTGTTTACCAGCCTGTGTTCCTCTAACTTTATTGCTAGCGGTAAAAGAGAATCTCTTTTTTGCGCTGCTATTTGTTTTCATTTTTGGCATTTTATTCCTCTTAAATTATTTGATGGAAATACTAGGTAGATTAGGCATGCCATTTAAAAAAGCCATACTACCAACAAAAAACTCTCTATAAATAGAAATGGCCATTATAAAGAGTTTTTTTTAAAAGTTCAATATTAATTATTCAGCGTTATTTTTAGAAGCGCTTTTCTTTTCTTCTTCGGTTAAAAGCTCTTCCATTGGATATTCTTTTAACATATATCCACGTCCCCAAACGGTTTCAATATAGTTGGTTCCACCAGATGAATCAGCTAATTTCTTTCTCAATTTGCAAACAAATACGTCAATAATTTTTAATTCTGGTTCGTCAATGCCACCATATAGATGATTTAAGAACATTTCTTTAGTTAGTACTGTTCCACGACGCATCGCTAGTAATTCTAAAATAGCATATTCTTTGCTAGTTAAATGAACAGGAGTTGAGTCCACTTCAACAATTCTAGTATCCAAATTAACGGTTACTTTGTCAAATCTTAATACCGATTCAGAATGTCCTTTTGATCTTCTTACAATCGCTTGAATGCGAGCAATTAATTCACCACGATTAAATGGCTTTGTTAAATAATCATCTGCACCAAATCCTAAACCTTTAATTTTTTGATCAGCTCCTGATAACCCTGATAAAATTAACACAGGAATCTTAACTTTAGCTGAACGAAGGCGCAATAGAACTTCATAACCATCAATATCTGGTAAAATTAAATCTAAAATGATTAAGTCATAATCATAAATTTTACCAACTTCTAATCCCTCTTGACCAAGCTGACATACATCACAAATTATCCCTTCTGATGCAAGGGCTAGCTCAATAGAACTAGCAGTTGAGTGATCGTCTTCAACGAGTAATACGCGCATCTTTTGCTCCTAATAGTTTACACAACAGTAATTTAATATTTCAATTAATTGACGATTCAGCCTCTTTTTGTTACTCTCTATAAATACAAAGCGAGATTGTAATGTCAATTATCCTAATTTTTAATATCTCATATAATTAACATATTTCGCAACTAAAAAATAGCAAATAATCATTTTTGTTAACTATTTTTTAAGTTTCTTAAAAACCATATTAGTTAATTGTAACATATAAATAATGATTTATCTTAAATTTTATCAAAGTGTAGTTTCAATATTAGGAGCAATAAATAGTAATATTAATATTGCAGTAGCAGTGTCTGGAGGAGCCGACTCCTTAGCTTTGTGCTTTTTATTCGATAAGTTAGTTAAAGAACATGGTGGTAATTTTTGCTGTGTTACTATTGATCATCAATTAAGAAGAGAATCTTCGAGTGAGGCCCAAAAAGTTAATGAGATATTAAATTATCATAATATTAAGCATTATATACTGCCATGGATTGGAGAAAAGCCTAAAGCTAATATTCAGGAGAATGCTAGGATAGCAAGATATAAATTGCTCGCAGACTTTTGTAAACAGCATTCTATAGGTTATTTAGCAACAGGTCATCAGAAGAATGATCAAGCAGAAAATTTTATAATAAGATTAGAGCATGGGAGTGGGATATATGGATTATCTGGTATTCCTCCAATGACGAATCTTAACGGAGTTACAGTTATTCGGCCCTTACTTAAATTTAGTAAAGAGGAGTTACAGGGCTTTTTGGTGTCTGAAGGAATTAAATGGATTGAGGATCCATCTAATCAGAATGAACATTTTGCTAGAGTTAGAATTCGTAAAGTCTTAAGTCAATATCCTGGGTTTATTGATAAAATTGCAACAGCTAGTATAAATTTGTCACGGGCCAAAGAAGTTGTGGAGTATATGTTGCAAAATAGCTTGAATGATTTGGTAAATTATCCTCAATCAAATATCGCTACTTTTAGCTTCGATAAGTTTAATCAACTGCCACAAGAAATTAAATTCAGAATGTTAGCTAAATTATTACAAGAAATAGGTAGTAACTTAAAGCCAGCAAGAGGAGAGAGAATAGAAAATTTGATAGCTAAAATTGAAGCTGGCATAAGCTTTAAAGCTTCAACTTTAGGAGGCTGTTTGATTCAAAGGAAAAGAGAGCAAATTATTATTACTCGTGAGGTGAGTTAATCTTTAAAATAATTCCTCCGCAACTATAGGTTGCTTATATCTTTTAATTTTGGATAATATTCATTTATAAGTAAAAAATTATTAGGTAGCTTGAGCATGAAAATCAAACAAAACTTTAAAGATATAAAAAAGACAGAAGATATTGACCAATCTGCGTTAGAAAATTATTTATCTGCTCTTTATCAAAATATTTCAAGCCCTCAAGAGCAAGCTAATGTTTTAATTAATGAGTTAGGGCGTTTAACGGGAACTAATAAATTTGAAAGTTTAAGAGATAAATTAACTCAAGTGGTTTCCCCTGGAGAGACTAAGCTTATTATTGAAGAGATAAAAAAAACAGCTGAGGCAATTTGTTATAAGTTAGGCAATAATTTAGTTGCTACCCCAGAAAAATTTAAAGCAGAAGTAAAAAGTGCCACTATAAATGCCTGCGATGCGGGTGCATTAACTAATATGCAAAAGATGCTTTATGGCATGGATAATTCACTATATGTTCAAAAATATGATTATATTCAAAATTTAGCTAATGAATATATTAGAATGCATCGTTTAGCAGGTGGAGTGCATGGAGTTAATGAGCTTATTCATGAGGTAAGTTTAGATTATAATGTAATGCCACCCCGTGATGTGCATGCTAGGTATCGTAATCTTTCTCAAAATCCTAATGAAGACTTTCAAAAAAATTCTAAATTTAAAGATTATCTAGACCGGCATTTAAGCACGCGAGAAGGTGTGTATAGTTTCGCTGAAAATGTTGCAAATAGCTATTTAAGCAATTTACCAGATGCGCCAGAAAATAATCAAAAATTTATGGTTAAAACTAATGAGCAAGAAAGTGAGCAGTTGGAGCAAATTATAGCAGTTTCAGATTCTTTAAACATTCCAATAACTAGCGTCATCCAATATTCAGAAGATGGATCTGAATTTGAGTATAAGCCAGATTATATGTCAATTATTAAAGCTGCGGTAATGCAAGATCTAACAAATCAAGGAATGATAGAATATGAACCATTAATTGTTAATGAAAGAGAAACTATTATTACTTATGCCCCACCGAGAAGAGAGTTGGATGAGAAGGGTAAAACAAGAGTTATTTATGATACAGAAGGAACTTCTAAAAGCATAGAAACTAAGAATCAAATAATAGAATCTTCAGATGGTTGGTATTTAACCGAAACTATTACTGATAAAATGGTCCCTAGTAAAAAAATATTGGATACATCTGAGCTAGGGGGATTGACCATAGATGGGGAAAATATAGAAGATTATTTACATACGCATTTAAAAGCACCTCTAGCAGCAGGAATAAGTTTTGAAGATAGTTTAAGGGTGGTTATTGAAAATAATAAAAATAGTGTTGCGTTATCAGAGCCTGACATAGCCACTGAACTATTTTTATTAAGCGATCAGGCGTCCACCCTTAGAGGAATTTTAAGTAGTTCAGAATTAAGTTCCATGACTATTGTGAATATAAAAAAATGGCAGAAGTTTAGTAACTTAATCCAGTCTAATTCTCCTGATTTATTGCCTTATATAGCACGATATGGTGATAATTCAATGCTGGATGTTTATTTAAATCAGCAAGGTAACGAAAATATAAAGCAATACCGAAACAAATATAATGAAAGTTTATTACACATTGCTGCTGGAAATGGAAATCAAGAGATAATTCCTAGTTTAATAGAAGCAGGAATTGATGTAAGTGTTAAAGATGACTTGGAGATGACAGCTTTGCATTGGGCTGCATCTTATGGCAAAGTGGAAGCAATTGCTAAGCTAATTGAATTAGGAGCTGATATTAATGCTAAAGATAATCAAGGGAGAGCAGCTTTACATTTGGCTGCGGATAATGTTAAGGCTGAAATAATAGAAAAATTAGTTAGTTTGGGTGCTGATATTAATACTAAAAATAATTCTAGTAATACAGCGCTGCATGTAGCTGCTGCGTCTGGCAAGGTTGAGGTAATAGTAAAGTTAATTGAGTTGGGTGCTGATATTAATGCTAAGAGTAACAAGGGTAATACAGCGCTGCATGTAGCTGCTGCGTCTGGCAAGGTTGAGGTAATAGTAAAGTTAATTGAGCTGGGTGCTGATATTAATGCTAAGAGTAACGAGGGTAATACAGCGCTGCATGTAGCTGCTGTGTCTGGCAAGGTTGAATCAATCGTAAAGTTAATTGAGCTGGGTGCTGATATTAATGCTAAGGATAATGAGGGAAAAACGGCTTTACATAGAGCTGCTGTGTCTGGCAAGGTTGAAGCAATAGAAAAATTACTTGCTTTGGGAGTCGATGTTAATGCTAAAGATAAAGATGGTAGAACAGCTTTGCATTTGGCTGCGGATAATGTTAAGGCTGGAATAATAGAAAAATTAGTTAGTTTGGGTGCTGATATTAATGCTAAAGATAATGAGGGGAGGTCAGCTTTACATTTGGTTGCTATTAATAAATTTAATTTTGATAAGCATAATGATGGTTTTGACTATTATAGTAAAATGCGAGATTCAATGAAAAAATTAATCGAATTGGGTGCTGACATTAATGCTAGGGATAGAGATGGTTACGCAGCTTTACATTTGGCTGCTAAAATGGGTAATAACAATCAAATGCAAATTTTAGGTGCATTACCTAATCTTACGGATATCAGGGATAATGAAGGGAGAACCGCTTTACATTTGGCTGCTCTTAATGAAGAGGCGCTATACACTTTATATCAATTAAAAATTGATATAAATGCTAAAGATAATGAAGGGGAAACAGCTTTACATTTGGTTGCTGCTAATGGGAAATTACTCGCAATAACAAAATTATTTGAATTAGGCGCGGATATAAATGCTAAAGACAATAACGAACGGACGGCATTGCATTTGGCTGCAGCTAATGGGCAGATAAAAGCAATAACAAGCTTAATTAAAAAAGAAGCTGTTAATATTAAGGATAAAGATGGTCGAACAGCTTTGCATTTGGCTGCGGCTAATGGCCGTGAACAAGCAATAGAAAAATTAATTGTTTTTTATAGCTATAATATAAAAGATACAGATAAAAATGGTTTCACAGCCTTACATTTGGCTGCGGCCAATGGCCATCTGCGATCAATAGCAAAATCAATTGAGCTAAAAGCTGATATAAATGCTAAAGATAACCAGGGGCGAACAGCCTTACATTTAGCTACAGATAGTGGGCAGATGAAAGCTGTTTCTGCATTAATTAAATTAGGAGCTGATATAAATGCTAAGGATATTAATAATAAAACAGTTTTAGAGTTGGCCGCTGAAAAGGGGCAGATACAAGAAATAGTTGCTTCCTGTATGAATGGTAATAAAAACACACCTGATCTGATTGTTAAACAAATTAATCAAGCTGGTGAGGATATCCAAAACAGTCCTGCAACTTGGATTCTAGTTGAGGAAATCATCAAAAAAACTCCTCCCAAAAAACGTGTTGAAGTGATTAGTGAGGCTTTAAAGTCAATAGATAATATTGTTATAAAAAATAAGTTACAAAGCTTTCTTCCTGCTCACGAGAGAGCCTTAGCTAGTGCTATGATTCCTGTTGCTGCGTGGCAAGCGGTGCGTGAAGCGGCCGAATTAATACAGGGCAATTCTAATGCTAATGTTTCCGATAGAAAGAGAGAGAATGCGAGCTCCTTGGAAAATCCATCTAAGAGGCAGCGAGAACTATAAAGATTAATCAGCTAAAGTTAGAAAAATTCTTATGATAATGTTTTAAGATAACGAAGAAATTTTATAAATCTTGACAAGCTGGCAATATTTTGTAGTTTTATTTAATATTCGGAGCGTAGCGCAGCTCGGTAGCGCACTAGACTGGGGGTCTAGGGGTCGCTGGTTCAAATCCAGTCGTTCCGACCATTTTTATTTTATCTAGGTTCTGTTGATGAGTCTTTTATTTAAGCGGATTGTTTCGTTCGCTAGAAAACGCAGTAATAATCCTAAAAAGGAATCTGAAGTATTAAGCCAATTATTGCCTAGTTTTTCTGCTATAGTTCCTGAAGACGGTGGTGTGTTAGAAAAACTTAGTGATGTTTTTTCTCAAGATAGTAATCAAAACAACTTTAAATCATATGTGTTGGAAATAGGTTTTGGTTCAGGAGAGAATATTTTAGAAAGAGCTATAGATGATCCTGATATTGGATTTATAGGATGTGAAGTATTTACCGGTGGAGTAGTGAAATTACTTGAATGTATTGATGAAAACCAAGTAAAAAATATTAGAATATGGCATGATGACGCTTTGGAATTGATAGCTCGTTTGCCTCTTGATAGTTTGAAATTAGTTTATATTCTGCATCCAGATCCTTGGCCAAAACAAAAACATAAAAAAAGAAGATTAATTAACGCTGAATTCTTAAAGCTAATTACTTCAAAAATTATGCCTAATGGCGACTTGCTTATTATAACTGATCATAAAGATTATGCTAAGCATATTAATCAGACTGTTAAGGAAGTTGAAGATATTTTAATCCGCAAACATAGCAATTATCCTGAAATTACCAAAACTAAATATCGCCTTAAAGCAGAAGCGATTGGAATGGATTCTGAATATTTTTATTTGGTTAAAAAATAGTATGAAAATTTTAGGTATTGAAACTAGTTGTGATGAAACTTCAGCAAGTGTTGTAACTGATTCAAAACAAATTTTATCTAATATAATTATAAGTCAGATAGCAGAGCATAAAGAGTTTGGTGGGGTCGTGCCAGAAATTGCTTCAAGAGCCCATTTAAGTTATTTGCAAGAAGTGGTGATCAACTCCATGAAAGAAGCTAGCTTAAGTTATGAAGATTTAGATGCTATAGCGGTGACTGCTGGCCCTGGTTTAGTTGGTGGGTTGTTAGTTGGAATAACCTTTGCTCAAGGGTTGAGCTATATTATTAAAAAGCCAGTTATAGCAATTAATCATTTAGAAGGGCATGCATTAACCGCAAGATTAACTAATGAAGTTCAGTTCCCTTATTTAACTTTATTAGTTTCTGGTGGACATTGCCAAATTTTGATTGTTGAAAATGTGGGTATTTATCATAAATTGGGAGGGACATTAGATGATGCTGTGGGAGAGTCTTTTGATAAAGTCGCTAAAATGTTGGGTCTTGATTATCCTGGTGGTCCGGTAGTTGAAAGGATGGCAATTGATGGTGATCAAAAGCGTTATGTTTTTCCACAGGCAATGAAAGGAAGGAATGGTTGTGACTTTTCTTTTTCAGGATTAAAAACAGCTGTGAGGCAGGTTATAGCTAAGACAGAACTTACCGAAAAAAATATATCTGATTTATGTGCGTCGTTTCAGTATACAGTAAGTGAAATTTTAATTGATAGAGTTAATAATGCAGTTAATATAGCTAAAAAATCTCATCCCCAAATTAAGCAATTAGTTATAGCCGGAGGTGTGGCAGCTAATCAATATCTCTTTAAAAAATTGCAAAGTGAGATGATCGCTCATGATCTTCAAGTCATTGCGCCACCAATTAAGTTATGTACAGATAATGCAGCTATGATAGCTTGGGCTGGGGTTGAGAGGATGAGTTTAGGTCTTATAAACACTCCTGTAATGGTTCACCCAAGATGGCCACTTGGATCAAATTAGTCTTTAATCTGATTTTGAAGGGTATATTAGAATGTTGGGCAATAAAAATAACAAATGTAAGAAGAAATCCTTGGGCATAATATTGATACCCAAGGATTGTAAAATGTGGCTTATTTTTTTGAATGGTTGGTTTTGCTAGCGCTAGACTTTTCTTCAGAGCTATAATGTTTTTTGTTATGAGATTTGCACCCTAATTGTTCAGCCATTTTTTTGCTTGCGGCTTCAAAAATTTCTAAGTTTGCTTTAGTATACATTTCTGCCAATTCTTTAAAATCTGCAACCATAGCTTCAAAGCTGGCACGAACAAACTCTTCTTGAGATTCCATATTAGACTTATGGTCTCCTGAGTGGTTAAAGTTTTGCATAAGCTTATATAATTCTTCGGTGTGCTTTTGAGTGATTTCTGCTTGTCTACGCATCATTGCTTGAGAATTTTCTAATGAAAGATGACTTAAGTCAGCAAAAACTTCTGCTCCCTTTATATTTTTCATAAAGTTTAAAGGATTTTCCTGGTTAGTTTCATTAGAAGGGGTAAAAAGCTTCATCCAGGGCATATTTTCTGCCATCTTGGTGTAAGCTTCCATCCATTGATTACTAGGTGAATTAAAATCAAACCCTTTATGAAGATTATTGGTGTGGCTTTTAAATGTTTCAGAGGCTTGGCTCCAAACATTTGTATGATTTTCCATGGATTTTTTAAACATGTCCATTGCTGGGTGATTCATAAAATTATTCATCATTTATAGTGCTCCTTTAGTGAATTATAAATTTTTATTAAAACTCTATCGATATTAATATATTTTGTACTATAAAGCAATAAATATTGCATTATGTTCAACTAATACTCTCTGAAATCAATGATTTTAGATTTCATTATTGGTCAATGAGGTGTTTTTTTGAGTTAAGGCTGAACTTACTTCCCCCAAATGCTCCTATTGCAGATGCAACTAGTTGGCCTTATTTTGTTCCTTTTGTGCTAGAATAAAATTGATTCTATCTATTGAAGCAAGATATCCATTTGCTCCTTGACTTTAATTGGCTTCTAACCTATTAAAATAGTTAGTATTTATTTATAGGAGCGATAAAAAAATTGCTTGAAAAAGAAGAGCGAATTGCCAAATTAATTGCCAGAAGCGGAGCTTGTTCTAGGCGCGATGCTGAAAAACTTATTGAAGAGCAAAGAGTTACATATAAAGGCAAAATTATAGATTCTCCAGCAATGAAATTTTTTGGTCTAGATGATATAAAAATTGATGGGCAAACTTTACGACTTTCTGCATCTAGGTTATGGCTTTATCATAAGCCTGTTGGTCTGGTGGTGTCTCATAATGATGAGCAAGGAAGAGAAACTATATTTGATTATATACCTCTTAAAGAGCGTGTTATTTCTATAGGTAGATTAGATAAAAATACATCTGGTCTCTTGCTTTTAACGAATGACGGTTCTTTAGCTAGGAAGTTAGAATTACCCGAAAATAACTTTAAAAGAACTTATTTAGTTAGAGTTTTTGGTGATTTGAATTTTCCTCAGCTGCAAAAATATCTTGCTCAAGGGGTGGTTATTGATGGGGTTCATTATCGCCCTATTAAAATTAAGTTAGAGCAAAGTGGAGAAAATAATCACTGGATTCAGCTTACAATTACTGAAGGCAAGAACCGAGAGATTCGAAAAATTTTAAATTATTTTGATTTAGGAATTAGTAAATTAACAAGAATTGCCTATGGTCCTTTTGCGTTAGGAGATCTTAAAATAGGATCTGTGGTTGAAATGCATGATTGGCAGACGCTACTTAACTCAGACTAAAGCCATAATATTAAGCATTCATACTTATAATTTGACTATAGATTCTTAAAAAGATAATCTTATTAATTATATCTATTTAAGTTAAGTAATAAAGAAATGAAACCATATGTAATAACTGTGGCTCAACAAAAAGGTGGCAGTGGCAAATCAACCATAGCGGTTCATTTAGCTATTGCTCTTACTAAGTTGGGTAACAAAGTTGCTTTAATTGATACGGATCCTCAGAAAACAACATCTCATTGGTTTAACTTAAGAAAAGAGATGACATTTGAGTGTAAATACCCAGTTGAGTCTTACATAAGCACGGGGTGGAAAGTGGCTAACGAAATTAGCCGTTTAAATCACGTGAATATTATTATCATTGATAGCCCTCCTCATATGGAAACTGAAAATAAAGCAGCAATACGTTCGGCGGATTTAGTTTTAATTCCTTGTCAGCCTTCACCAAATGATTTATGGGCCACTAATTCTACTTTAGAAACCGTAGCTAAAGAAAATAAAAATAAGGTATTAATTTTAAATCGCTGTCCACATCAAAGTAAATTATTAAAGCAAATAGAAGATTATTTTCCTCAAGATTTAACTAAGTATACTATTGGAAATAGAGTGGCATTTGCAGGGGCTATGATGAAAGGATTGACTTCTATAGAAACTGAGCCTCATTCGGTGGCTACTAATGAAGTTATGCAAATTGCAGAAAATTTATTTAACGCTTTTATTAAGAAGTGATATATAAAAAGATGCAAAAAATTATAAAAATAATTAGATATATTATAGATCTTAATACTAAAGCCATTACTAACCTCATTAATCATGATGGCGTTGAGCATGCTGGCTATATGGCTTTTATTAGCCTTTTGTCGTTCTTTCCTTTTTTAATTTTTATTATGTCATTTTCAAGTTTTATTGGAAATTCAGAATATGGTAAAGAGGTCCTTTCTCTTTTATTAGATAACATGCCAGCTTATTTAAGCAGCACTTTACAAAATCGTGTAGAAGAAATTGTTTCTGGCCCTCCTAGAGGTTTGCTCACTTTATCTATTGTGGGTGTGATTTGGACTTCATCTTCTGCTCTAGAGGGGCTTAGAACAATACTAAATAAAATTTATCATGTTAAAACTCCTCCTACTTATATTTTAAGAAGGTCTCTAAGTATTTTGCAGTTTTTTATTATTACTTTAATTATAGTTTTTAGTATGTTTTTATTGGTATTTCTGCCGATAATTTTTCAGAAAATAAGTGCTATAAGTTATTTTCAGCCTATTCTTGAAGTAAAAAATTTACTCCAAAATAATATGCTGAATCCCATTTGGGATAATGTTAGATATCTAACTTTTGTTATTACTCTTTTTGTTAGTGTAATGATTTTGTATCATATGATTCCCAATGTTAAATTAAGTGTTAGATCTCTTATTCCTGGGGCAATATTGGTTAGTTTGGGTTGGATTTGTGGAGGCTCTCTTTTATCTGCTTATGTCTATGAATTTTCTCAAGTAAATATTGTTTATGGAAGCTTGGCTGGGTTTATAATAACGCTAATATTCTTTTATATAATTCATATTATTTTTATTTATGGTGCTGAGGTTAATTATTTGCTCCTTCAAAAAAAGAATAAAGCTATTTGATTATTTTATAGTATTAAATCCATTTCTAGTTGGTCTGCTAACTTTATTAATCCAGAATTATTAAATTCTATGGAAGTTATATTTTCTTCTTTGAGCGCTAAAATAGATTCCGCATAAATAGATTCAATTTGCTTTGATGATGGAAAAATATCGAAGTTTTTAGTCAGAATCAATTCTTGCGCAGCCTCTAATGGTTTTGTGCTTAGGTGCATCATACCTTGTTCTTGAAAATAATAAGCAAGTTCTAGAGGGGCGGATATTATAGACTTAACTTCAGGAGTTTTGCAATCCATCATATCTTTATGCATTGAAGAAAAATGCAGTTTTGAAATATTTGCTAGTTTAAAAGTGTCATAATTGCGTAAGTTATGTATTCCGAGGTTTTGAGCTAAATTATTAACAAATTTGATTACATACAAAATATAATTTTGATTTTCTTTGGCCTCAAATACATAGCCATTGGTTTGATTAAGAAGGGCTGACATCACATTTATTGATAAAGCAAATTGTAGTTTTTCTAATATTGCTTTGCTAATATTTTTATTATAATTGCTATTAATATTAGCTTTATCAAATATTTGATTAATTAGTTCTAGTGATTCTTCATTAGTAAATTGACTGCCAACATCAACTTTAATTTTACTTAATGGGGTGGTAATCTTTACCACAGCTGGTGATTCGAGATGCGATCCCATTAAAGGAATAATAGTTATGATGTTTCTGCTAGATAATATTTGATTAATTTCGCCTTCGGGATCTATAGTTTGGAGATGAGTTTTATTAGCTAGAGATGTGTATTTTAAGAAATAAAAAGGTATCCCATTACTAATAAAGCCAATCATAGAATGTTCATCAGTTAAATTAACTATTTGCTTAGCAATTTCTAAATTGAAATCAGTTTGTTTTAAACTCACAATTAATAAATCTTGTTTTGTTACTAAAGAGGAATAATTATATGCGCCAATGTAAGTGAAATTCAGGTTGGGAGTAAAATAGATGCCATTATCTGTTTTGAGAGTTAAGCCAGATTCACTTATTTGCTGTAAGTTTTTGCTATGCTCTTTGCCTACAATTGAAACTTGATTGCCAGCAGCTGCAAGATTATAAGCGAAATATGATCCAATCGCTCCAGTTCCGCCAATGATAGTTATAAGCATATTATTTTGTATAGCAGGATATTAGCAATATTAAAGATTATTAATATCTAAGACCCATTTGTCAATTTTAAATTATGCTTGAAATAATTAATATTTTATTGGTAGGAAAAAAATGTTACTATTAGTTATATTGAGGTGTTTAAAGCTATTAAAAGGATATATGTAAATGTTTGGAAAAGATCAATTAGAAGTAAAGCAAGACTTAAAAGTTGAAGGAAGAAGTTATAAATATTTTAGCCTAATTGAAGCTGGAAAGAAATTAGGTGTAGATCTTAGCAGGATGCCTTTTTCTTTAAAAATTATTTTAGAGAATTTACTTCGTTTTGAAGATAATAAAGCAGTTACAATTGATGATATTAAAGCTTGTGTTAGCTGGTTAAAAAATAGAAAAATTGATCATGAAATTGCCTACACTCCTGCCCGGGTTTTAATGCAAGACTTCACCGGAGTTCCTGCAGTGGTAGATTTGGCAGCTATGCGCGATGCGATGGTGGCTCTAGGTGGTGATCCACTTAAAATTAATCCACTTTCTGCGGTAGATTTGGTTATTGACCATTCTGTTCAAGTGGATAAATTTGGTTCAAGTTCAGCTTTCCAAGATAATGTTGCAAAAGAATTTGAAAGAAATTCTGAGAGGTATGAATTTCTGCGTTGGGGACAAAAGGCTTTTAGTAATTTTAGAGTTGTGCCTCCAGGAACTGGTATTTGTCACCAAGTAAATTTAGAATATTTATCACAAGTTGTGTGGGTTAAAGATGATTATGCTTACCCTGACACTTTGGTGGGTACAGATAGTCATACAACTATGGTTAATGGTTTGGCGGTATTAGGTTGGGGAGTTGGTGGAATTGAAGCTGAAGCGGTGATGTTAGGGCAGCCCATGTCTATGCTAATTCCAGAAGTGATTGGGGTAAAATTAACAGGTAAAATGCTTGAAGGAACAACCGCTACCGACTTGGTTTTAACTATAACTCAAATGCTTCGTGCAAAAGATGTAGTAAATAAATTTGTAGAATTTTATGGCCCTGGTTTAGATAGTTTATCATTAGCTGATAGAGCTACAATTGCCAATATGGCGCCTGAATATGGAGCAACTTGTGGATTCTTCCCTATTGATAAAGAAACAATTCGTTACTTAGAGCTGTCTTCACGTGAGCCTCATCAAATAAAATTAGTGGAGACTTATGCTAAAGCTCAAGGCTTATGGAGAGATAGCGATGCAGTTGAGCCCGTATTTACTGATAGTTTAGAATTGAATTTATCTAGTGTAGAGTCTTCAATTGCTGGGCCTAAACGTCCTCAAGATAAAGTAAACTTGAACAAAGGACCGGAATCTTTCATTAAAGAATTACCTTCCATGGTTAAATCTAATCTAAGTCTGGAGAGAGAGGCTATTGTTAGAGGAGAAAATTATAAATTAGCTAATGGAGATATAGCAATTGCAGCAATCACTAGCTGCACTAACACCTCTAATCCGAGTGTTATGTTAGCAGCCGGGCTAGTAGCTAAGAAGGCGGTAGAGTTAGGTTTAAGTGTTAAGCCTTGGGTAAAAACTTCGCTCGCCCCTGGTTCACAAGTGGTGTCTGAATATTTAGAAAATAGTGGCTTGCAAGTTTATCTAGATAAAATAGGTTTCAATGTGGTGGGTTATGGCTGCACTACATGTATTGGTAATTCAGGTCCATTAAAACCAGAAATTGAAGAATCAATCCAGCAAAATGATGTGGTTGTGGCTGCGGTATTATCAGGAAATCGCAATTTTGAAGGCAGAATTCATCCACTTGTTAAGGCAAGCTATTTGGCGTCTCCTCCGTTGGTGGTGGCATATGCCTTGGCGGGTTCGATGCAAATTAATTTAACTACAGATGCTATAGGCATTGATAAACAAGGAAAAGAAGTTTATCTCAAAGATATTTGGCCAAGTAATCAAGAAATTAGAGAGATTGTAGAAAAATCAGTGCAATCTAAGATGTTTAAAGAAAAATATGCTCAAGTATTTACAGGTGATGAATTATGGCAAAAAATTAAAGTAAATGAAGGGGTAAGTTATTCTTGGAATGCAAGCAGCACTTATGTGGCAAATCCTCCATATTTTGAGGGTATGGCTTTAAAACATGGAAGATTATCAGATATTAAAGCTGCTAAGATTCTAGCTGTATTTGGTAACAGCATCACCACAGATCATATATCACCAGCTGGCAATATTGCTAAAACTTCACCGGCTGCTAAATATTTGATGGAAAGAGGAGTTTCTTCACAAGATTTCAATTCTTATGGTGCAAGAAGAGGGCATCATGAGGTGATGATGCGTGGAACTTTTGCTAATATTAGAATTAAAAACTTATTAGCGCCAGGAACTGAAGGTGGAGTAACTAAATATTCTCCAACAAACGAGATTATAAGCATTTATGATGCAGCAATGAAATATAAACAAGAAGATCGAAGTTTAATTATTATGGCTGGCAAAGAATATGGCACAGGGTCATCAAGAGATTGGGCAGCTAAAGGAACTTTCTTATTGGGTGTTAAGGCGGTTATTGCTGAAAGTTTTGAAAGAATTCATCGCTCTAATCTTGTTCTAATGGGTGTGTTGCCGCTAGTTTTTAAAGATGGGATGACTAATCAAGATTTGAGGCTTGATGGTTCAGAAGAATTTGATATTGAAGTTTTAAGTGGTGAAATAAAGCCAAAAATGGATGTTATTTGTAAAATTAAGCGCTCTAATGGAAAAGTTGAACAAATAATATTGCAATCAAGAATAGATACGGTTAATGAAATTGACTACATCAATCATGGTGGAATTTTACCTTACGTGATTAGACAATTATTGTAATAAAATAAGGTAGTGCAACATAAATGAAGTCTTTGGTAGTAAGTTATGTTTAAAAGAATATGGGAAAAAATAAAATCTTTTGTAGATAAATGGCAAGCAGATAAAAATTATAAAAAAGCGGCCAAAGCTGCAGGATGGGGGTCAGAGAATGATCCCGTTAAGCAACCAGAGAAAAAAAGAACCTCTTGGTTTAGGCCTAGCAAAACTCCTCATATTAAAGATAATGGAAGGAATAATTCAGGAAAACATTTTATTAATTAAAGTGGTTTAAGAAGAGCGTTGATATAATATAACAGATTATAAATTCTCTTAAATCCATGATTCAATCCAACTTTTGGCATAATTAAATATCCAAATAGTTAAAGATTTTAAAAGTGCTGGCATTGAGATTGCATCTTCTTCTGCGGGAAGAGTTGGAATAATTTTAGCATCTTTTTGTAATTTGCTATATTCATTAAGAATAATTGCCATATGAGCATCAATATCTTCTGCAGCAAGATTATTTTGAACAAAATGAGTGGCATTTTTACTTATTTTATGAAGTTCTTTATCATGAGTTTTTATCCATTCAAGTTGAGAAAAAATATCAGTTAAGCGCGCATTAACTGGAATGTAATGTACATAGGGTTCCATAGCAGGATAAAACCATTGCATATTAGAGGTTTCTTGCTTTAAAAGAGCGGAGTTAGACAGCATGATCCAAGGAATTCTTACCCAGGGACAAGTATTGCCATCGATTGAAATTAAGTATTTATATTTAAGATGATCCTCTTCTTTTACTTTGTGTAATTTTTCTTCAAGCAAGATATCAAGTAATTTTCTTAAACTTTGACCTTTTGAATCAAATGCAGATTTCATATAATAGGTAAATTGAGCGTCAATTAGATCTGGATATAGTTTAGAAAGAATAACCAAGCTTAGGCGGGGTAATTTATCAAAGTTACCAATATTATAGGCTCCTTTTGAAAGCCCCGATGTGCCGCCGCGCCAAAAGATTTTATCGATTTTATTCTCCCAAGAATATTCTATCTTGGAGTTAGCGATGGTGATTCTGTTTATCAATTTACTCCAGCTTGGATGAAGCATGAAAGCATCTGGTAGTAAAAGCATATCTTTTTCATATTCAGACAGAGTATTTTTAGAATTCATAAAAGCTGGAACATTTAAAGTGAGTTTTTCAAGTCCATTACTAAGAGGAATTTCGTCTCTAGTATAAATAATAAAATCAACATCATTAACTTTATATTTTTTTACAAATTTCTGAAAGTAATGAAAAAATGCAGTAAAGTATGGATGAGTGACATCGGAGCTATCGGCATAAATTTTTTGATTTATAATTTGAAATCTAGAGATAGAAAAGGCCTCTCTTGCTTGTTTATTATTCCATAATTTATCAATCTGTGCTTGAGTAACTCCGGCTTCTCTTCTGCTATCAAATTGATGAGTTATAAAGTTAACTATTTTTTTGCGTTCAATAGAGGGGTTCTCTATTAAAAAATGTTCGGCATCTATAATTTTAAGATGATCACTAGCTTTAAGGCAATTACCAAGAAGTATAATAAGTAATATTAAGATGAGTTTAATCTTCATATATTGAACTATTAGTTATGTTTTTCTTTTATATTTATAAAATGTAAGTTGGATGAATGCAAAATATATTATTGCCACCATTGAGCAAGCGTGATATTTTATGATAATTAATTTTGCGGTAAATTTAGTAAAAGGAATTTTAAAGCTAGTGACTCAATATTTTACCCACACAGTAAAATTATATTCTAGTTCTTTATTTACATACGCAATAGAGAATAACTTAGTTTCTAAGATTCTTGAGGATATTGAGAAGATAGAAAATAATTTATTATCTGATGAATCTCTAATTAAAAGCATAGCAGCTCCAATATTTTCAGAAGATGAGCAGCATCAAATAATTTCAAGTATTACAGCAAAGCTAAAGTTAGTCCCTGAAACTATAAATTTTATTGATTTGCTTGCTAAAAATAAAAGGCTTAAACTGTTAAAAAATATTTTAGACTTATTTAAAATTCTAGCCATTGAGAGTTCGGGAACCAAGATTGTTGATGTTACTTTAAGTGAAAATCTTTCATCTGCAAAACAAGATGCAGTGAAATTGCAGCTTGAAAACATTCTTGCTAGTAATCTTATAATTAACTTTAAGCAAGATCCTGCTATTATTAGCGGCATTATTGTTAAATTTAATAATAAAATGCTAGATGCTTCTTTAAAAACTAAATTTACTAACTTAACTAACGCAATGGCAAAAGAAATAGCTTTACTGTAGAGGAGATAGAATCAATTATGGATATAAATACATCCGAAGTTTCAAAAATTATAAAAGAAAATATAGCTAACTTAGGAAAATCTGTTGAGTATAGTGAAGTTGGTGAAGTTATTAAAGTTGGTGATGGTATTGCAAGAGTATATGGCCTTGAAAATGTTCAGGCTGGAGAAATGGTTGAGTTTAGTAATAAAATTGTTGGTATGGCTCTAAATTTAGAGTCTGATAACGTTGGTGTAGTGATTTTTGGCAATGATAGCCATATTAAAGAAGGTGATATTGTTAAGCGAACTAAGAATATTATGCAAGTTCCAACAGGAAAGGGGCTTTTAGGAAGGGTTCTTGATACTTTAGGCAATCCAATAGATGGTTTAGGCCCTATAAAAGGAGAAGTTACTTATAAAAAGTTAGATGTTAAAGCTCCTGGTATTATTGCAAGAAAATCTGTGCATGAGCCTGTGCAAACAGGAATTAAGGCAATAGATGCTTTAATTCCGATAGGTAGAGGGCAAAGAGAGTTAATAATTGGCGATCGCCAAACCGGTAAAACAGCTATTGCTATTGATACTATCATTAACCAGAAATTTATTAATCAAGGTAATGATGAAAGCAAAAAGTTATATTGTGTATATGTAGCCATAGGTCAGAAAAAATCAACGGTTGCTAAGGTAGTTAAAAAACTTCAGGATGCTGGAGCTTTAGAGTATACAATTATTGTATGCGCTAGTGCTTCTGACCCTGCTCCTATACAATATTTAGCTCCATATGCTGGCTGCACTATGGGTGAATATTTCCGTGATAATGGAATGCATGCTCTAATTATTTACGATGATTTAAGTAAGCATGCCGTGGCTTATCGTCAGGTTTCTTTGTTGCTCAGAAGGCCGCCAGGACGTGAGGCTTATCCAGGAGATGTATTTTATCTACACTCACGCTTGCTTGAGCGTGCAGCTAAACTTTCAGATGATTTAGGTGCAGGCTCATTAACAGCTTTACCAATTATTGAAACTCAGGGTGGAGATGTATCTGCCTATATTCCAACAAACGTAATTTCTATTACCGATGGTCAAATTTTCCTAGAAACTGAATTATTTTATAAGGGAATTCGTCCAGCTATTAACGTTGGTTTATCTGTTAGTAGGGTTGGTTCAGCGGCTCAAGTTAAAGCCATGAAACAAGTTGCTGGTAGTGTGAAATTAGATTTAGCTCAATTTAGAGAATTACAAGCATTCGCGCAATTTGGATCTGACTTAGATCCAGCCACTAAGAAGCTAATTGATCGTGGACAAAAAATGACAGAATTACTAAAACAAGATCAGTTTGCCACCTTGCAGATGGAAGAAGAAGTTGTAACAATGTATGCAGGGGTTCATGGATATTTAGATATAATTTCAGTTAAGCAAGTGAAAGAATTTGAGCAGGCGTTGTTAAGAGCTCTAAAGGGTAATAAAAATAATATTCTTGATTCAATTAGGTCTGAACAAAAAATTACCCCAGAAACTGAAGCTGCTTTAAAAGAAGTGTTAGATAATTTAGTTATTGAATATAAAGCTAAGGCACAAGCTTAAATGAGTAATTTAAAACAATTAAAATTAAGAATAGCAGGAGTTAAATCAACTCAAAAAATTACTAAAGCCATGAAAATGGTTGCTGCTTCTAAATTACTTAAAGCTCAAGATCAAAGAGATTTATCTAAGACTTATGCAGCAAAGATGAATAATTTAATTGCAAATATCTCGGCCTCGGTTGTTATTGATAATAACAGTAGTCCATTATTTGCAGGAAATGGTAATGATAAAAAGCATCTTCTGATAGTTGTAAGTTCTGATAAGGGTTTATGTGGAGCATTTAATTCACAAATTATTAGAAAGGTGAAGTTGATTGCAAGTAGTTGTATTGCTCAGAATAAGGAATTGAATATATTATTTTTAGGTAAAAAGGCTTATGAAAGTTTAAAAGATCTTTACTCTGAACATGTTATAGAGGTTATACCTGCATTTAGTAATAATAAATTTAAATATGTTCAGGCAAATGAAGTGGTAGGCAAAGTTTTAGCTTTATTTAATGATAATAAATTTGATAAATGTAGTATTATTTATACTGAATTTGTTAATGCATTAAAACAAAATATTATGCATAAAAGCTTAATCCCAATGATGGATAGTTTGCCAGAAAATGAAGATAAGCAAGAATTTCTATATGAATATGAGCCTAGACAACAAGAAATTTTAGATAAGATGGTGCCAATAAATTTAGCTACTCAACTTTATCATGCTATATTAGAATCTATAACTAGTGAGCATGCTTCTAGGATGACGGCTATGGATTCGGCAACTAATAATGCTAAAGATATGCTTGGTCATTTAACCTTATTATATAATAGGTCGCGCCAAGCAGCGATTACAACAGAATTAATTGAAATTATCTCTAGTGCTGAAGCGCTATAGAAGTAAAAACTTGAAAAGGAAGAAAGTTGATGGCAACAAAAATTGGTAAAATTACCCAAGTAATGTCAGCAGTAGTGGACGTTAAATTTGAAAATGAAGTTCCACCAATATTAAACGCTTTAAGATGTAATGTTGGTGATAGAAGTATTGTTCTAGAGGTTGCTCAGCATATTGGTGACTTAACAGTTAGAGCTATCGCAATGGATTCTACGGATGGATTATCTAGAGGCTTGGAAGTTGAAGATACAGGGGCGCAGATTTCAGTTCCAGTGGGAAGAGGAGTGTTGGGTAGAATTTTAAATGTTATTGGTGAACCTATTGATAATTTAGGGCCAGTAAATTCAACTCAAATTTCACCAATACATGCTGAAGCTCCAGCTTTTGTTGATCAATCCACAGCTTCAGAAATTTTAGTTACTGGTATTAAGGTTATAGATCTTTTGGCTCCTTATGCAAAAGGTGGTAAAATTGGTTTATTTGGAGGAGCTGGTGTTGGTAAAACAGTTCTAATTATGGAATTAATTAATAACGTTGCTAAAGCTCATGGTGGTTTTTCTGTGTTTGCTGGAGTTGGAGAGCGTACTCGTGAGGGGAATGATCTTTATCATGAGATGTTAGATTCTGGAGTTATTAACAGCAAAGAATTAGAAAAATCAAAAGTTGCTTTAGTTTATGGGCAAATGAATGAGCCACCGGGAGCTAGGGCAAGGGTTGGTTTATCTGGCTTAACTATGGCTGAATATTTCAGGGATGTTGAAAACTTAGATGTATTATTTTTTGTTGATAATGTTTTTCGTTTTACTCAAGCTGGTTCAGAAATTTCTACTCTTTTAGGGCGTATTCCTTCAGCGGTAGGTTATCAACCAACATTAGCTACAGATATGGGTTCAATGCAAGAGAGGATTACCTCCACTAACAAGGGTTCTATTACTTCAGTTCAAGCTATTTATGTTCCAGCGGATGATTTAACTGATCCAGCTCCAGCTGCATCTTTTGCTCATTTGGATGCTACCACTGTTTTAAATAGGCAAATTGCTGAGCTTGGTATTTATCCCGCTGTTGATCCGCTTGAGAGCACTTCACAAATGCTATCTAAAGAAATTGTAGGTGAGGAGCATTATAACATAGCGCGTGAAGTACAGAGAATTTTACAGTCTTATAAATCATTGCAAGATATTATTGCAATTTTAGGTATGGACGAGCTTTCAGAAGAAGATAAATTAACTGTATCAAGGGCTAGAAAAATTCAAAGATTCTTATCGCAGCCATTTTTTGTAGCTGAAGTTTTCACAGGAATGCCAGGAAAATTAGTTCCACTTAAGGACACTATTGAAGGTTTTAAAGATATTTGTGCAGGTAAATATGATGATTTGCCAGAATCAGCCTTCTATATGGTGGGATCAATTGAAGAAGTTATAGAAAAAGCAGAAAAAATAGCTTCTGATGCGCTGAAAGAGATTTAAATGGAAGAAAAAAATATTTCAGATTTGTCAATAAAAGTAGAGATAATTACTCCTGAAGATATCTTTACTTTTTCTGACGTCTATATGGCGGTAATGCCTGGCAGTGAAGGAGAATTTGGAGTATTGCCAGGGCATATGTCTTTAATCGCGACTTTAGATTTTGGTGAAATATCTATTTATGATAAATCTATGAAAATAATTAAGCGTGTTACAATTAATGCCGGTATTGCTGATATTAATGCTACTTCAGTGTTAATTTTAACTGATCAAGCCATTATACTATAACTTGCATAGAATATTGCAATCTATTAACTATCAATAGAATAAGATGTAGACATTATCATCCTCTGAGGTATAATTGAGATAATGTTAATTTATGCTTAATTTAATTCATTGATATCCCATGTTCGGTAATTTCAAGAAAGATAAAAGTCTAGAGTTTGCTTTAAAGCCTGTTGAAGATCATGTTATTCCATATGCTTGCCATTATGACAATAAAAGTTTGTTAACTAAAAATGGTGAGTTAATGCAGGTTCTTAGAATTGAAGGCTATTCTAAAGAAATGATGAATACTTCAGTGCAGGTGGATTTAAGATCTATAATTAGGCATTCGATAACTGAAAATATTAAAGACCGTAAAGTTGCTTTATGGTTTCATACAATTAGAAGGAAAATAAATCTTGATTCAATAAATTACTTTTCTTCAACTTTTGCTAAAGATACTCATGAATCTTGGGCAAAAAAGAATTATTGGCGCAATAAATTTGTTAATGAATTATATATAACAATTTTATATGAAGGTGCCGGACATGGTAATCCTGCGTTAACTTTCACTCCTAAGCTGTTAAAAGAGCATCATCTTAAAGTATTGCAAGAGCATGAGCAAAAGCTTGATGAGGTGGTGCTAAAAATGCTTGAGGTTCTTAAGCCTTATGGTGGAAAAAGATTAGAAGTTGCTCATGATAGTGTGGGAGCGCATTCTGAAATTCTAGAATTTTTAACTAAAATTATTTGTCTTCATAGTGAAAGAGTTCCTTTGCCAGTACAAAGTATTGATAATGTGTTTCTAGAAAGTAATATAGCTTTTGGTGGTACTTCTATAGAGGTGTTAAATAAAAATAAGAAACGCTTCGCAGCTGTTTTTTCTTTTAAAGAATATCATGAATTTGCAGCCAAGGCTTTAGATAGATTTATGAGTATAGCTGCAGAGTATATAATTTCTCAAACTTTAACTTTTGTTGAAGCAAAAGAAGCAAAAAAAACCTTTGAATATTTTAACTATATTCTTAGTGTTAGTAAAGATGCTGAGTTAAGAGAAAATTGTGGACTAGCTTCTACTTTAGATGGAGATCTTAACGGCAGCACAGATTATGGAACTCAACAAATGAATTTCATGATAGTTGCAGAATCGTTAGAAGAATTAGATGGGTCAGTTAGCAGGGCTATTAAAGAGCTAAATAAACTAGGCGTAAGAATTATTAGAGAAGATTTAAATATTGAGCTTGGTTTTTGGTCGCAGCTTCCTGGAAATTTTAAATTCTTTCGTCGGCCAAGTTATATAAGAACTAATAAATCTGCTAGTTTTGCTTCTCTTAATAATAATCCCTCAGGAAAAACCGATAATATTTGGGGATCAGCTGTAACTTTATTCCGTAGGAATGATGGAGGGCCGCATTTCTTTAACTTCCATGTAGATAATATAGGACATACTCTTATTGCAGGTCCTGGAGATTCAGTCAAAAAAACCTTAGTAAATTTCTTATTATCAGAGTCAACAAAGTATAATCCTGAAGTATTATATATTGATCAATTTTCAAATTCTCAGGTCACAATAAAGCTTTTAGAAGGAAAATATGCAACCATCAGTGTTAAGAAAGAAGCGCCTGCATTTAAATTTAATCCTTTTAAAATGCCTGATAATTCAGAAAATCGTGAGTTTCTAAAAAATTGGATACTGCTTCTACTAGCTACAGATGATGTGTTAACTGAAGAACAAAATCAGAAGATTTTTAATTATTTGGATATTTTCTTTAGTCAAGTCCCTGTTGAAATGAGACAAATTTCAATGTTAGCTGAGTTTTTTGAAGATGAAGTTTTAAAAGATAAGTTATTATTATGGTGTAATCCAAATAAATTAGGTTTGTTATTTGATAACTCCTGGGATGACTTAGATAATGGAACTAAGCTTATAGGGTTAAATATTGAAGAATTAGTTATTGATAAAAATAATTCTGCTACAAATGCATTAATTGCCTATTGCTTATATAAATATTCAATTATGCATGAAGAACAGCCCTATCCACCAACAATGATAATTATTGATGATGCAAATTTACTTATGCAAAATGATTATTTTACAAAAATGCTACCAGCTTTACTTAGTAATTTAACCATTAAAAATATAATGGTAATTTTTGTATGTATGATTGATCATAAAAAGGGTATGAATTCAGTTATAAAAAATATTCACGAACATCTAGCCACTAAACTTTTACTGCCGTGTTTGGATTATAAGCTATATAAGGAATCTTTTTCTCTTGATACTGAAGAAGTGAAAGCTCTTAGTACAATGAAAATTATTCATCGAAATTTTATGATAAAACAAAAAGCATTAAATATGATTGTTGAATTAAATTTAGATGGTTTAGTATATGCAATTGCTGCGCTAGAGGGAGAGAACGGAGCTGTACAAGCAATGGAGATGGCTATCGCAGAAAATGGTGATAATCCAAATGTTTGGGTAGTGCCATTTTATAATTATCTATTTCCTCAATTACAACAATAGCGTTTTATGTTCTTTAGTAAGTTATTATCTATGATTGTTAGAAATAGTCTCACTAAAGATGCTTATAAGTTAATATTGCTTTTTTTTATTTCTCTAGCTTTTAATAATCAAACTTTAGCTGCTGGATCTGGATATGCTTCATCGAACCCTCCAGATTTTTCAGTTTTTCCTCCTAAGTTAAATTGTCTAGAACAGTGGTATACAATTACTTGGGTTTCTACAGCTGATAATGCAACTTTATTTGTACCAACTGTACAAGTTCACTATGATTCCATGACTGCTTGCATTGGTTTTGCGGGAAATATAACTTTAGGTACTTCAGGAAATAATTGCGGCTATATAGGTGCTTATAGATATTGCGCTAGAATGGCTGGAGAGGATGAAGATTATAATCATTTTGCTTGTAGCACATTTGGCTCTAGCTGTACCTATGGCGGAACATATAATTGTTCAGTGCAGCATGATGGTGCAAGTAATGCCACTGATTATGACAAAGATTATGATTGTTGGGGCTATTATGATTGTTCTTGCCCAGGCTGTCGCGATATATGCGCAATGAGAGTATGTGTTTATTTAGATCCATCTCAAACTTATGGTGTTAATGAGACTGATGATAATGATGAGAACTTTATGCCATATCATGAGTCAGTTGTTGCAGATGGTAAAAGTGCAACTGGTAAAACTGTATATTTTAATACAGAGGTTGATAAAATAGGGGATGATGCTTCAGATTCTGGATCTGCAGCTTTTACTGACACTAGTCATAATAATGGTGCAGTTGGCTGCGTGGATATACCCATTGGGCCATATCCGCCTCCATATTGCGATCCTATTATAGGATCTGTACCAGTTGGTAATACTGCTAATGTTTGTCAATATTCTCCTGAATTTGAATTGAGCGAAACAGAAGATGATGCTGGGGATGCTGGAAATTATGAGCAGGTTTCTTCAGTAAATTTACCTTGTGAGATATCAACAAATAACACTGGTGGAACTCCTGGAAATTCTAATGCTTTTTATAATATTTTTGAAAAGCCCTTAGTTAGAATATATTTTAGCAACCCACTTCCTTTATGTGCTCCAGGATATACTGCTCCTACTAATGGAACTCAGAATGATGTTTGCTTTCAAATGCAAACAAATTTAACTCCAGATCAAATAGCTGCCAATAATCAAAATTTAATACCAGTATGTAGTTCAGCTACAGGATCTTCTACAGAAAATTGTATTACCTTTCCTTCCGGTAGAACAACTGGTCCAACGGGAAGTAGTGATGTTTTTGGGAATCAATATCAATATTTTAGAATGTATTACAATGTAACTAATAGCTCCACACCTACAGTTATTGAGCCCTATGTTTACTATAATCCAGCGGATTATACATCCACACCCCTTCCTAATCAGGTAGTGGCAGGTCTATATGATTCTTATTATATAGATATTACTGATCTAGGTTGTAGTGGTAGTTCAATTTGTACTAAAACAGTAGGCATGGTCGATTATACAAATACCGCAAGAGATTTTGGAGCTTTTATTGATTTAGGAACGGATCCTTACACAGGTCTGCCCAGCTCTGGAAGCGGTGATGGAACTCAAATATGTGTTGATGAAATTAGTGATGCCAATGGTAATATGCCAATCGGCTGCTTTAATCGTCCAATGATGTTTTCTCCAACAGTTTCTCCATGTTTAACTCCTGGGAGTTGCTTTTTTTCCAAGAGTGCTACGAATATTGCTCAAAATCCAAGAATTTCTTTCCAAGTGGGACGAAAATTTACTGACATTGATGGAACAACAGTTAATCCTGAGCCTGGAGTTATTGGGATAGATATTTCTTCTAGTGATGCGCCTATAACTTACTGCATTCAGGATGACAATAATACAAGTGGACAAGGTACAACTTCTGATACTACGCCTTGTACAGTTTATAAGGCTAAATTATTTTCTGCATATATTACGGATGATACTAATTATTCTTTAGATTCTGATCCAAATGCGGTGGATGGAACAGTTACTCCATATAAATCTGGCACTCAATATACTGGAGGTATGCAGTATGCAAACTATGTTTATTGTCGTGGAGGAACGCAAATTTGTTTAACAGCTGATAATAATCCTTATAAAACAGTAGTTACTAAAGTAGTTAGTGTGAGCACTACTGAAAATGGTGAGGCTAAAACAACTCTAACTCCAAGTACTATTTTAACTGACCGGATTATTCCACCTTATCCAGTCCCTGGAAGCACAACAGAAACTTATCCTTTAGATAATACTGTGCTTTATAATCCTGAAGTAAATAATTGGACAGGAACATATACATCAACCCAAGTTATATTTGGTTATACAGCCACAGTAAATGGACAAACTTCATATATAGAAGGCCAGGGGTGCACCGATACAGCAGGAATGACCTGCTGCCCAACTTCAGATGGAAAAACTTGCAATACTGGACAAGTAGCTTACCCATCTCCTTTATTATGTAATTGCACTAATAGTGTAGGAAGCGCATATGAATGTTCTAATTCCCAATGCACAGTGGCTTTTGAAGAAACGGTTACCAATGAAGATGGAAGTTTACTAGGATATCAATATCCAGGAAATTATGCTAATTATAGTGCGGCTTGGTCTGGTTGCACTTATAATCCTGCCGCAACTATTAGCACAACAACTAATGGTGTAACTAAAACTACTACTGAACCTATGACTCAATGCTCTGCTGCTAATACTTCTTATAATCCAGCGATACAGCAATATAGTGTAAGAGCATTAACTTCTATGGAATTAGGTTTATGTGTGCCAATATTGCAGCCCTATTGTGGTGCGCTTTCCACTTATGATGAACCAGATGGTTATGCTTCATGGCCGCAAACATCGGCTCAAGATTGGGCAACAGGAACATGTGGCGCTGGCATGGTAAATTCAACGGTTGGAACTACGTCCACTTCTCCAACCCGTCAATGTGTATATCAAGATACTCAAGATTCTCAAGGTAACCCTGTGATGCAAGCAAATGGCTGCCCTGAATTTACTCAAGTTTGGGGGCCTGTGGTAAATCCTTGTGCAGTTGCCCCTATGCCTGAGTGGTGGCCAGGAACATTTTTATATGGAAAATCTAAATACCAAGGCGCTATTATTAATCAATTTAGTGTTAATTATTATTACAGAGCTGGAACAGGTTCTAATACAACTTTCACTCCAAACTCTTATAATGCGGATCCATTTAATTTATATAAATCAAATTCTACTCCTGTATCTCCTGAGCCATGGAATAGCACTTACAATTCTTGTAAAAAAGATGGAGCAGGTGATACCAGTAACTTTAAGAGAAGTGTTACGAATGGAGATCAAGAAATGCTTTATCTAACCCAAGCGCAGTGGAGCATGTTGTGGAGTGATAATAATTTAAGTTGGTTATTAACTTCTTCAGATGATAGTCAGTATGATGGTTGTGCAGTTTATGATCTAAAAGGTCAAATTAATGCAACTTATTCTAGCAATGTTGTGCCAGCAATGAAAATTTGTAAGCATCAAGACAATATTTCTTTCTCTTTAGTTGATTTAGGAAAAAACAGCTGTTCAAGCACTCCTTGTGATATGGCTGATGGAAATTGTTCTAATAGTTGTTATGGCTATGGTAATACTCATTATATGATGCAGTCTAATATTGCTTCATATGCTGCTTATGTGAGTGCCAATATTCAAAATGATAACTCGTTTAATATAACTAATGAGATATCATCTGTTTATGATACTAAAATAAATCATGGTATAGTTATCAGTAGATTAGGTTTTGGAATAGTTTCTGTTACTGATGCTTCTAACCCAGCTATAATTCCAAGTGTAAAGAATTTTGCAATAGAATCTGCTGAATCAGTTACAGTTAAATTAAATTTTGATCATTACTATGAAGGTAGCCATCAGCATGGTTGTACATGTTTCGGTAGCTGTTGTCAGACCTCTCATACAACTTGTAATACTTATAACCCAGGAATTACTACGTCTCCTCAGTCTTGTGTTACATCTACTGATATGGATACTTACACTCCAAATACTTCATATTATTCAACTAATAAGCCATTGTCAGTGTTTAGCAGAAGCATGAATTTATCTTCAGCTCAAAGTGCTGTTTCATATATGTTTTCTTCTGAAAATATTAATAATAGCACTCTTTATTATACCCCTAATTTTAGTTCTATTTGGATAGCCAGATGTTGTAATGATGATAATCCTGAAGTGGATATGTGTAATCTGCAAGTTAACATAAGTAGTTATAAATCTGGTAATAGCGCTATAAACACATCAATGTTTTATTGGTCATCTCCCACCTCTTATAATGTTAGTAATCCAGGAACTACATCCTGGAGCTCAACAACTGGAATGCCGCTTAATTAGTGATTCTTTTAGCTTGTAAAAGGAATTGCTGACTTTATAATCTTAAAAAGATTCATCATAATGATAATTTACCAAAAAAGAGTCATTTAATAATGAAGGATAAGCGAAATTGTTAATTGGATTCTTTATGAATGACGATGTTGTTGTTTTTAAAATTATTTAAGATAGATATAAATATCAGGATCTTGGTAATTTAGGTTATAAAAATTATTACCAAGTATGATAAATCTTATGATCTATTTTTTCTTTTTCTTAGTAGTGATGGAAGCTCTCTTAGGTTCTTTAGCTTTATCAGACTTAGGCTCTTTAGTCTTTTCAGAAATTATTTTAAGAGCATCGCTTAAATTTAGGGTCAATATATCTTCTTTATTTGGTAAAGAATAATATTGTTGTGCATAAGCAATAAAAGGGCCAAATCTTCCCTGAGCTAGAGTGATTGTTTCAGAATCATCAGGATGCTTTCCAAGAACAAGAGGAAAAGAAAATAATCTTATAGCCTGTTCTAAAGAAGCTTCGTCTGGAGAAATGAATTTTGGTAATGCGCTTCTTTTACAAGTTTTTCCTTCACCAAGTTGGAAATAGAAACCATAAGGTCCCTTTTTTAGGCATACTTCTTGATCTAAATATGATCCTAGGGCTTTATTAACCGGAGGAGTGGAATCATCTGTGCTATCTGGGTTTTTAGTTGATCCATAAGGTTCTATATGCTTACAAGAAGGATAGCGAGAACAAGAGAAGAATAAACCAAATTTACCAGTTTTTAATAATAAATGCCCTTCATTACAAGTAGGGCATATTTTAGGATAGTTTGGGAGTGCCAAATTATTAGCCAAGTTCTCACTAACTAATTGTGAAATATCATTATTAGCTTTTTCTTTAGATTGAGAAATATGTTGATAAAAATCTTTCCAGAAATGATCTAGTAATTCTTTCCAATCAAGGTTGCCAGCAGAAACTGAATCTAAACGATCTTCTAGTTGAGCAGTAAAATCATATTCAACATATTGTTTAAAATAAAGCATTAAGAAGGTGGTAACTATTTTACCGCGATCTTCACTAATAAAGCGTTTTTTTTCTAGACGCACATATTCTCTGTCTTGTAAAACAGAAATAATGCTAGCGTAAGTTGATGGCCTACCTATGCCTAATTCTTCAAGTTTTTTTACTAAGCTGGCTTCAGTGTAGCGCGGAAGGGGCTCAGTAAAATGTTGGTTAGTAAGAATTTTGGTTAACTGAACAATTTCATTTTCTGTAATTAAAGGAAGGAGTTTTTTTTCTTCATCTTCCTCTTCTTCATCGTCTTTCCCTTCGCTATATACTTTATAAAACCCATCAAACACCATAACGCTACCAGTTGCTCTAAAGGTGGCGTATTTATCAGTGGAATCAATATCTACTGCTGTCTGATCAAATTCAGCGGATTGCATTTGACAAGAAATAGTTCTTTTCCAAATAAGATCGTATAATTTAAACTGATCAATTGAAAGAATGTTTTTTATAGAGTCGGGTGAAAGTAAAATATTAGTAGGTCTTATGGCTTCATGAGCCTCTTGAGCATTTTTTACTTTGCTTTTATATATTTTAGCAACAGGAGGCAAATATTTTGCGCCAAAGCTGCTTTGAATATAATTACGGATACTTTCAACTGCATCATTAGATAATTGAACTCCATCAGTACGCATATAAGTGATTAAACCTACAGTTTCTCCATCAATATCAAGTCCTTCATAAAGCTTTTGCGCCACTTGCATGGTTTTGCTAGCGCTAAAACCTAGCTTACGTGCGGCTTCTTGCTGCAGAGTTGAGGTTATAAATGGAGGAGAAGAGTGGCGCTGAGTTCGTTTTTTTTCAACAGAACTAACTTCATATTCTTTTTTTTCTAATGAAGCTTTTAATTCTTCTGCCTGTTCTTGGTTTATAATATCAAACTTGTCGAGTTTTTTCTTATTAAGGGCAGTTAATCTTGCAGTAAAATTTTGTTTTGCTTGATTTAGAAATTCTCCTTGAATAGACCAATATTCACGGCTAACAAATTTAGCAATATCAAAATCTCTTTCACAAATGAGCCTTAAAGCAACAGATTGAACTCTTCCAGCAGAGCGACTTCCAGGTAACTTTCTCCATAATACTGGAGATAAAGTAAAGCCAACAAGATAATCTAAAGCTCGTCTAGCTTGTTGAGCGTTTACCAGATTCATATCTATATCTCTAGGATTAGAAAATGCCTCATTAACAGCTTTTTTAGTTATCTCATTAAAAACAACTCTTTTTACAGTAACATCTTTTTTAATAGCTTTCTTTTCTTTCAGAACTTCTACAACATGCCAAGCAATGGCTTCTCCCTCTCTATCAGGATCGCTTGCTAGATAAATATTTTGTACATTTTTTGCGGCGTTAACAATTTCTTGTGCATGTTTTTTTGCTTTTATGTTTATTTCATAATCCATTGCGAAATTGTCTTCAGGGCGGACAGAGTCGTTTTTTGAAGGCAAGTCTCGGATATGACCAAATGATGCTAAGACCTGGAAATCTTTGCCCAAATACTTATTGATAGTTTTTGCTTTTGAAGGTGATTCAACTATAACTAAATTATTGGTCATAAATTTATTTTAAAAGCCTATATATTAATAGTAGCAGAAATTTTGTTACCAAAATGTCTAATTATTTTGCCAGATAATTCTAATTCAATAATTGAAGTAAGTATTAATCCAACAGGTAATTGAGTAATAGATACTAACTCGTCAATAGAAGTTGGGCTGGCGCTGAGTAAATTTATGAGCTCTAACCGAGCTTGTGTCAACTCTTTTTCAGAAAAATTATTGGAAGAAATATTTGATTTGGCATTAATAAAGGATTTTTTTTGTTCAAAAAGGGAAGATCTTTTGATAACGGAGTTTTCAACGACTTCTATAATATCTTCGCCTGACTCTAATAGATGTGCTCCTTGCTTTAGTAAATAATTATTGCCATGATAACGGGGATCCATAGGAAATCCTGGAACTGCAAAAACTTCACGATTTTGTTGAAGAGCAAATTTGGCAGTGATTAAAGACCCAGAATCTAAGCTGGATTCAATAATTGCAACTCCATATGAGATGCCTGAAATAATCCTATTTCGTTGAGGAAAATTTTGCGCTTTAGGAATGGTTCCTAATGGTAATTCTGCAACAATTAATCCTTTTTCAATAATTTCATGATAGAGATCTTTAAATTCAGGCGGGTATATATGATCTATACCTCCTGCCATAATTGCAATAGTTGCTGAGTCAACGCTAGCTTTATGAGCCGCATTATCAATTCCTCGAGCAAATCCAGATACCACCACCATATTATTATCAACCAATTGCTTAGATATTTTATAAGCAAAACGAATGCCATTAGCTGATGCATTTCTTGATCCAACTATAGCAAAAGTTCTTTTATTAAGTAGTTCAGTGTTACCTAAGCAAAATAATAATGGAGGACAATCGTCTATGTTTTTAAGTAATTTAGGAAAGCTGTAATCTAGATAGGTGAGAATTTGTACATTATTTCTTTCGCAATCGGCTATTTGTTCTTCTGCTAAGCTTTTAGAAAGAATTTTTATTTCTTTCTTATTACGAAGCGATAACTCGGCTACATGCTCTAATGCATTAGTGGCGCTGCCATATAAATCTAGTAAATTCCAAAAAGTTCTTGGCCCAACATTTTCACTGCGAATCAACCGTAGGATGTTGGTGATTTCTAAGTTATTGGTTTTAGCCACGACTTATATTTACTTATGCAGCGCTTTCAATAGTTTTAAGTTTTTTTGCTAAGCGACTAACTTTTCTAGAAGCGGTATTTTTCTTCATAAGCTCTTTCTTTGCGCCTTTCATAATTTTTGCTTGAGCTGTTTTAAATATTTCTTGAGCAAGATTTAAATCTTTTGCAGCTATTGCAGCTTCAACTTTTTTTACATAGGTTTTAATATCGCTTGAACGAGATTTGTTAATAGCATTATTTTTTAAATTTTGTCTATGTGCTTTTTTAGCAGAGGCGTGATTAGCCATTTTAATATCCTTATCTTATGTCTATAATTTTAACTATTCTTAATCTACAACAATATTAATTTTACCACGTTTGTCAAGAAGCATATTAAAAATGAGTTTTGTAGTAAATTTAGTAGGATTTTTTAGTAAACCCCTGATTTTGATTTAGGAGATCTCCAGCTAAATATAATGACCCGCAAACAAGTATTCTAGCTTTTGTTGTTTCTATATTGATAATTTTAGATAATGCCTCATCTATAGAATCATGAGCTGAAGCTTTAAATCCAGAAAGTTCTGCTTGAGATTTTATAAACTCTCCTCCATAACTTTCTGGCTCTGCTTCAATTAAAACTCCAGCAATATGAACAATATCTCCTATAAAATTTGATAAAAATTCTTGACAGTTTCTTCCACGAGTCATGCCAAAAATCATATAAGTTGGCATGATTGGTTGATCTTTAAGCCATAAAGATAATGCACGTGCCCCAGCTGGATTATGGGCCCCATCAACCCAAATTTCAAAATTATCAGGTATTTTATTAATAATATTTCCTTCGGTAAGTTTTTGTAATCTAGCGGGCCAGGTGGCATTAGCTATTCCATAAGCAATAGCCTCTTGGCTTATATTAAATTCTTTTAAATTTAAAACAGCGGTAATAGCATTCCCGGCATTTAAATATTGATGATCACCGTGCAAATTAGGTTTAGGAAAAGTTAAAGTTTGGCTTTCTGTTTTATAAATAAGATTCTTATTTTCATCAGCATATATAACCCAATCATATTCAAAGCTATAACATTCTGCATTATTTTGTTGAGCAATAAAATGAAGCACGTCAAATGCTTCTGAATATTGTTGGCTAATAACACAAGGGCAGTTGGGTTTAATTATGCCAGCTTTTTCATAAGAAATTTTAGCAATAGTATCTCCTAAAAACTCAGTATGGTCTAGATCTATACTAGTGATAATAGACATAGCTGGATTTTTTACAACATTAGTGGCATCTAATCTTCCGCCAAGGCCAACTTCAATAATCACTACATCTGCTTTAACTTTGCTAAAAGCTAAAAAAGCTGCCGCAGTTGTGCCCTCAAAAAAAGTTAATGATACATTAGCTTTCTCGGCGGCAACTCTGCATTCTTCAGTTACTTCATAAAGAAAGTTATCGTCAATATTTGTTCCTAAAATTCCTATTCTTTCATTAAAATTTACTAAATGAGGAGAATTGTAAGTATGAACCTTATAACCTGCAGCTTGAAAAATTGACTTTAAAAATGCAGTAGTAGATCCTTTTCCATTGGTGCCAGCAACATGAATTATGGGTGGTAATTTATTTTCTGGATTACCTAGGGCATCAAGTAAAATTCTTATGCGGCTTAAATCAAGATCTATTGGTTTTTTACCTATAGGAATTGGCCAATGAGGCATTTTAACCATTTTTTTCTCCAATTAAGTCTCTAATTTTTAGTGCTTGTTTGGTTGCTTCCACATTATGTATGCGTAAATAATCTATGCCTGCATCAGCTAAATAAGAAGATATTATAGCCGTTTCTAAGTCTCTTTGAATAAATTCTTTATTAGTTATAAGATTTAAAAATGATTTGCGTGAATGGCCATACATTATAGGGAAATCAAGTTTAGTAAATGATTTGGCTTGCTTGATTAACTGCCAGGATTGGTTAGCAGTTTTTCCAAAACCAATTCCAGGGTCTAGAACTATTTTATTAGCTTCAACGCCATTGTTAATTAAGTGTTCTGCTTTTTTAAGTAGCCAAGTTTTAACTTCTTCTACAGCATCTAATTCTTGAGCTAAATATTTGCTTGGGTCAGCAGGAATAGTTAAGTGATGCATGATTACTAATTTGGCTTTAGTTTTTTTAGCAAAGTCAATTAATCGTTCATCAATAAATCCCTTTTGGTCATTAACCCAATTAATTGGAATATGTTGGGACAAGTATTCTAAGGTTTCAAAATTATAACTATCAATACTAATTTCAACAGAAGAATTTTTTAATATTGGTATTATTGCGGGTAATATTTTCTTGAACCTTTCTATTTCTTCTTTGGGAGTGAGTTGAGCGCTGTTAGGTCTGGTAGAAGTGGCGCCAATATCAATAATATCAGCATTATTAGCTAACAAATGTTCTAGATGCTTTGCAACACTGGCTTGGTCTTGGTAAAGCCCACCATCTGAGAAAGAATCTGGGGTTATATTAAGAATGGCCATTAATTTAATTTGTTTCATAAACATAATTCTTATAAGAAAGTTTATTTTATTGTACTAAAATCGTAAAATTAAAGAAATACTAGTTTTTAGAAACAAAATAAAGTATAACAATTTAAAAATATTAGATTAATTGACATCAGTATGGTAACAAACATTTCTTCAATTCGTAATTTTTCAATTATCGCTCATATTGATCATGGTAAATCAACTCTAGCAGATAGGTTGATTGAATTCTGTGGAGGGTTAGAGCAGAGAGAAATGACCTCTCAAGTTTTAGATTCAATGGATATTGAAAAAGAGCGTGGAATCACTATTAAAGCCCAAACAGTACGTTTAAAGTATAAAGCCAAAGATGGTAAAGATTATATTTTGAATCTTATGGATACTCCAGGGCATGTTGACTTTGCCTACGAAGTGAGCAGATGTTTGGCTGCATGCGAAGGATCTCTTTTAGTAGTGGATGCTAGCCAAGGGGTTGAAGCTCAAACCTTAGCTAATGTATATCAAGCAATTGAAAATAATCATGAATTAATTCCTGTTTTAAATAAGATTGATTTGCCAGCTGCCGATCCAGATAGAGTTAGAGAGCAAATTGAAGATGTGATAGGAATTGATGCCAGTGATGCAATCTTAGCTTCAGCAAAATCAGGTATTGGTATTGAAAATATTCTTGAAGGAATAGTTCATAGACTGCCAGCTCCAAAAGGAAACGTAGATGCTCCTTTAAGAGCATTATTAGTTGATAGTTGGTATGATCAATATCTTGGTGTAGTAAACTTGCTTAGAATTATAGATGGTAAAATATCTAAAGGCATGAAGATTAAAATGTTAGCTTCAGGAGCTGTTCATCACATTGATGAAGTTGGAGTTTTTACGCCTAAAAGAACTCCAATGGCTGAGCTTGCAGCAGGGGAAGTGGGTTATATTTCAGCTAGTATTAAGCAAATATCTGACTGCAAGGTTGGAGATACGATTGCAGAAGAAAAAATGGCCAATGAAGTGTCTCCATTGCCAGGGTTTAAGCCTTCCCAGTCAGTTGTGTTTTGCGGGCTATATCCAGCAGATGCATCTGATTTTGATGAGTTGAGAAATTCTTTAGGCAAGCTAAAACTAAATGATTCAAGTTTTGAGTTTGAGTTAGAAAGTTCAACTGCTTTAGGGTTTGGCTATCGATGTGGCTTCTTAGGGCTATTACATCTTGAAATAGTGCAAGAAAGGTTAGAAAGGGAATTTGATCTAGATCTGATTACCACAGCTCCAAGTGTGATTTATAAAATCTACCTAAAAGATGGAAATATGCTAGAGCTTCATAATCCAGCTGATATGCCAGATTCTACTTTGATTGATTATATGGAAGAGCCGTGGATCGAAGCAACTATTTTGGTCCCCGATGAATATTTGGGTGCAGTTCTTGCGTTATGTACAGATAAACGAGGTGTGCAAAAGACCCTAACCTATGTTGGTAATAGAGCGATGGTAGTTTACCAATTGCCATTAAATGAAATAGTTTTTGATTTTTATGACCGTCTAAAATCTTGCTCACGTGGTTATGCAAGTTTTGATTGGAAGATTGATAGTTATGAGAAAAGTGATCTAGTAAAATTAATTATTCTAGTTAATAAAGAGCCTGTTGATGCATTATCATGCATTGTTCATAAAGGTAGATCTGAAACTCGTGGGCGTGAGTTATGTGAGCGTTTGGCTAAATTAATACACCGTCAATTATTCCAAATTGCTATACAGGCTGCTATTGGTGGAAAGATTATAGCTCGTGAAACCGTTCAAGCTCTTCGTAAAGACGTTACCGCTAAATGTTATGGTGGTGATATCAGCCGTAAGCGTAAATTGCTAGATAAGCAGAAGAAGGGTAAAAAGAGAATGCGTAGTATAGGAAATGTGGAAATTCCACAATCAGCCTTTATTGCAGCTTTAAAAATAGGTGATGATTAATTTAGTTTCCTAAGTTTTGTTGTATTAATAGACTTAGGAATGTAGATCGCGGTAGAATAAAAATATTGCCTTTATCATATTCGGTGGATATAATTCCTGTTCCTTAAAAGGGCGGTTAGCTCAGTTGGTTAGAGCGCAGCGTTGACATCGCTGAGGTCGGAAGTTCGAATCTTCTATCGCCCACCATCCGCTTTCGCTTCGCTACAGCGCGATTGTGGAGCGTAGCGAAACAATGACGCTGTACGTTTAGCCGAAACGGATGCTGCGCTGTAATTAAGCTTTAGCTTAATGTAAGCGGGCTTGCTCAACAATTTAATTTACTAATTTTTTGTTACTCTTAAGACGCTATGTATTATACCTATATCCTCACCTCTCTTTCTAATCCAGACCATTTCTATATTGGCTCAACCTCTGATTTAAAAAGAAGATTAGCTGAGCATAATTCTGGCAAATCAGTCCATACCAACAAATTTACTCCTTGGAAAATAAAAAATTATATAGCTTTTGAGACACAAGACAAAGCATTAGAGTTTGAGAAGTTCTTGAAATCAGGTAATGGGCGAATCTTCTGTAAAAAGCATTTCTAGAGTGATTTCTATCTCCATTTTGCATTTGAGGTATTGATTTTTTAGATTATTTTAAAATAAATTATGAAAAAATAATCCAATTGACACTGCAGCTGTAAACGTTATATGCTTAAAATATTAAGTATTTTTGTAAAGGAGTAATTATTTATGAATGGAAAAGTTTTGGAATTTAACTTTTTTGACAGCAAGAGAGAAAGGCAAGTTTCCGTAATTTGCTATTTACCTAAAAAAATGACTGATAAAATACCTGTTGTTTTATTTGGACCTGGATATTGCTCACAACAAGAAATAATAGAGCAAAAATACTTGCCTGTTTATAAAGATTATACTTACTTAGCTGATTACTTTACTACTAAAAACTATGCTTTTATTTCTATTGCACATGATGTTTTAGGTGATAATGATGGCCTTGAGTCGATCGATTCTAATGCGAATCAGCATGAAGCAAGAAAACATCTTTATATAAGGGGCGTTGAAAATATGCTTTTTGTTATAGAGGAAATGAAGAAACAGAATTTAAATCTAGATTTTGAAAAATTTATTGTTTCTGGCCATTCAAATGGCGGTGATATTTCTAAATATTTTGCCAACCTATATTCTAATAGAATTACTCAAATGATTCTATTTGAAGCTCGTAGGTGTAGATTTGAAATAACTAGTTTTACTAAACTACTAATGTTTGAAGCAGATGATACTTCAACTGATTTAGGAGTGATGCCTATTGAAAATAAAGAAGACAATTATAAAAGAAGTAATCTTGACTGGACGATAATTAAAACACAAAATGCTCTTCATACCAGCTATATGGACGATTATATAACTGACGAAATAAAACAACGAGTATATAAAGCATTAGACTATTTTTTGTAATTTGTGCTATACTCCTACCGGTTACCGGTCGGTTTCATTGCGAACTTTTTATCTCCTCTGTACCCCGTGGAATCCCTCACTTTTTTGTATGGAGAAAAGTCCGTTCTTTGACCTATTTGCTCCGCCACTACTATTAGTTGCATCTAATTGTCACTCCATAATTATTAGTTTCCAAAAATCCTTTAGCCCCATATATTTCTGGCTCTGTCGCAGTTATATTTATAGCCATAAAATTTCTACAGATTTTCTTTTAAGTTAAAAGGGAATTTAGATATATCTGATGATGCCGCAAGATTAGTGAAGTGGCGCACTCGTAGGGATTCGAACCCCAAACCTCTTGATCCGTAGTCAAGTGCTCTATCCAGTTGAGCTACGAGTGCATAAGTAAACTAAAGTATATGGTACCTCTGGCCAGGCTCGAACTGGCATGTCCCTAAGGACAGCAGATTTTGAGTCTGCCGCGTCTACCGTTCCGCCACAAAGGCATGGTAGCATACACATAGTTGTATAGAAAGGTTATAGAAAATATTCTCTTCCGTGTAAAGCTATTTTTTAAGAAACAAATCAATAGAAGCAATTATAGTATCAAGATAAATAAATAGAACAAAAGATAAAGAGTAAATCACTAAAGTAATTAGTGATAGATGTTTTGTATTGTTATAAAAAATTTCTGGCCTTTCTTGAGCAGAAGCAGGAGATAGCATAAAATAGATAGGTTTCAAATAATAGTAGCAAGCCATTAATGAGCTTATAATCAAACAAGTTATGATTACTTCTTCTACTAAAGTAGTACATTCAATTGACTTGAATATCATTCCTTTTAAAATCCAACCAACACTTGGTGGCAATCCAATAATTGAAAAAGCAGCTAAAATGAAAAGCCCTGTTGGCAAAGGAAGAGCTCTCGCCATTCCTTTCATTTCAATAATATCTACCTTGTGAGTAGCTATATAAATAATTCCAACCGCAAAAAATAAAGTAATTTTAGCAATGCTATGAGATAACATCTGCAATATGCTTATTGTGAAGGTGGAGTTGCTAATTAAGCTTAGAAAAACTATCATATAGCTAAGTTGGCTTATTGTTGAATAAGCTAGTATTTTCTTTAGATTGTCTTGCCTGCAAGCTATAAATCCAGCATAAAGCATGGTAAAGCAACCTAAATAAGTTAGCCAATCTAAACTCCAAGGTATTTGTTGATGCATATTCTTTAGATAATTTAATCCAAATAGATAAACAAAAACTTTAATCAAGGCAAAGATACCAGATTTAACCACTGCCACAGCGTGTAATAATGCGCTAACTGGTATGGGCGCCACCATTGCTTTTGGCAACCAGCTATGTAGCGGAAATATAGCGCTCTTACTAAATCCGAATACAAAACAAATTAGAAGAATTACAATATCTTTAACTGAAGTTTGTTCACTAAATATACCTTCCTTAGTGAACTCAGTTGCTCCATAATTTTGGTCTAGATAAATTAATGCAAACATTAAAAAGAACATTGAAGAGCACATCAGAGTAGTTATATAGAATTTTCCAACTTTACGAGCATGGTCTGAAAATGATTGAATAACTAAGGGGTAGGTGAATAAAGTGAGCAGTTCATAAAAAATAAACAAAGTTAATAAATTGGCAGAATATGCAACTCCTAGAGCTGACATAATGGCTAATGGAGTAAAGAAGAAATAAAATTTGGGATTTAAATCTTTATTAAGCTCAGAATTTTCCTGTGCTTTTAAAAAATAAAAACTATATAAATTAGTGAATAAATATAGTCCACTTACCATTAGCGCAAAAATAGAAGTAATAAAATCTGAATTGAAGCTAATTTTATAGCTACCAAGAACATGAAGTATAACCCATTCTTGGTTAATGTTTTGATGCTCTGTAATTATCATTACATTAGTTATCACCAGCAATATGTTTAAGAATATTATTGCCATATGCATTAAACATCTATTCTTTATAAAGCAAGTGAATGCTGTGATAATTGGTAAAATTAAATTAAGGCTCAATATAATCATTTAAGTAATAGTAATTGGCTAACTTGATTAGTAAAATCTAAAATCCATTGATTATTAACGCCAATATATATATTTATCATGGTGATTAAGGTTAAGCTTATTAAGCATAATTTGCCATTAATTTGTTTTACTTCTGCAGGCTGTTGATCAGTTTTTTCAAAAATCATTAAATCAATCAATTTAAAAGCATAAACAAAGCTAAATATTGAAGCGATTAAAATAATTAAAATGCACCAAAGATCTGTTGCTAATGAAGCCTTTAATAATTGCCATTTGCCAACAAAACCGGCCGTAAATGGCACTCCTATATTACTCAGTAAATTAATTACTATTAAAATACATAACCACGGATATTTCTTTCTTATTCCAGCAAAACTATCAAGTTCTTCGCTTTGTAGTGCAATTGCTAAATAACCAACCGCTAGAAATAGCATGGTTTTTTCTAAAGCATGTGTAAAACAATAAATTAATAGTCCAGAAATTGCAGCTTTATTAGCTATTGCTAAAGCAAAAACTATAAACCCAATCTGACTAAAGCTAGAGTAAGCCAAAAACTTTTTTATGTTAGTTTGTTTATATGCTAAAATTGAACAACTGAAAATGGCATATACTGAAAAAAGTAATAGCGTTATGTCTAGGTAAGCAAAATTATATTCCTTTAATTTAAAAACTTGAAAAAAGAATCTAATTAACAAATATATTGCCACTTTGTTAGAAGATGAAGCAAGCATGGAGCTTATAAAAGATGGAGCTCCTTGATAAATTTTAGCTAACCATGATCCAAAAGGAAATAAGGCTGCTTTCATCAAAATTCCAAAGATTATTAGAAATATTCCAGCCTTAATTGCATTATTATCAATTGAACTAGGCATAGTGTCGCTGATAATTGATAGGTTAAGTGATCCTACTAAGGAATAAATAAAGCCAATTCCTAAAAGAATCATTGTGGATCCGATAGTTCCAAAAATTAGATAATCAAAAGCAGCTTTAGTAGATTCTTCTCTTTTTCCAGAGGCTACTAAAGCATAGCTAGCTATTGCATTAATTTCTAACATTACATAGATATTAAAAATATCATTGGAAATGCAAATTCCAAGCAAACCCGCTAATGCAATTAAAAGATTGCCAAAAAATAGATTAAATTTCTCTGGATTTAACTCATGATTTATAAGGTCTTTCATGGCTATTATATTGAAAGCGCTAACTAGTGAAATTAGCAGCATAAAGAAGCTATTTAGCTTATCTATTTTATATTCAATGCCAAGGGTTGCGCTCCAGCCACCTAAATGATAATAAATGGCTTCTTGTGAATTAAGGATTTTTTGAAAAATAAGTAAAGATATAGCTAAAGTTAAGCCACCAGCTATCGCGGCAATTATCCAACTAAATCTCCGCGGAGAAACAAAAGCCAACAGCCCTGCGGCTAAAGGTGTAATAATTTGTAAAATAATAAAATTTGCTAGCATAAAGCTTTTATTTCCATATTCTCTTTTTTACTATAATGCCATAGATTAAAAAAGATTTCTAATTATTTACAGAAAAAATAGCTATATATTATTCAATTCAGGCTGTTATAACTTCTTCACAGAAATCTTTCCCTCCTAGTTCTAATTTATTTTCATTAGATTTATCATATGCATCCATTCTTTGAGTGTTTGTTTCTCCAGCAGTATCTGATTTCCAAGTATTAAACCTATAATCAAATCCTAAACTTGTAAGCTGGATGGGGCCATACTCAAATGTTAGGCATTGATCACTTTTATCCACCATCAATGCGCTAGGAACCAATATCACTGACGCTGCATCGACTTGTTCTGAAAGAATTAAGTTTATAAAGGGCTTTACGTATCCATATAAGTTCATAAGCATTATTTGATCAATTTTAGAACAGATCTCAAATTTATTTGGATCCTCTATCAACAATCTAATACTTTCTTTAGCGGCATTTTGTGCAATTAAGTTACCTTTCTTAGACCCTATAATTCCATTTAATATCCACTGATCTTCAAAATTACTAAATTTAAGACTTTAGTAGAAGTGAATTTATAATCAATATCAGTGCTTTTAGTTTTTTACTAAGGATAGGTATAATAACAGCATTAGGGTGTTTTTGTACAAAATTAATATTAGAGCCTTCAGTTTTGATGTTCATGTATTTCATTCTTATTTTGAAATAAATAATTATTATAATACTTTAAGGAGTTCTATAGCATAAATATTATAAATAGTAAAAAATATTTTATAAAATATGATGACTATTTTTATAATTTATTAATATAGCGGCGGTTTTGAACTTGACAGTTTGGAGAATTAGTTATAATAATTCGTCGTTAAGATATATTAATATATAAGGCGATATTTAAAAATGGGAAGCTACTCAGCGCAAAGAAAAAGTAATATAGTTTCGCAGAAAACAAAAAATTTACTAGCAAGAAACCTAGTGGAACAAAATTTAAAAACATCTCTAGATACTCCAAAAATATTCACAAAAAAAACTTTTCAATGGTATTCAAAAGCTTTATATGAATCAGATTGGATAGATTATCCTAAGTTTTTTCCTCAGATAATGAGTAACTCAGTAAATAAGCTAAAAAATCTTAATCAGTTAGCTGACGCTAACTCTCAAACTAAAATACCTCTTATTACTCATCAAATGTATTTTTTCTTTGATTCAAATACAAATCAGATTGCTCAATCTACTATCGACGCAACAAGTCGTACCATTGAAAGATTTAATAAAGCTGACTCCAGCTATAAGCATTTTGTATGGACAAATAATATAGCAATGATTCCCCAAGGAATTAAAGACTTAGCTAATGTTGAAGTAAGGTCAATGACAGAATTGCAAGATAAACGTCTATTCAAAGAGTTCAATATATTGCACACTCAGGGGCAAGTTGGTCTAGATAAAGGTAAAATTTCTATGGCTAGCGATACTTTTAGAACTTTAGTTGTAAGAGAGTTCGGTGGCCTTTATCGCGATTTTGATTCTGAAATTTTAGATGCAGAAGCTATAATTAAAGTTAAAAAGGCTGTATCTTTTTTAGGTGGATTGGAATTCTCTCTAGAAGATCTACCTTATAGCGGTTTTGGCAGCGCAATTTTTGCAGCTACTCCTAATCATAGAGTGCAAATTATTGAATCTTATATGATTGAAAGAAATATTTATAAAGATAAACAAGATCTACCTGTTCCCGAATATATAAAATATCCATTTTCTAAATTTGATCAAGCATTATATTATTCTGGAGGGCCATTCACCATAACAGCCGCAATCTATAAAGCGCTTCCAGAAATGAGAGATGATTATATCATCGCACCTCCTAAAGTGCTATTTAATTACGAATATGGGTGGTTAATAACTCCATCTTCTCCTTGTAGAGGAAAGTTAGATAAGATTGGATTCACTCCAAAGCTCATTAATGAATATGATGGTCATATCTTTGAAACATATAGCTATGATCCATTTTGTGGAAGCTGGGCTGAATCTTCTGGATATAAGGATCCAATCAAATATTTTGATGATAATAACAGTCTAGAAATTGTTATTGCTAGGTATAATGAGAATTTGGATTGGATCAGAGATACTTTTGCTTATAGTAAAGTTACTGTATATAATAAAGGACCTAACAATCTAGAAAATCTTCCTTACAATGTTCAAGTAATTAATTTGCCTAACGTTGGTAGAGAGTCGCATACTTATCTTTATCATGTAATAATGAATTATGACAATATTGCTGGAAGAACTGTATTTCTTCAGGGTGATCCATTCTTTCACGCTCCTAATTTAAAAAGATTTATAGAAGGATCTCCTTCAAGCTGTAGTAATACTATAGTTGAGTTAATGAATGGAGATGGCTGTCATATAAAAAACTTAGGAGATTTAAGTCATGAATTATCCAGTATTGATTGGAAGAATTCTAAATGGTCTGATACTAGATTAAGTGATGAAACACTCTTAGAATTTGCACGGCATAATATTAACCCTTCATTTAATGCCAACTCGCCAATAAGTCACATACCTGGTGGACAATTTGCAGTTGATAAAGAAAATATTTTATGCCATAGCGTTGATTTTCATAAGAAATTATATGATTACTTTGATCACGATAGGAGTCCAATAGAAGGGCATTATATGGAAAGGCTCTGGAATGAATGGGCAAATTGTGATAATCAAGGTTAGAGTTAAAGGAAAAATTATGTCAAAAAAAATAGTACTTACTTTTATAACAGCTTTATTTTTATCGGTGTACTCTCTAGCAATAGAAGAATCTAATCCTTTTAAAGATACTTTTATCACTATTGGTGGCGGATACTCAAACCCAATTACTCAGATTGGGCATTTTATTGCTACGGGAGCGGATGAAAATGGAAATGATATAGGATCTTATAAATATCAAGATGTTAAAAGTTCTAGCGTATTTGCAATGTCAATCGGTAAAAATTTTGGCTCAATTAAAACTGAGCTTGAATATATTGACTTAGGTAAAAATAATTATACCCAAGGTGGATATGCTAATGAAGATAATTATGGTTATACATATAGTTTAAGTAGCAAAGCTTATATGTTCAACTTAGGGTATAGTTTTAATAATTTAAGTCAGCGTTTCCAACCATATATCACTGCAGCAATTGGATTGTCAGAACATAAAGCATCTTCTTCAGAACTTTATCATGACGGAATTTATTGCGGGTATGATGATGGACATACTACTAAGAATTTAGCTAAAGGTGTAACTCTTGGTGCAAGAGTTAATTTAAATGAGCATTTTGCTTTTGATTTTTCGTATAAATATTTAGACCTAGGGAAAGTTAAAGGAAGCACTAAATTTTATACTGGATCTACTACTGATTACATTAATAATGATTTAGATGGTGAAGTAGTGACCAATATTTTTATGGCAAAAGCTGTGGTTAAGTTTTGAAGTAAAGCTGTATCAATTTATTTGGTTGAAATTTAGAAATATTTGAGGATAATATCATTTCCTAAAATAAATATTTTGATTCATCTAATGAAAAAAAAACTTATTATCTGCCTTTATAATAATAATTATTGTTATTAGCTCTTTTATTTTAGTAAAAGAGCTAACTAAATTTACTAAGAAAAAAATAACTATAATTACAACTCAATAAAACAAGCCTTTTAAAAAAATAATATTAATGAAACTACTGAATTAGTTGTTGCTAAATATAATGAAGATTTATCATCGCTGCAACAAATTCCCTTTGAAATTAAAATCACTATAATAATAAAGGAAAAGATAATTTACCTGTATTCCATCCTAATATAGGTAGGGAAGCGCATACTTATTTTTATCATATTATAACTAATTATAATAATCTTTCTGATAGAATAATATTTCTTCAAGGCTCCCCTTTTGACCATAAGGTAAATTTAGATCTGCTAATTAATGGAGCACCAACTACTTGTAAAAATATTGTTACCAAGTATCTTACCAATCAAGATTCCGTTAATTATACATTAGTCTATCTCAATCATGAATTAAATAATTTTAATTGGGCTTCATCCACATGGCCAAATACTAGATTGAGTGACCAAACATTGCTAGATTTTGCTAAAAATATCAATCCTAATTTCTTAGAAGAAACGGAAATAAGTTTAGTTTGGGGGGCTCAATTTGCAATAAAAAAAGAAAATATATTATGTCATAGCATTGATTTTCATCAAAGATTGTATAGTTATTTTGATCACAATAATCCTATTGAAGGCCATTACATGGAAAGGCTTTGGAATGAATGGGCTAACTGCGATAACCAGGTCCTATTTTCAGAAAAAAAATAATATAATTTCATTATTCAGTTTAGTAGATTTTTTAGAGAGGTTTCTCATATAATATTCTTTTGCTATAAGGTATAGTAATAAACTTTCTTTTAACGAAAAAAATTAATAGAGTCTATGAATGCAGAATGTACATGAAATAGATATTAAGAATGATAACTCTTTATCGCAAAATGCATCAGCTAATCTTAAAATTAAACAAAAAAAGAAATATCGAGATTATGATTCAGGGATATTAAAGCAAGAGGGATATAATACAAGAATTCAGTATAAAGAATGGATTGAAGATAAGGATGCAAAACTGAAGAAGTTAGATAAATTAATATTACAAGATTATAAAATTCCAGTGATCTCACATGTTATCTATTTTAGTAATGAAGATTCTCCAATCCCAATAAAAGAATATCATCAAGTGATGATGATAAATAGTGCTAGCATACTTAGTAAAGAAAATGGCAATTTTAAGCATTATTTCTGGACCACGAATATTAATTTGCTACCAGAAAATGTTCAAAAGATACCTGGTCTTGAGATTCATATGGTGTCAGAACTTTCAGAACATATGCTTTACCCTGTATTATTAAATATCTTAGATAGAGCTAATAAAGAGAGAGGGTATTTTGCGCAAGCGTCGGATATAGTAAGGATTCTAGCGCTACAAAAATATGGTGGAATTTATCATGATAATGATTATGAAATACTGAGTTCAAAAATAGTAGGATATTTTAGAGCTTTCAATTTTTTTGGTACTAAAGAATTCTTAAAGAAAGACTCTTTTATTGCTAATTGTGTTATGGCAGGAACGGCAAACCATCCAATATTTAATAGTGCTGTACATTTAATAGCAAGAAACTTGAAGCTTCTAAAGGATTGTCCTCCTCCAGATTATGTACTAAATCCTGCTACATTTGGGGCTAAGGTTATTTTTGAAACTAGCCCAAAGATGTTTGAGATAGCTTATTATAAAGGAAAAAATCTTGAAGGTAATGTAGATATGATTTTTCCTGCAAATATTTTATCGGATGCAGAATATGTTAGAAGCAAATATAGTCAATCTAGGTATTATAAAGCTATGTCTTTAGAGGTTAGCTTGGCTCATGAAGCTGTTGCGGTAGGAGGTGATTTATTTAGTGGAGATTGGCAAGATAATGGAACTCTATAATTCTAGAAGTGGTATTAGAGCTAATTTATAATGCTGGTATAGTTAGAAAGTAATTTTTTAGATAAATGCCTACTTATTGGCAGAGATGCTCCAATTATCAACCATTTTATCTCATAAATATAAGAAGCTAGTAATAAATGTTGAAATATAAAGAATGCTAGAGCGCCATTAGTTAAGCAAATTAATGTAGCAAGTATTTTTTCTTTTATAGATAATTTTCCTTCTTCTTTACAAAAGTAATTTTCACTAATAAAGATTCCTATTAAACAATAAAATACCATCCATAAGTAACCCATGATAATATTTTGTTTATAGTTAATATAAACAAGCATAATGATTACAAGAGGTATAATTGAATACTTAAGTATATTTGGATAATTTTTAAGAGCTAAATCATATAAAAATATCAATAAACCTGCAAAAAAGATTCCCCCTGCAATATGGTAAATATTATGATATCCAAAGTAAATAAGGCTATAGCTTAACATTATAAGTATTGTGCAGGCTATAAACCAAAGAAATTTTTTTCTATATTGCAGAGCTATGTAACCATAAAGAGTTGCTGCGGTTAAGGTGTGGCCGCTAGGGAACGCTAGACCATATTGTGAAGAAATTTGGAAATAATTTTTTAAAGCACGAGAGTAAATCATGCTTAAGAGTGTGATGCAAATAGTATGATAAAATAATTTCCTATTAAGCCAAATATAGCCTAAAACTAATATGGGTATTATTATAATATCGTGACTGAATTTAAGAAAAAAATTAGCTATCTCTTTGTTCATTTTTGCCTCTCACTTTTAAAATATTTCTACTAAAAATAAGGCATAAAAAAACCTCCATCTATAAATAGTATGAAGGTTTTTTTTATTTCTAATTTTAATTAGATGAAAATTACTTTTTATTTGCGTTAACAAAGTTAACTGCATCAGAAACTCTAGCAATTTTTTCTGCAGCTTCATCAGGAATTTCAATATCGAACTCTTCTTCAAAAGCCATAACTAATTCAACTTGATCTAAACTGTCAGCGCCTAAATCATCAACGAAACTTGATTCTAAAGTAATTTTATCTTCTTCAACGCCTAAATGCGAGGCTACGATTTTTTTTACTTTTGCTTCTACATCACTCATAAACTATTTTACCTTCAAATAACAAAATTAAATTATAAAGCTATTTTTTCTTCTAGAAAAAATTTTACCTATTAAGGATAATCAATCTAATATATAGAGATTTTATAAAATCTGCAATATTTTTTATTGTTTAGTTTAAATTAATTAAACCATTGCCATTCCACCATTTATATGTAGGGTCTGTCCGGTAACGTAGGCAGACTCATTACTAGCTAGGAAAATAACCCCATTGGCAATATCATCTGGGGTTCCTAAGCGTCCGCATGGAACTTTCTTAATTAACTCTTCTTTCAATTCATCTTTTAATTTATCAGTCATTGCTGTTGCAATAAATCCAGGAGCTACGCAATTTACTGTAACGCCTCTGCTTGCAACTTCTAAAGCTAAGCTTTTAGACATAGCCACCATTCCAGCTTTGGCAGCTGTATAATTAGCTTGACCTAAATTACCAGTAAACCCTACTATTGAAGAAATATTGATGATTCTACCATGCCTTTGCTTAATCATTTTCTTTATTGCAGCTTTATTTAAGATAAAAGTAGCTCTTAAATTAATGTTAATTACTGTATCAAAATCTTCTATGCTCATTCTTAAAGATAAATTATCTCGAGTTACGCCAGCATTACAAACCAAAATATCCAAGCGATTATTAATTGCATAAACTTCATCAATTAAATTAGTGATTGACTCATCATCTTGCAAATTGCAGGTTTTTACAGTTACATTGGTTTTGAGTTCGTTAGCTAAATCATCTAATGCCTGTTTATTGGTGCCGGATATGATTATATGCGCTCCATGAGCATGAAGCTTTCTTGCTATTGAGCCGCCAATCCCACCAGAAGCTCCGGTAACTAATGCAACTTGTCCTGTTAAATCAAACATTTTTATCCTCATTTTATCAGTATAATTTTTAAATAAATAATCTTAGTGGATTTTCTATAAACTTTTTAAAGCTAGCTAAGAAATTTGCTCCCACTGTGCCATCAACCACTCTATGATCGCAAGATATGCTAATATCCATAATAGTGGCGATAGAAATTTGATCATTAATAACTACGGGGCGCTTATTGCTAGCTCCCACAGCCATAATGCAAGCTTGTGGAGGGTTAACAATAGCCTGAAATTGCTTAATTCCATACATGCCTAAATTAGAAATGCTAAAGCCCCCACCTTGAAATTCTTCAGGTTTTAAGGCATTATTACGAGCTCTTTTAGCTAGATCTTTCATCTCATTGGAAATATTTGCTAAAGATTTTTGATCAGCATTACGGATAATTGGTGTAATTAAACCGCCATCAATGGCAACGGCTACAGAAACATCAACATTATTATATTGTAATATTGATTCTTCGGTCCAAGAAGCGTTAGCTTCAGGAACTTCAGCTAATGCTAAAGCTACTGCTTTAATAACACAATCATTGACTGAAATTTTATATTCAGGTTTTTCTTGATTAGTTATAGAGTTCATTTCTTGGCGTAATTGCAGCAATCTATCAATATTACATTCAATTGATAAATAAAAATGAGGAATATTTTGTTTAGATTCAAGTAGTCGTTTTGCAATAACTCGTCTTATATTGCTATTTTCCATAGCTTGATATTCAACTGGATGTCTACGAAGTATGTTGCTACCACCTATGCTAGAAGTTTTAGCATTTAAAACATCGTCTCTAATTATTCTACCATGCGGGCCGCTACCAAGAATGCGTACTAAATCAATTCCTTTGTCTTGAGCTATTCTTTTAGCTAAAGGTGAAGCTTTAATTCTGCTGGAGATAGGTAAGGCAGTTGATAGCTGCTGTGAAACTGATGGTGAAGACATAGGGGTGATGGCTGGTTTTTCTTCTAATTTAGAAGCAGTTGGAGCAAGAGTTTTTGGTGTGTAATCTTTTATTGAGTCTAGAGATTCGTTCTCTTCAAGGAGTAAAGCAATAAGATTATTTACGGGAACATTTTTAGTTCCTGCAGCAATAATTATTTTTCCAATAATTCCTTCATCAACAGCTTCAACTTCCATTGTGGCTTTATCTGTTTCAATTTCAGCCATTACATCGCCAGGTTTAACCTTGTCGCCTTCCTTTTTTAACCATTTGGTTAAATTTCCTTCGGTCATAGTTGGTGATAAAGCTGGCATTAAAATTTCAATTGGCATTCATTTATCTCCTTAAGTATTACGCTGCAAAACTTTTCTACATGCTTCAACAATATCATTAGTTTGAGGAATCGCTAGTTTTTCTAAATTAGCAGCATAAGGTAGAGGTACATCTTTTGCATGAACTCTTATAATTTCTGCATCTAAATAGTCAAATGCTTGTTCAACCACTATAGCAGCAATAGTTGCTCCTATTCCTGCAAATCCCCAGCCTTCTTCTACGGTTACTAGGCGATTAGTTTTTTTAACTGATTCAATGATGGTTTCGCTATCTAGTGGGCGAAGAGTGCGTAAGTCAATAACTTCAGCTGATATCCCTTCTTCATGAAGAATCTCAGCAGCTGCTAAAGCATTCGCCACTTGAAGAGAAAATGCAGTAATTGTAATATCTGTTCCTTCACGTAGAATTTTTGCTTTACCTATTTCAACTTCTTCATCAAAATTGTCATCAACTTCAAATTTATTTCCATAGATTAATTCATGTTCTAAGAATATTACGGGGTTAGGATCTCTTATGGCAGCTTTAAGTAGGGCTTTGCTATCTTTAGCGCCATAAGGTGCAATAACTTTAAGTCCTGGTATATGGCTATACCAAGCTGCGTAGCATTGTGAATGCTGGGCTCCAACTCTTGAGGCAGCGGCGTTAGGACCTCTAAAAACTATAGGGCATTTTACCTGACCGCCAGACATATAATAGGTTTTTGCTGCAGAATTAATAATATGATCAATTGCTTGCATAGCAAAGTTAAAGGTCATAAACTCTACGATTGGCTTAAGACCAGCAAAAGCTGCACCCACGGCTAAGCCTGTAAATCCATGTTCGGTTATAGGAGTGTCAATTACTCTTTTATCGCCAAATTCTTGAAGCAAGCCTTGAGTTACCTTATATGCTCCTTGATATTCTGCAACTTCTTCACCCATTACAAAAACATTAGGGTCTAACCTCATTTCTTCTGCCATTGCATCGCGTAAAGCTTCTCTTATTGTAATTACTTTCATATATGTACTTCCGTGTATAATTCATCAGCATCAGGCTCTGGAGAGTTTTGTGAAAATTCTACAGCTTCTTCAATTATTTTTTTAACTTCTTTTTCAATAGTTTTTAATTGCTCTTCGGTAGCTAATTTTTTCTCTAGTAAGTAACTAGTATAAGAAGTAATAGGGTCGTGATGTTCCCTCATATTAAGCACTTCTTCTTTACTACGATAATTTCCTGGGTCAGACATTGAATGTCCACGGTAACGATAAGTGCGCATTTCAATAAAAATTGGTCCATTGCCTTGACGAACAAAATCAACAGCTTCTTTACCTTTTTGTAGAACTTCTAATAAATTCATTCCGTCTATTTGAATTCCTGGAATTCCAAAAGATTCACTGCGTTTATATAAATCATTGATAGAGCAATGGCGGGCTATTGAAGTTCCCATACTATAGCCATTATTTTCAACAATATATATTACAGGAAGTTTCCACAGAGCAGCCATGTTAAAAGATTCATATACTTGGCCTTGATTTAAAGCTCCATCACCAAAATAAGCAAGAGTAACAGCATCAGTATTTTTATATTTGTCAGCAAAAGCTAGGCCAGTGCCTATTGCAGCTGAAGCCCCTACAATACCATGCCCACCATAAAATTTCTTTTCTACATCAAACATGTGCATAGAGCCACCTTTGCCTTTAGAGCAGCCAGTGGATTTGCCCATTAACTCAGCCATAACTATTTTAGGATCGGTGCCAGCAACTAAGATATGCCCATGATCACGGTAGGTGGTAATGGTGCTATCATTTTTTTGTAATATGTTTTGCATACCAACAACCACAGCTTCTTGACCAATATATAAATGACAAAAACCAGCAATTAAACCCATGCCATAAAGCTGACCAGATTTTTCTTCAAATCTTCTTATCAGCAGCATTTCCTTATAATACTTTAATTCGTTCAAAAGGGGATCTCCCACAAAATGATGTTTTTAAAGCCTAGAATTTAGCAAAAATACTGCTATAAGTCAAAAAATTTATCGCTTATCTCTAGGAGTTATATATTAAAACAGAGCTTTTCTTTACTTTTAATTAATTATTTTAGTTTATTTTTCTTTTAAGCATTCAATTATATAAAATTTTTATTAAGAATATGAAAATAACAAAAACAATAATCACTAGAGAGTTAAGAGACTTTATAGTTGATGGTTTTATAGAGCATGATATTCAGACATTAGGTTATAGTGGTAGGGATCAAGAGCAAACTGCTTTTACTATTAAGGTTGATAACGAAATAGCTGGAGTAACCTGTCTTTTGCCTTTTTGGGGTGGGCTATGGGTAAAAATTTTATTTGTTCAAGAGAAATTTCGTAAACAAGGAATTGCTAGAAAATTAATGGAGCAGGCTTTTATTTTTGCTAAAGAACAAAATTGTGACTTTGCTTTCGTAGAAACAATGAGTTTTCAGGCTCCAGAGTTTTATCAGAAACTAGGTTTTGAATTAGAATATTCTAGAGGTGGTTATGCAGAAGGATCTAAGATTCATTACTTAAGAAAGATCCTGAAATAAATATCATTTAAATAATTTCTAAATTATCGCGTATAACGCTGTACCAGCATTTTTCTGAAATTAATTCACTCTTGCTATGTCCAGTAACAATGATTTTATCTTCTGCTCTAGTTAGGGCCACATATAATAACCGTAAATATTCAGCATATTCAGCATCAGCTACTTTATATTTAGCTTTTAGTGCTTCTTCAGAATAATATTTCACCTTATAAGGCCAAAGCAATTTGTCTGGGTTTAGCCAAATTATGGTGTCATTATTTACTGGTAGTGAGGTGGTGTCAGTTAAAATTACAATTGGAGATTGCAATCCTTTTGAGCCATGCACCGTCATAATTCTTACTTGATTTAAATTTTGACTAAGGTCTCTTTGAATTTCTATTTCACTATTTTCTAAAAAATGTATAAAAGATTGTAAATTAGGGATTTTCTCAGATTCATAAGTTTCAACTAAATCTAGGAAGGAATCAAAAATATCATTAATTTCAGCGCCATAATATTTGAGATATTTAGAGCGTAATTCTTTGGCTTCAATAAGATTGAAATAAAAATCTAATAATGAGCTTGAATCTAGATTTTCTAGAAATTCGTAGATGTGGTTATATTGGGGTTGCTTTTGAATTTCTTTATATAAACTTTCTTGACGATTATTACATAAATATAGCAGCTGCTCTTCGCTTAGATTAAATATTGGAGATTTTAAAATAATTGCTAAGTTGAAATCATCTTCAGAAAAAAGAATAAAATTACTTAAAGCTATAAGATCTAAAATAGCAGGATGCTGCAATAGCTTAAGTCTGTCTATGCCTGCAACTGGAATATTTTTAGCTCGCAATGTTTTAATTAAAATGCTAACAAAATCATTTCTTCTACGAGTTAATATTAAAATATCTCCAGCTTGGATTATACGATTTTTACTATGTATAAATTGTTCTTCCTGAATCAATTTATTAATATTATCTGCTATATTATTAGCTAATAATTCATCTGCAGAAACTTGAAATTCATTAATATGATGGCTTGGTAAAACCCAGGAATCATTTTTCTTAAGTTCTGGTTCAATAACTAGAGGCCATAACTCAACTGCTCCTTTCAAGTTATGATAAGCTGTGTGGCTAACTTTTTCATTGTTGCTAACTAGTGGTTTAATATGTGGTTGATTAAAAATTTTATCAACAATTTCTAAGATATAGCTACCTGATCGGAAAGAAGTGTTAAGATGGGTTCTTGAAACTTCTTGAGGTAATAACTGCTCCATTGAGTTAAATATTTCTGGAGCTGCTCCCTGGAATCTGAAAATTGATTGTTTACTATCTCCAACAATGAATAAGCTTTTGTTTTTCTCATCTTCTGTAAAAAATTCTTCAGTAATTCTTCCAATAATGCTCCATTGTTTAGGGCTATTATCTTGAGCCTCGTCAATAAAAACATGATCTATTCCGCCATCTAATTTATATCTAATCCACTGTGCATGTTCATTGTTGCTAAGTAAATTGTTGGCTATATGGATTAAGTCGCTATAATCCAAAGAATTATTTTGTTGTTTTAGTTGTTGATATGCTAGGTGTAAATAGTAACTTAGAATAATAAAGCCTTGTGTTAAATTATTGGTTTTTATCAAGTTAAAGTTTTTGCTAAACTGATATACTCTTTGTTGTTCTTTGAATAATAGATCAGCCAATTCTGGGTAATCTTTCTCTAGCTTTTTGCTTAAGAGAGATTTAAAAGGCACTCCTGTTTTATTTAAAAAACAATTGAAGTATTGAGTAATCATTATTGTTTGTAGATGCAAATTATATGACAAGAAGTTTTTTAAATCATTGGCCATAGAATTGTCGGACTTGTTGCCTAACTTAAGAATATCTAGGTTGGCTATTTTGATAGGAATAAATTTAATGAATTCTTCAACATGTTTATCTTCACTTTCTGGCATTGCTAAACTTAAGTTATTATTTTGGCTAAAGAAATCATCTAATTTTTCTCGATTGCTAATTATTTCTTTGAGTAGCTCATTTAAACTATATTCTTTTAAATGCCAACTTAAGTATTGAAGGGCTTTTTTAAGTTGAGGAACTTCATTAGCTGATTCAAATACAGAATGCTTTGCTTGATCAATGAGTTCAAGCATTTGACTATTATCTAATAAGGTAAAGTTTAGATTTACATCTGATTCAGCTGGGAATTTCATTAATAATTCTTGGCAGAAGGCGTGGATAGTCTGTACTTTTAAAGTTTCAATTGCATCAATAAATTCAACAAATAAAATTCGTGCCTTCTTTTCTAACTCAGGAGTAATTGACTCCAGTCCTATATGTTTTAATTCTTTGATTAAATCTTCTTGATTGCAAATACATAATTGAGATAATTTTTGTTTAATTCTTGATAATATCTCAGAAGCTGCAGCTTTAGTATAAGTTAAGCATAATATTTTATGAGGTTTAACTTGGTTAATAAGAAGAAAAAGTAGTCGATCAATTAGGGTTTTAGTTTTTCCACTGCCCGCTGATGCTGATACAAAATTTGAAGCAAAGCTAGATCTGGATTTATTTTCCATGTGTTAGCGCCAGAAATTTTCTAATAATATGTTATGTGAATCAAGTTCATTCCAAGATTTTATATTAGCTTTGAATAATGCTAAGCTTCCTGGAGAAAATCCTTTTACCACTTCAGGATAATAAGGAGAGTTTATAGAGTTTTGAGATAAAAAATTTGTTAAGTGAGAAATTGCAGGATTGTGATTTACTAAAATAATATTATTAGCAACCATTCCTAATCTTTGTTCAAAATATTGAAGATATTGTAATAGATCGCTTTCTAAGCAATTATAAAGATCTGAAGTATAATATAGTTTTGGTTTTTTAATATCTAAATTTTCTAGAGTATTTTCAATAGTTTCTCTAGTTCTTACTGAATTTGAAGATAAAATCAAATCAATGTCAGCTATATAATTTCTTAAGTTTACAGAAATTTCTTGGCATTTTAAAATTCCAGCATCAGTTAGTTTCCTCTCAGAATCGATTGCAGAATCATTAGCTGCTTCTGCATGCCTTAGAAGAAAAAGTCGTTTCATAAAAACTCTTTAATTTTAATAAGGTTAACTTGAGTAGTGAGAATGGGACCACATAAATCGTTGGTTTAAACAATCCTCTTGTAGACTGTTTTGTAAAGGTGGAGACTATATAAGCAAACCACGGTTAGCTCAGAGACAGGCCCCATTTTTTATAATTATTGCCCCAGGGAATTTCGGAACCTCACAAATTCAGCAGCAATCCATTCTCACTATAAACTATAGCTTAATAAATCTTGATATGCAAGATGGAAACTATTTTTTGTATAAGTTTGTGACTAATCCTACTATGTTTTAGTGAAGTTAAAATAAGCGCTATAACTATTATCTATTTTTAAACAGTATCTCCTAAATCTCCTAATAAAAGCCCTGAAAAATCTACATTTGAGAATTCAATTGAATCATCTTTATTGTCGTATTCAACTAGTGGCATAGATATAGTCGCTTCTTGAAATACCTCTAATTCTTGGTTATACCCAATATCATTGATTTTACTTTGAATTAACTCTTTAACTTCTAAAAATTTATTACATAATTCCTTTTGTTCTTCAGTTAATTGAAAATTGGTCCAGCTTAACTCTGTCGCTTTCAAGAGAAAGTTAGTAAATGCTGTATTTAATATTTCTTGATCTGTTATTTTGTCAACTATAGCCTTGCTCATATGATGTTGGTGTTTTTCCATTGAATAGCTCAGCGCTTCACCAAGTTCTTTTTGGTTGTTATTTTTAGCTAGAAGTTTAAAGAACATTTCTTCATGATCTATCTTATATTTAAAGCTCTTGTCGAGCTGTCCGTAGCTGGATTTAAGTGAATTCACCAGTAGGTTGTCAAACAATTCTGCTTTATCAACCCTATCTATTAAACTATTTATTATAGCTGCATTTTTATTTTTAATAGCTAAAGACAAAGCTTGTTCAAGTCTATTTTGGTCAGGTATTTGAGGCAGCAATTCTTCAACAACGCTAATATGACTTTCAGTAAGTGCTTGATCAAACATCTGTTCTTGGCTGATATCTGGCAACATTTTTAATAACTGCATTACTTTGTTGCCACGATCATATTCAGCTGCTATGGCTAAAGCTTCTTTTAAAGTTTCTTGGCAAGTAACTTTTGGTAATATTTTATAAAATTTTACAGGATAATATTGCCCTGCTGTTAATTTTAATAATTCATTTAAAACTTTTTGATCAGTAACTTTTGACAAGATTTTATCAAATTTTTCATAAGAATAATCATTATCTAGTGTTAACTTTAATGCCTTGCCAAGCCATTCTTGGTCAGTAACCTTAGCAAGCATCTGATCAAATTTTCTATTATAATTATTTACCATATCGCATAAAGCTTGTCCTATTACTGGTTGCTCTAATGTCAATAAAAAGCTATCAAGCATTTCTTCATTGTTGTGATAAGAGTCAATCATTGCTTTGAATGCAGAAGCAATAGCATTTTGATCATTAACCATTGGCAATATTGATTCAAACATTGCTTTCTTATTCTTTGAGGCGGTTTCCCATAAAGCCTGATTTAAAGTGGATTCATCTGATATTTTAGTTAATAATTCTTTGAATATAATTAGTTGGTCTTTATCAATTGCTCTATTAAAAGCTTTATTTAATAAACTAGATTTGCTAATTTTTTCTAAGATAATTTTAAATATTTCTTGGTTTCCACTATCAATTGCAACGCCCATCCCCTCATAAAGAACTTCTTCATCAACAATCCTTGCTAATAAAATATTTAATGTTTCTAAGTTATTCTCTTTTACCGTGGCTCTTAATGGATCTGATAGGCTTCCATCAAACTTATCCAATATTTTATTAAACATTTGTATATTTTTACTATTAATCGAAGTAAGCAAGGCCTCAGTTAATATCCATCGATCATTCGTGTGTAATAATAATTGATCAACTTTCTCTAGCTGATTGTTTTTTATTGCCTTGGTAAATCTTGTGCGCATTTCTCTTGTATCCATAGGGCGCCCTGGGACATAATCATAATAAATATCCTGCAGGTAATCAGAAGTTCCCCAGCTGCCTGAGAACATATCTCCCCCAACTGTTTTAATCTCTATTCCTTCAAAGTTAGACTTTGGTATATCTCCAGAAGAAGGATTTCTAGCATAATCAGCGTTATAGATGATTTTATCTGGAAAGATGATGCCTCCTTTGCTCCCAACTAAATAATTAGCCATAGTAATAGCAACCGGTCCGGTTTGCGCGATAACTCCATCAAATTTATTTTTAGGATATTTTACGTAATCGGGGGTATTTTCATCTTGATTTAAATTTCTTTTTAAGATTTCGGCAGTTTTGTTAATAACTGGATGATAAGGAGCATTGGCAATAAAAGCATTTCCAATTGAGGAATCCCAGCGCTCTGCTTCTTTTGCATTAAAATGTTCAAATGCTTTCATAAAGGATATCATTGCTTTTGCATCATAAACTTCATAATCAAGATCATGGTAAATTCCACCATGTTTTTGTACCGCCATTACTCGGGCCACATCACTTGCTTCAACAAATTTTCTTGAATCTAGTTGGCTTTGTTCAAGCAAAAGGGTGAGGTTTGCATAAAGAGGATGCTCTTTAAATTCTTCGCATAACCTGACTTCAACGCCAGGAATGTTTTTCACCTCTGCTGCTATCACTTCAGGGTTATTGGTCCATATAATATGCTTAAAATTCTGGTCTTCCAAGCTGAGCCTAGTGGAAGTATTTATATATTTGCTAAGATATAGCGGCTTCATGGGTTTTGGCTCTTCGTTGGAGGTAAAATAAACCGCATGTGTAATTGGAGGAATTTTATATTCCTCGCCTACTAATTCATTAAGTTTACTTAGCTTTTCTTTGGTATCTTGCTTCCATTTTTGATATTCTTCTCTGGAGTTTAGTTTTTCATGTTCAAAGATTTCTTCATCAAACTGACCATATCCTCTCATCCACGCCTCTATATTAAAAAGTTTTAATTTAAATTGGTATAGTTGGCTAATATAATATTAAAATATTAACTAATTGTCAATGAGTGTTTTTGCGTTGTCAAGATAAAGCGCTGATGTATAATTCCAAGTGTGGATGATGCTTAAAGAGAAGATATTTTTCTGGTTTTGATAGGAATCTTAATAATCTGTTAATGTAATTATTGTATGGTTAAGATCTTATTTATAAGAATGAAAGGAAGCCAAGATGAATAACAAGTTAATTATAGCATTGAAAGATAAGAAATATGCTAAGCCAATAATTATTGTTTTGGTATTAATTGCGTTTTTGATGATATATAGAGAAAGTCATACAAATAATAACCTTAAAATTGAAGATGATATTCCTGTAGAAATAGCGATTGCTAAAACAACAGACTTACCATTATATGCCAATGCCCTAGGTACGGTTACTCCACAAAATATTGTAAATATAAAAACCCAAGTTAATGGAATTTTAACCAATCTAGCTTTTGAAGATGGTGCCTTTGTTAAAGAAGGGGATTTATTAGTTCAAATTGATCCAAGAATGTATGAAGCTCAGCTACTTCAATATGAGGGGCAATTAATTAGAGATACCGCAATTCTTGAGAATTCTGTGGCTGATTTAAAGCGCTATAAAGATCTATGGAAACAAAATTCTGTTTCTAAACAAACCTTAGATACTCAAATTGCCTTAGTAAAGCAAAATGAAGGAGTTGTTCTTTTAGATGAAGGTTTGGTAGTGGGTGCAGAGGTGAACTTATCTTATTGTAATATAAGAGCCCCTTTTAGCGGTAGATTAGGAATAGCAAATGTTACAGCAGGATCTTTAGTTCAAAATTCTGATCAAACCCCTATAGTAACCTTAACTTCTTTAGATCCTATTTTGGTAATATTCCCAGTTCCTGAAACTGAGATTGGAAGAATTATACCTGAGTTTAATAAGCAAGATTTAGTGGTTGAAGTTTATGACCAAACATTCACGCAATTACTCAGCACGGGTAAGCTTATTGCTGTAGATAATCAAATTGATACCTCTACCGGCACAGTTAAGCTTGAAGCTGTATTTACCAATAGTGACTATAATTTATTTCCTAATCAATTTGTTAATGTGAAGTTATTGATAAAAACTCTTAAAGGCGTTGTTACGGTTCCAGTTCCTGCAATTCAGTTTGGTCCTAATGGAACTTTTGTTTACTTAGTGAATGAAGATAAAACTCAAGTAACAGTTAAACCTGTGGTTGTTGGTGCCGCGAGTGGCACTTCAGTGGTTATAAGCCAAGGCCTTGATGAGAATGATATGATAGTTACCTCAGGAGTAGATAAGCTAAGAGATGGATCTTCAATTAAAGTATCAAATATTGGATTTTAAATTATGAGCATTTCTAGTCCATTCATTGTTAGGCCTATAGCGACAACATTGTTAATGGTGGCAATTATTTTAACCGGATTAATAGCCGCAGGGCTTTTGCCGATATCATCTTTGCCGGTGGTGGATTATCCTACTATTCAGGTTAGTTCTTTTTATCCTGGTGCTGATCCTAAAGTTATGTCTTCTTCAATTACTTCTCCACTTGAAAGACAATTTGGACAAATGTCAGGACTAAATCAGATGACCTCTAATAGCTCTAGTGGAGCATCTGTCATTACCTTGCAATTTAGTGGGGATATGGCAATAGATGTTGCAGAACAAGAAGTTCAAGCGGCTATAAATGCTGCTTCTGGTTATCTGCCAGTTGGCCTGCCTAATCCTCCAGTTTATAATAAAGTTAATCCTGCAGATACACCCATTATCACTTTAGCGTTAACTTCTGATATTTTACCCCTATCAGTGGTGGCAGATTTTGCTGAGACTAGATTAGCACAAAAGCTTTCACAAATTTTAGGTGTTGGTTTAGTAAGCATAAGTGGGGGGCATCGCCCAGCAGTTAGGGTTCAAGTTAATCCAAGGCTCATTGCATCTTATGGAATTTCTACCGATGATGTAAGCAGTGCTATTTCAGCAGGAAATGTTAACCAAGCAAAGGGTAGCTTTGATGGAAAAGAAGTTTCTTATGTTATTAATGCCAATGATCAATTATTTACTGCAAAAGATTATAAAGATCTAATTATTGCCTATAGTAATGATAGGCCAGTTAGGCTCTCAGATGTGGCTACAGTAATTGATGATGTAGAAAATAATAAACAAGCAGCTTGGGTTGATAGTAAGCCAGCAATTATTGTGAATATCCAGCGCCAACCAGGTGCTAATGTTATTAAGGTGGCAGATAGAATAAAAGAATTATTGCCCAAGCTTAGTGCAGCTTTACCGCAGTCTATTGATTTAGAGATGTTAAGTGATAGAACCGTAACCATTCGTGCATCAGTAGAAGCAGTTTTTCATGATTTAGTATTAGCAGTATTGCTAGTTGTGGTGGTGATGTATGTGTTTCTTAGAACATTTTCAGCCACAATTATTCCTTCACTTGCAATTCCTATATCATTAATTGGTAGCTTAGGAGTTATGTATTTAGCGGGCTTTAGTTTAAATAACTTAAGTTTAATGGCGCTAACTATAGCTACTGGGTTTGTAATAGATGACGCTATTGTGATGATTGAAAATATTTCTAGATATCTAGAAGAGGGAATGAAGCCATTAGAGGCGGCGTTCAAAGGAGCCGCACAAATAGGTTTCACCATTATATCTTTAACCATTTCTCTTATTGCAGTGCTAATTCCCTTATTCTTTATGGAAGATGTGATTGGCAAGTTATTTAAAGAATTTGCTATTACCCTAACAATCACCATTTTAATTTCAGCTTTCATAGCGCTAACTTTTATTCCAATGCTATGTGCTAAAATGCTTAAAAACCCTCATGAAGAAAAGCTTAGTTCATTTTCAATTGCTGCTGAAAACCACTTAAAAAACATTATTCAAAGCTATGGAAATTCTTTAAAAGTTATCTTAAAGCATCAAAATGCTACTTTAGTGTTTGCTTTAATAACTTGTATTATTACAGGTCTTTTATTTTATCATATTCCTAAAGGATTTTTCCCATCCCAAGATACAGGAATGATTATGGGAATTGTTGAAGCAAAAGATAATATATCTTTTGAGGCGATGGCCAGAAAGCAGCAAGCTTTTGCTAAAATTATTTTAACTGACAAAGATGTTGAAAATCTTTCTTCTTTTATAGGTATTGACGGGACTAATAGCACTATAAATACTGGTAGAATGTTAATTTCTCTAAAAGATAAAAAGCAGAGAGATAGTTTAGATGATATCTTGCAAAGATTGGAACCTAAATTGCAAAAAATTCGTGGCGCTAAAATGTATCTTCAACCAGTTGAAGATTTATCTTTGAATGATAAGGTTAGTTTTGGTAAATATCAATATTCTTTAACTGCCCAAAATTATGATTCCTTATTTAGCTGGAGTGAAAAATTAATTGCATCACTTAAGGAAGCTCCACAATTATTAAATATATCAACAGATCAACAAAATTATGGGCTTCAAAGCTTTATTGAAGTTGATCGCGATGTGGCTGCCAAATATGGAATCACTATGCAAGATGTGGACGATGCTCTATATAATATTTTTGGTCAAAGACAAATTTCCACCATATATACTCAGCGCAACCAATATAAAGTGATTCTAGAAGGCCTGCCACAAATGCAAAAAACGATAAAAAGTTTAGATAATGTGTATATCACCACTTCCGCAGGTGGTGCCGTGCCATTAAAAGCAATCGCTAAAATTTATCCTAAATTAGCACCATTAGTTATAACCAGGCAAAATCAATTTTCTTCTATCACCATTTCTTATGACTTGGCTCCAGGCGTTTCTTTAGGAGAGGGTAATAATATAGTAAAGAAAAAAGCACAAGAATTGAATATGCCAGAGTCCATACAAGCTAACTTTCAAGGAGCTTCTAATGTGTTTGAAGATTCTTTAAGCAACCAAGGCTGGTTGGTGTTGGCTGCTGTGGTGGTGGTTTATATTGTTCTTGGTGTGCTCTATGAAAGCTATATTCACCCGGTAACTATTTTATCCACCCTACCTTCTGCGTGCATGGGGGCCTTGTTTTTCTTATGGATGAGCGGAAAAGGGATGGATATTATAGGCCTTATTGGGATTATTCTTCTAATTGGCATAGTAAAGAAAAATGCAATTATGATGATTGATTTCGCGTTAGAAGAACAAAGGCAGTTTAAAAAACCACCAGAGGAAGCAATTTTCAATGCTTGTATGTTAAGGTTTCGTCCTATTTTAATGACCACTATGGCGGCATTGCTAGGCGCAATACCATTAATGTTTAGTAGTGGTATGGGGGCAGAACTAAGGCAACCTTTAGGGGTGGCAATAATTGGGGGGTTATTGGTTAGCCAGGTGTTAACTTTATACACCACCCCAGTAATATATTTATTTTTTGAAAAATTATCTAAACGATAGGGAGTTAAATAATATGGCTGAAGAAAAAGAAGGAATTTTAAAATGGCTCTCAAAGCCCTTTGTCTGGGTCGCTCAAAATATTGTAAGTTTTGGAAGCTGGGTGACCTCCCCGATTAGGAATGCTATTTGGGGGAGAGATGATGCTTCTAGTAATTCACAAGTTGCTCCTATTGGGCAATCAAAAACATCTCAAGATACAAGTGGGCTGGTGCAAGGAGCTCAACAAAGAGGAGATAATTTGCATAATGTATCTAATAAAACTGAAGAACTGTCAGTTTCCGCAGGTGAATTTTTAAGAACTATTCAAAACGCATTTCCTATTCAAAAAGCACCAGAAGAGGATTCAGTGGGGGCGGCTGGAAGAGTTAATCCCAGGAGAACCAGTGCTAAAGCAGCTGGTGATCAAGCGGCGATGGTCACAGCACTAGGAGGTCATGTAGAACAACTAAAAGGAACAGAAGTTAAAGCTGGGAGTTTGAATCAAGGGGCGAAAGATGGGTATGATACCTCAAAAAAACTCAATGATCAGGTAAAAGCAGGAAATTATCTTCCTGACTTCCTTGATTTTACTAAGTGGGGGAGATCATCAAAAAATCCTAAGGTAGAAGCGCCCAGAAAAACACCAGCAGTCGAAGGCAAGGATAAACAAGTACAATCCGCTAGGGGCTCTAGCTCTCGGAAGTGGTAAGTAAGATAGCGCAATGAACTTATCGGAAATATTTATTAGAAGGCCAGTTGCCACAGTTTTGTTATCCATTGGGATAGCTTTAGGGGGGATGTTGGCATTTAAAAGCCTTCCTGTGGCTTCGCTTCCTCAAGTTGAATTCCCTATAATTATGGTGCAGGCCAGTTTATCTGGTGCTAGCCCGGAAATTATGGCATCTTCTGTTGCCACTCCATTAGAGCGCTATTTTAGCCGTATTGCTGGAATTATGGATATGACCTCCAGCAGCACTTTGGGAACTGCTAAAATTATTTTGCAATTTGATTTAAGCAGGGACTCTGATTCGGCCGCCAGAGATGTTCAAGCTGCCATAGATGCCGCTAAAAGCGATTTGCCAGAAGCAATGACTTCTGCCCCTATTTATAAAAAGGTAAACCCTGCTGATGCTCCGATAATGATTTTGGCTCTTTCTTCTGATACCTATAAAATTGAGCAGGTATTTGATATAGCATCTTCCATTTTGCAACAGCAAATTTTAAGAGTGCAAGGTGTGGGGCAAGTGATTGTGGCAGGAAGTTCGCTTCCTTCGGTTAGAGTTGAATTAAACCCATATAAAATGAATAAATATGGCATTAGCTTTAACCAGGTTAGCACGTTAATTGATAAGCATAATGTAAGTTCTCCAAAAGGGCAAATTATTGAAGATGAGCATGTTTATGAAATAGTCACCAATGATGAATTATTTAAGGCTCAAGAATATGCTAATTTAGTAGTAAGCAATTCTAATAATAATATTGTTAGATTATCAGATATTGCACAAGTAAAAGAATCAGTTCAAGATACTAGAAATAGTGGAACTTATAATGGTAAGCCAGCAGTGCTTTTGGTAATTTTTAAGCAGCCTAGTGCTAATGTGGTGGAAATTAATAAGAGCATAAAATCTTCGTTAAAATCATTAGCAGAATTTGTGCCATCAGGAATGAATCTTGATTTAGTGATGGATAGATCAACCACCATCAAAGCCTCATTAAAAGATGTAGAGAATACTCTTATTCATTCAGTTTTATTTGTAATTCTAGTGGTGTTTATTTTCCTTGGAAATGTTAGATCAACCATAGTTCCAGGTGTTGCTTTAATATTATCTATGTTAGGAACTTTTGGGATTATGTGTTTGTTAGGATTTAGTTTAAATTCATTGTCGTTAATGGCATTAACTATTTCTACTGGATTTGTGGTGGATGATGCTATTGTGGTTTTAGAAAATATTACTCGCCATATTGAAAAGGGGATGAAGCCTTTTGAAGCTGCTTTGAAGGGATCCGAGGAGATTAGTTTTACGGTTACTTCCATTAGTATTTCATTGATAGCAGTATTTATTCCGCTGCTTTTAATGGGTGGTTTAGTTGGTAGGTTATTTAGAGAATTTGCTATAACTTTATCGGTTTCAATATTAATTTCTTTGGTATTGTCATTATCTTTAAGCCCTATGATGTGTGCTTATTTATTACAAGAAAATGTTAGTGATGCTGAAGAGAAATCTTTCTCTCATAAATTTATTGTTAGAATGAAAAATGGCTATGAAAAAACTTTAACTTGGGCGTTAGAGCATCAAAGATTTATGCTATTCGTATTTTTTGTAACTATTGCCTTGAATATATGTTTATATGTGATTGTGCCAAAAGGATTTTTCCCTCAACAAGATACGGGAAGAATTATTACTACAGTTTTAACTGATCAAAATAGTTCTTTTGAAAGACTAAATGGTAAATTTGCTCATCTAACTAATTTGATTAAGGAAGACCAAGCGGTAGACGGAGTTGTGGGTTATATTAGCAGTGGTAGTATCAATACTGGTACAATATTTATTGTTTTAAAAGATTTGAAAGTTAGAAAAGTTTCTGCTGATACAGTGATTAATAGAATTAGAAATAGACTGGGAAGTTTATCTGGAGCAACAATTTACATGCAATCGGCCCAAGATTTAGTGATTGGTGGCAGGCAAAGCAATGCTCAGTTCCAATATACTATTTCTGCAGATACTTTGGATGATGCTAATAAATATGCCCCTCTAATTCAAAGTAAGATAGAAAAAATTCCAGGTATTGTTGATGTTAATAGCGATCAAGGTAATCATGGTTTACAAACCTTAGTGGAAATAAATTATGATAGAGCTATTTCAATGGGGGTTAGCGCTAATAATGTTGACCAAGCCTTATATTCAGCTTTTGGACAAAAACAAGTTTCCACCATGTATAAAAATGAAAATCAGTATTATGTGGTTATGGAAGTGGCACCTCAATATACTAAAACTCCTGAAGCATTGAACTTTGTTTATGTCTCTAATAATGATGGGAAGCTAATTCCTTTAGCTTCATTTGCTAAGTTTATAAATGGTCCTTCTTTATTATCGGTTAGTCATCAGGGCTTATCACCTGCAGCAACTTTATCTTTTAATTTATTGCCTAATGTTCATTTAGGTGATGCGGTGGAGATGATTAATAAAGAAGTATCAACTCTGCAAATGCCAATAACTGTTCAAAATTCATTTAAAGGGACTGCTCAAGCATTTCAAGATTCTTTAAAAAGTCAGCCCTTGTTAGTGTTAGCGGCTTTAGTTGCGGTATATATAGTTTTGGGCATGCTTTATGAAAATTTGCTTCATCCGGTAACTATTCTTTCCACGCTTCCTTCAGCAGGAGTGGGAGCCTTACTTGGATTAATTGTTACAGGAATGGATTTAACTATTATTGCAATGATTGGAATTATTTTACTGATAGGAATAGTTAAGAAAAATGCAATTATGATGATTGACTTTGTCCTTGAAATTGAGAGAACAGAAAATATTTCACCTAAAGCTGCAATATACAAGGCTGCCATTTTAAGATTTAGGCCAATTATGATGACCACTATGGCAGCACTCCTTGGAGCAGTTCCCATGGCAATAAGTGGTGGATTGGGCGCAGAACTACAAAAACCATTAGGAGTGGCCATTATTGGCGGGCTTATTTTTAGCCAAATGCTGACTTTATATACCACTCCAGTTATATATTTAGCTATCGATAAATTTAGAAAAAATAAAAGAACTAAAGATGAGGAAGAGCAATATGCAAATTAGAATTTCTTTAATAACTATTTTATTTATCTTAAGTAGTTGTGTGGGGCCAGAATATAAAAAACCAGAAATGGAAGTGGCTCCTCAATATAAAGAATATAAAGAAGAAACATCTAATATATCTTGGAAAGAAGTTAGTCCTAGCGCAGATATTGATAGAGGGCAGTGGTGGAAAATATTTAATGACTCTATTTTAAATGATTTGATTGATTCCTTAAATAAAAATAACTATAGCTTAGCTTCTTCAGCGGCTTTATATCAACAATCATTAGCTGTGGTTGATAATGCTAGAGCATCGTATTTTCCTAATATTGGTGCAACAATGGGTTCAACTTCTCAAAAAACCAATGAACAATCTACCCCAACTAAAAAGGTAGAAAAGGACACTTCTAATCATGCGCTAACTCTAACTAGTTCTTGGGAGTTAGACATTTGGGGGGCAACTAAATATGAGGTGGCATCAGATGCAGCGGCAGCTAGTGCTAATAGAGCCGAATTGGCTTCATCTAAACTTTCATTACAAAGTTCTCTTGCTCAATATTATTTTGAGATTAGAGCTATTGATAAAGATCAAGAATTATTAGATGGCATTGTTAGTGATAATATTAAAATAGTAAATTACACTAAGCATAAATATAAGGCAGGAACAGCAGATTATAGCTCTCTGCTTGCGGCTGAAAATAGTCTTTATAATGCTAAAGCTATTGCAGCTAATAATAAAATCAATCGTGATCAATATTCTCATGCAATTGCGGTTCTTGTGGGGCAGTCCCCATCAATATTTAATTTGAAGGCAATTAAGAATTATAAAACTCATGCCGTTAATATGCCAATTTCAGTTCCCTCCCAGCTATTAGAGAGGCGCCCCGATATTGCTCAAGCAGAACAATTAATTATCCAGCAAAATGCCCAAATAGGTGTAGCCAAAACTGCATTCTTCCCTGTAACCTCATTAAATGCTAGTTTTGCAGCTCAGGGTAATAATATGGGGAATTTACTTCAAATGCCAACATTTACTTGGTCGTTAGGGCCTCAGATGGCTTTAGGTTTACTAGATGGTGGTTCAAGATTGGCGCAAGTTAAAATAGCTAAAAAAGGATATGAGTCAGCAGTTGCCTCTTATAAACAAACTATTTTATCAGCTTTTTCTGAAGTAGAAGATCAATTAGCAGCAATAAATAGCCTTAAAGTGCAAATATTAGCTTTAAAGCAATCTGCTAATAATAATCATAAAATGCTAAGCATAGCTCAGAATCAATATAAAGCGGGTATTGTTGATTATTCTTCAGTATTAAATAGTCAGATTAACTATAATAATGCCATGAAAACTTTGGTCGATACTTTATCGCTGCAGCGCTCCAGCGAAATTACTTTAATTAAAGCACTGGGTGGTGGTTGGCACGATAAGTTAGAAAACTAAACCTCAATAACTGGGTTAGAGCGTTCTTTGTTTTTACTGTTAGGGGTATTGTCAGATTTATTAGGAGATTGCACTTCTCCTTTATATTGAATTTTAATACCGTCTTTGCCATAGATTTTTTGCTCTAGTAGTAAATTATCGGCTTGTTGTGAGCTAATCCTTTCAACAGGTGCTGAACTTAATTTTGTGGGGTTTCCTGTCTCTACGTCGTGTTCGAGTAAATCCTTTGCTTGTTTAGTTCCAAATATAGTTGCTTTAAAATAAGAAAATATACTTTCTTGGAGTTGAGTAACTTGAATCTCGTGATAGTTATGTGATTTTCTTAAGAGAGAACTAAAAAAATTCATTAATAGACTTTTAGGTTTTGTTTCAAGCATCCCTTGATACTTGGTGTCTTTAAATGTTAAAGATTGATCAGGGTTTTTTTTATTATATTCTAACACTTCTTTAACTAAATATTTTCTTACATATAGATCTATAGATTCTTGTTGGGTTTTATTAATTTTTATAGAATGCCTATTTATGTATTCATACATAAAATTTAGGGCGGGGACCAAATCTTTAGGTTCTGTTTTTACTAATATGTTATCGGTGTTTACAAAAAATCCTCTTATTCTTTGAGAGCTAGGTTTAATAGCTTGAATGCTAAGATCAATTTCTTTAACTGTTTTATCAAAGGCATTAAGATAAATTTTTTCTTTTTTTTCTGTTGCGCTTTCAAATAACCAATCGAACATTCCCATGGACTTTCTCTCTTAAATATCTAGATGC
>JBASGW010000074.1:0-2245 GCA_049653745.1 Rickettsiales bacterium
GGGCGACACAGTAGAGCCAAGAAAAATATTTATTCAAGAAAATGCTATGTTTGTTAGAAACTTAGATGCTTAGAATTTTTATCTAGTTTTAAAAAATACCTAGGAGGAGTTAGGGTGGCTGATGAAACAAAAGAACAATTTATAAAATTATTTGAAGAAAGAAACATACCAGAAACTGAGTATTTTCTTGTTAGTGGCAAACAAGCTTTAGCTGATTTCTTAGGTGCCATTTCTGATCCTGAGTTAAAAAAAGATCTGCTTGCAACATCGTTAGATAATAAAGGAAATACTGCTCTGCATATAGCTGCAAAAGAAGGTAATTCTGAATTATCAAAACTTTTAATAGAACATGGCGCGGAATCTAAAGCCACTAACTCTCAAGGACATACACCCAAAGAAATAGCCGAAGAAAATAATGTTCAATTTATGGGAAGAGTATTAAATCTTTTCGGTCTAGGAGATTATAAAGACACCACTAAGGTTATTGCCGCTCTAAAAGAAGCTGAAGAACAACTAATACAAAACCCCTCTAAAACTCCTTCATCAACTGAACCTTTAGAGCAAATTAATATACAGCAAGGAGCAAATATTTCTAGTTTAAGAGAGAAAGAACCTGCCACCACTCCTCTTAGAAATAGTGAAAGCCCTCAATCTATTGCAGAGCCCTTAATATTAGATAGCACTACTAACTTAGCAAATACAGTTCGTAATTTAGCAAAGAAGTTTGAGAAAGAAAATAAGAATGACGCAAGTAGCCCTAGTAAAATAGAAACTTCTGTTTCTGGGAATAGACATTACCAAAGTAGAACTGTGCAAAGCATAAATGAAGAACAGCTCAAAAAAAGTAATGTCACCATTGAGGCTCCTAAACCTAGCCCCAAATTAACAAGAACTCCTGATGAACAACATAGTAAATAACTTAAATTTACTATGTTTTCTTTAGATTGTTCCTAGCATTAACTAAAAATTCACTTTTCTAGCCCTATAATTAAACTTTGATTCAAAAATAATATAATAGGGCCCCTGATAATGTTTAATAATCTTCTTGAGAATAAACTCCTTTATTCATTTGTTGAAATGTATAAAGCCAATTCAGCTCCTTTTAGAGCTGGAATATTAGCATCTCAAGAATGGATTGAAAGCCCTTATAATCCTTTATCTTATATATTGACAAATAGAACTGTCAGCGCCACTTATGAACTCTTCGAAAGATTAACAAGAGATTATCCAAAGCCAGAATTTGAAATTCATCAGACTATAATAGATGGAAAAGAATATCATATTGAACAAGAGATTGTAATGCAGAAAGCTTTTTGCGACTTGATCCATTTCCGTAAATTTCCTGAAAAAAATCTGCCTAAGCTTCTCATAGTGGCTCCTATGTCTGGTCACTACGCAACCTTACTCCGAGGAAGTGTTCAAGACACGCTTCCTTTTTTTGATGTTTATATTACAGATTGGAGAAATGTTAGAGATTTACCTCTAATTGCTGGCAGCTTTGATTTAGATGATTATATTGACTATTGCATAGAATTTATGGGATCTTTATCTCCTAACTTAAGTGTTATGGCAGTGTGCCAACCTGCGGTTCCAGTTATGGCAGCCATCTCAATTATGTCTGCTCAAAATCCTAAAGACCCTAAAATACCAACTAATGTTATTTTACTTGGTGGACCAATAGACTCTAGAATTAGCCCTACTGAAGTTAATAATTATGCCGCAAACAAAGATATTCAATGGTTTGAACATAATGTAATATCGATGGTACCTCTAAATTATCCTGGCTGTGGTAGAGAGGTTTACCCAGGATTTCTTCAATTAGCTGGATTTATGTCAATGAATATGAAACGCCACGTTGGCGAACATATAAAATTATTTGAACATTTAATAGTTGGAGATGAAGATAGCGCTGAAAAGCAAATCAAATTCTATGACGAATATCTAGCCGTTATGGATTTACCAGCCGATTTTTATTTGCAAACAATTAAAGAAGTATTTATCAAGCACTCACTACCTAAAGGAATTTTTGTTTCCAGAGGCCGCTGCGCCACACTTAACACTATTAAAAAATCTGCTCTTTTAGTATTAGAAGGAGAATTAGATGATATAACTGGACGCAACCAAACTAAGGCAGCTATTGATTTATGCAGTAATATTCCTTCTAATAAAAAAGAATATCACTTACAAATGGGTGTAGGGCATTATGGCTTATTTAATGGCTCCAAATTCCGCGGAAAAATTGTAC
>JBASGW010000075.1:0-1552 GCA_049653745.1 Rickettsiales bacterium
GTACTGGATGGGGTACAACACCAGCAGCATCGTCATTGAGGAGGCGGTGTGCGACAAGTGCCACGTGTGCTCTGAGGCGATGCCCTTCTGGAACGAGCTATACCGACAGATCGCACTGGAGTATGCCTACGTAAACAAGATAACTTTGAACGTAGTGACTTTTGTACTGAACAAGGCCCATGCATATACTGGCTTGCGTCCTAAGGGTCCTAAGACTGAACTTTCTAGCCGCGCGCTAATACCTATGGGAGGTAAGTGGCGATGTGAATTTGGTAGGATTTGGATGCCATCTGAAAGTTATTTATGAATCCTTGCACATGCCTGTCGCCAGGCGGGAAGGACAGTCTGGTGGTCTGGCATCAGTACACACAGGGTCTACAAGCCAGCAGTGATCAGGGCAGTGAGGGCGGAGATGGCTGTGCTGGTACACTGACCGGTACTGGGAAGGAGCGGCCGCTGCTGCTGTACGTGGCGGACGGCATGGAGGAGTTCAGCGGCTCCTGGCGGCTGCAGAAGCTCATCGCCATGACCGGGGACGAGGTCCATTTAGGTAGGCTATGAACCCATGTCTGGCAGTAGTGCTTGGCCGTCAGGTAGAGATACCGTACTTATGAACTATGTGACATTAAGTCTTACTTACTATGTGACTACGTGACCTTGTACTCACCGTACTATCGTGTAACTTATTCCAGTGCGGCACGACTTCCAGACGCAGCTGGTGCATTACTGTGTGCTTATTTGTTCACTCTCCTATGTTACTGTCTCCCAGTGCGGCACGATTTCCAGACGCAGCTAGTGCACCGGCGCAAGCGCTCGTACCTTAAGCCCTGCGCGCACCCCTGGGCCGCCCTCGTGCTCTTCGACTCCGTGCTGGTGAGTGTGCTTGACATATCGCATGTGCTCCCTGTGCCTGCAATAGGCTTCAAATTTTGCTCATTTCGCACGGCGCGGCGGCACGATGATCTTTTCTTTTGTCACCTGTGCTTGCTGCAGGCCTCGCAGCTGGCGGGCGTGAGACAGGTGCAGCTCGGCCTGGAGCGCTCGGCGGACGAGGGCAACGGCGTGTTCGTCGATGGCCAGGAGGTGAACCACCAGTTCGACAAAAGCAGCGCATTTCTCGCACAGGCGCAGGAGTATATCCACAGGTTTATTGACCCGGATATGAAGGTGGTTTCTACACTACACGGACTGTGGGAAATACAGGTTAGTACCTGCGCATTGGGTGGTCACTATTATACATCCCACGGATTTGGTCATATTTTCTTTACCTGATTTGCTATGTAGATTGCCAGGATATTTTGTGAAGCACCATCGCTAAGGAGGTTCATGCCGGTGTTTCTGTCCTGCAATGACCCCACCGAGCAGTGCGACTGGTGCAAGCGCTGTGAGAAGTGCGCTTTTATCTTCCTGCTCTTGTCGGCGTGGCTGCCCACCTCCTCGGTAGTGCAGACCGTCTTCGGCGGGGTGGATATGCTGCGGGAGGAAGCGCGGAGAGGGCTGTTCCGGCAGCTGGTGGGACTGGAGGGCGCGAAGCCGCTGGACTGCGTGGGCA
>JBASGW010000076.1:0-5764 GCA_049653745.1 Rickettsiales bacterium
AATCTAACGAACGTTCTTTAACTAAAGCGCAGCCCAAGCGTCAGAAATTACCTGATCATCTTGAAAGAATAGAAATAGTACATGATGTTGCTCCTATATGCACGTCATGTGGTGGAGAAAATTTAAGAAAAATATCTGATGACGTATCAGAAACTCTTGAATATATCAGAGCAAAAATAAAAGTCATAAAACATGTAAGACCGCGCTGTATCTGTAGTAATTGTGATAATGTAATGCAAGCCTATCCTGCGTCTGGCCCAATAGAAAAAGGCCTAGCTGGTCCTGGATTATTAGCACATGTTATTACGCAAAAATATTGCTATCATTTACCTCTTTATAGACAAGCCCAAATGTTTGAGCGAGATGGTATACATATCTCCCGCAGCACTATGGGAGGATGGATGTTCGAGTGTGGTGTTATACTTATGCCATTAATACAGAGTTTAATAGATTATGTATTTTCAGCTACGCATTTACATGGAGATGATACACCAGTTAAAGTTTTAGCACCTGGTTTAAAGAAAACAAAGACCGGCAGAATATGGACATATGTAGTTGATGGCAGAGGGCATGGCAGCCATCTAGCCCCTGCAGTATATTATTGTTACAGCCCTGACCGTAAAGGGGAAAGACCAGTTGAGCATCTTACAGGGTTTAAAGGAGTATTACATGCTGATGCGTATTCAGGATATAACGCAGTTTACGAGCTTGGAGTTACCGAGGCAGGATGTTGGGCTCATACTAGAAGAAAATTTTATGAAATAGTCATCGTCTCTGATCATGCTGAGATAGCTTATAATGCATTGCGCTCTATTCAAGAATTATATAAAATAGAAGAAGAAATAAGAGGTAAAAATCCCGAGATTAGATTAGAATATCGCCAAGCGCAATCTAAAGAGATTGTAGAAAAGATGTTTAAGGAATTTGAAGATAAAATCAAAAATTTGCCAAAAAAAGGAAGTACAGCTTTAGCAATTAATTATGCGTTAAATAATAAAGCCGCATTGATGAGATTTTTGGATGATGGGAAAATTGAGATAGACAACAATATTGCAGAAAGAGCATTGCGTGGAGTTGCTGTTGGAAGGAAAAATTGGTTATTTGCGGGCTCTGACCGAGGTGGGCATACAGCCGCTGCATTTTTTTCGTTAATTGAAAGTGCAAAACTTAATGGCCTTGACCCAGAAAAATATCTTCGTCATGTGCTTACTGTCATTCAAGATTATAATGCAAAAAAAATATACGAACTTCTGCCTTGGAATATCAAATTACATTGATTGAAAAGGCTTCGCCGGACGCTTACTTTTCACGAGTTGGGGTGTTAAGCCCAAACCCACTATTTTTCCGATGACTTAATCTCAATGTTTCCGCGGTATCTACTAATGGGTAATTTTTAAAAATTATCATAAATATCTTTAAACTCCTTATTTCTAAAGCCCTTCAACGATTTTTCAGTTTTGACCACTTTATTTCCATTTTTTTTCACTCTTTCTTAGCAATACAATTTTCTTTGTAGTATAATGAGAAAATATTGTTTAACATCGTGAATATTCTTATAACTCATTTAAAAAATTACGGCCATATTCATTACAATTTAAAACCTTTAATTAGTTCTTGAATATTTATAGTATGGCCGTCTTTGTTAGTAAAGTTATATTGACCCATCAGATTAATATGTTGCCAGGCAACAGGTGATATTTTCTTTAATTTCCTAATAATTCTTTCTCTATCCTTAGATAATTTATTTTCTGTTACTTTGAATAATGCAGATATAATTGCAGAATTATAATATATTATAACGTTAGCTAGTAATCTTCCGCAGAGATTACTTTCCTCTATTTCAATGTCAGTTTTGCCTCTAAGTTCCTTACGTCCTCCAACTTTAGCTATAGCAGCTCTTAGATTATGATATGATTCTAAACGATTTTGAGAACTATTTACTACTTTTTGCAAATCTAGATTAGTTAAGTATTTTAAGGTATAAATGCTTCTCAATAATTTATCATATTCGAATAGAGCTCTTCTCGTTTGGTCAAGGTGGATATAAGTGCATAATTTTCTTATAATATTACTTTGTGTTGTTTCTTTCATGGCTAGCGTTGCCATAACTCTTTTTAGATTATACCAACCATCAATAATTACATTTTTATTTAGTTGCCCTACAGGCTTAACTAAATATTTTTTGTAGCTATAGGATTTCTTAGTACCATATAAGTGCTTTATTTGGGTATGTATATTTGCAAATCTAGGTGTAAATTCATAACCAAACCAAGAAAGAATTGCGAAATTTGCTTTATTTATTGAATGCATGTCTCCTGAAATTGCTGTTGGTTGAATGATTGTACCATTAGATTGTAATATATCAAAAACAAAATAGCTTTCGTGTTCATGATTTCCAATAACTTGAGTTTGTAATGGAATATGATTACACAGCAATGTGTAAGCTACAACTCCTTTACCTTTGTGTTTTTTTGAGTATCTAGCATTTAAAGTTGTATTTGCTAATTCATATTTTTGACCATCTACTGCTCCATACAGAACGTTCATTTCAAAACAATAATATGGAAAAGCTTCCAACTCTGAAATTCTATTGCTCACCACATCACTTGCTTTAGTTAAAGTAGCTACTCGAATATATTGTTTTGAAGTATAATCTATAGAATGATAACTAATATCACTTGCTTCAGAGATTTTAAGGTCGCCATAATTTAAAGCTTTTGATAATAAACATGCAATAAGTGTATCCTTTTCAACTTGTCCTTTTGTATATTTTGATTGTAGGGATGTAAAATATGATAAAAAATTTGTTTCTTTATCTACAAATCTAATAATTTCTACAATATCCTTTGTTGGAAACTGCGAATATGTCCGCTCTTCAAGCTTTTTATCACTATTTTTAGGCTTAGACCACTCTAGTTGTTTGGTAATAAAATTAAATTTTAAATGTACAAGATCATCTTGGATAAGCTTCGCATTAAACATTTTCCAAGCATTATCAAGGTCAATCAATTTTTCTTTTAAATGATCTCTGATATCAATACTGAATAATGGTGGTAAGTCTAGTCTTTCAATTTTTACTTTATCTCTACGCAAAGATATAAGCTCTTTGTTAAGATGATTATTACGAATAGAATCTTTGAGATATAATTCTCCTTTAAGATTATATATTATCTTCAAATAACACCAAAACTCAAAATTCTTTTCGTTAATTTTTGAGAAATTGTCTTGTGTTAGATATGGCCTTAAACGTTTTGGAATAAGTTCTAACATATAGTGTTCTGTTGGTATATCTGCAGATGTGGTTATTTTCTTTTGAAGAGCAGTTATAATATTGCTCCAATTGCTATCGTTATTAATACTAGTAAATTCTAGCTCTTTAAATAATGGGTATACATTTTTACTAATAGCCAAAAAGTTAAGTGCTATAAATTGCCATCTATAAAATAACTCTCCTTCTTGTTGTTTTAATTGCATTATAGTCTTCGCTAGCGAATCTTTTTCAATAATTTTAAATGCTCTATCCTTAATTGCTAAAAATTTTGTTTGCTCCTCATGATCTTCTAAAAAAAGATTTAAAATATCTCCTACTAGTGGTAGTTGATCTTGATATTGAGTTGTAGATTCTAGACTTTTTTCTTTAGCATATTCTTTAGCCTTGTCATAAAATTTATTTACAAAATGAGTAAATGCGTCAAGTATGTTGTCATTTAGTTGTTGATATCTGGTCCAGATATAGCATATTAAATATAATAAAGTTAGGCTCTTCCTTAACCTGCGCAGCTCATAAACTGTATAAAAAATTGCAAGATCGGCATAATATTTAATATTTTGCTTAGATGTCTCTAATTTTAGAATAATTTTATTAGCTTTTTTGTATAAAGGTTTTAATGTATTTAGTTTATCTAATTCATTTAAAATAATTTTATATTTAAAATCTTTTGAATCTTGTTTAATAGCAGTTAAGTTTGATAAGTTGTCTTCCTCCTCTAATAAAACCAATAACTGCTGAATTTCGTTCTTGGTAAGGGATCTCATAATAATATTATCTAACCTTCTATATTCATTATTAATAGCAGTGCTGATAATACTCTGTAGCGTAGTATGATTAGGACGAATAATTTTTTCATTACGTAAAAAAACAATAAGCTCATTTAATATAAAACCAGAATTTATATCTTGTTTAGTTATTTTAGATAGTTTTTCAATAGTAATATTAAGAGTCTGCTTGGACCACTTTTTATAGTTAAATAATTTTAAGATAAGACTACGTTGAGCATAACATTCATGTTTTGAAATTTTAATTTTTTGAATAATTGTATGTTTAAAATACCTTTTTAGCAAAAAATTTATATCTTCATCTGGAATGTCCTCCCATTGAAACGAGAAAAATAATTGCTTCGCTTTAAAGTACCCAACTTGTAATGCACAATATATTTGTTTTTCTAAAGATGATCTGCTAAAGATCATGTGGATTTCATTATGCGTGAAGTTAAAAAATTGCTTCCTTTGAATATTATTGAAATCAGGAAATGCATATAAGGCTAAATGCTCTAATTCAGTAAGAATGGAAAGTCTTTTATTTAGAGCTCTCATAACAGATGATAAAAATGACTGTGGTATAATGACCGTTTAAACACTGTTTATATGATATATACTTATATTGTAAAAAACGCTATAACTTTGTATGCTTTTTATGAGAAAATAATATTAAATCATAACAGGGCTAAAAAATGGATAAAATAGTGGCTTATTTAAGGGTATCGACATCCAAACAAGATTTAAATAGTCAGAAATTAGAAATTTTAGAATATGCAAGAAGAAATAATTTACAAATTAATAATTTTGTTGAAATTATAGCTTCTTCTCAAAAAGGAGCTAAACAAAGAAGAATAGATAATCTTTTAGAGAAATTATTGGATGCAAATACTTTAATTGTAACTGAATTGAGTAGGCTAGGTAGAAGTACAGTAGAAGTTATAGATTTTATAAATAATCTTATAAAGCAACAGGTACGAATAATTGTTTTGAAACAAAATTTAGACATCAAACATAAACATGATCTGCAGTCTAAGGTTCTGGTTACTGTATTTTCGTTGATTGGAGAATTAGAAAGAGATTTAATAAGTGCTAGAACAAAAGAAGCATTAGCAGCTAAAAAAGCTCAGGGAAAGATATTAGGCAAACCAAAAGGTACTATACAAAAAAGTAAATTTGATAACGATGTACCTAAAATTAAAGAATTACTTAATTATGGCTTATCTGTTCGCAAAATTGCAAAGGTTTTAGGTTATACTAATCATATTGCTTTATCTGTATATATAAAAAAACGAAAAGAAAATATATTGAATTATGTAGTTTAAAAAAAAATGGAAATAAAGTGGTTAAAAATAGAAAATCGTTAGAATGCTTGCGGAATAAGGTGTTTAAAGATGTTTTGTAAGTTTTTTTAAAATTACCCGCCAGCAGATACCGCAGAAACATTAAGATTAAGCCATCGGAAAAATAGTGGGTTTGGGCTTAACACCCCAAGTGATAAAACTGTCCTACCACTACCAGCAGAGCCAATAACTACTATTGGCAATGGATATGAATATATAAGTGACTGAGACTCATCAAACGAGATTAACTTCCCAAGAAAGTAAAACTTTTGCTCATTAGTATTAATATATTTGATGTCTTCTATATTTAAATCCTGAGAATCTTGAGAGTCATTATTATAACTAATTATATTATGTTCGATTTCCTCAACGGCTTTAACGCCATT
>JBASGW010000077.1:0-26283 GCA_049653745.1 Rickettsiales bacterium
GAATGCTGGCGAATTTTATAATTAATTTTATCATTGCTTAGATCTATTTCAGCTCTTATGCCTTGATCCTTGAATTGTTGATGAATATTTTTAGCATAATCATCCGCATCATTAGTAATATTTAAGACCATCACTTGAACTGGAGCAAGCCAAAGCGGAAATTTTCCTGCATGCTCTTCAATTAAAATTCCGATAAATCTTTCCATTGAACCTAACACAGCTCTATGAATCATTACCGGACGCTGCTTAGAGCCATCACTAGCAATATAATTAGCATCCAATCTTTCTGGCAAAATAAAATCTAGTTGCAAAGTTCCACATTGCCAATCACGACCTATGGCATCTTTTAACACAAATTCAAGCTTAGGACCATAAAAAGCTCCCTCTCCTGGATTTAGAGTATATGGCATGTTAGCAGCTTTAATAGCTGATTCTAACTCCTCTTCAGCTTTATTCCAAACTTCAATATTGCCCGCATAAGTATCAGGACGGGTAGAAAATTTTATCTTCACTTCTTTAAAGCCAAAGTCTTGATATACTTCTTTCAGTAATTTAATAAAATTGATTGTTTCAGAAGTTATATCTTCTGGAGTGCAAAAAATATGAGCATCATCTTGAGCAAATCCACGAACTCGCATAATTCCATGCATTGAACCAGAACTTTCATTGCGATGACAGCATCCAAATTCAGCCATTCTAAGAGGCAAATCACGATAACTATGCACATGCTGCTTAAATATTTGAATATGAAGCGGACAATTCATTGGCTTTAATGCCATAAATTTATCATCATCTTTAACCACAAACATATTTTCAGCAAACATTTCCCAATGCCCTGATGCCTCCCAAAGAGAGCGATCAGCTAAAATTGGTGTTTTAACTTCAATATAATTATTAGCTCTAATTTTATCACGAATATAATTTTCAATTATGCGATACAAAGTCCAGCCCTTATCATGCCAAAATACTTGCCCTGCGGCCTCTTCTTGCATATGAAATAATCCAAGCTCTTTACCTAATTTACGATGATCGCGCTTTTCTGCTTCTTCAATTCTAGTTAAATATTCTTGTAATTGTTTCTCATCTGCCCAAGCTGTACCATATATTCTTTGTAGCATTGGATTGCGGCTATCTCCACGCCAATAAGCCCCAGCTAGTTTCATTAACTTAAAAGCTTTCTTAAAGCCCGTGCTTGGTGCATGAGGGCCTCGACATAAATCTATAAAATCTCCCTGACGATAAAGACTAATCTTTTCACCTTGAGGAATTCCTTCAATAATTTCAGCTTTATAAAATTCTCCTATAGATTTAAAGAATTTTATAGCTTCATCTCTATCCCAAATTTCTTTAGTTATTGGCTGATTGCGCTTAACAATCTCATTCATTCTTTGTTCCAACTTGACTAAGTCTTCTAGAGTGAAAGCTTCATCTCTGGCAACATCATAATAAAATCCATCAACAATGGCAGGACCAATGGTAATTTGAGCATCTTTATATAATTCTTTAACTGCCTGCGCAAAAATATGAGCACTATCATGACGAATAATTTCTAAACCTGCTTCTGTATTTGGGGTAATTATTTCAACCATAGCATCTGCAGTGATTTTTTCTGATAGATCCATCTCTATGCCGTTTACTCTCATAGCTAAAGCTACTTTAGCTAAGCTTTTTGAAATATTCTCGGCCAAAATAAATCCATTAATTTCATTATCGAAATTACGCACAGATCCATCAGTTAAAGTAATTGCAATCATTGATTTTTACCAATCATCTATAAGTTAAAATTATACAGGGCTATGAATCTAGACTAAAGCCATAATTTTTTCAAGACTTAAGTACATATAACATAAGATTACAGATACATAGGTTTAGTTAGCTATTTATGAATTATTCTAAAGATATGGTAAGTGGCGGGAGTGACGGGACTCGAACCCGCGGCCTTCGGCGTGACAGGCCGACGCTCTAACCAACTGAGCTACACCCCCCTATTTGGAGAAAAATTAACATAACAGGGTTAAAATAAATTGTAAAGTAAAACTATTAGTAAAAATAATATTTTTGTTATTTACTAACCAATCTTATAGATAATACAATAAACTATAGCTAAAATTTTAACTCTTAATAGCATGTTCCTTAGTATTACTCTTTGAACTTACCTTAGGTGTCTGTGAAATAGTAGGCTTAAGATCATCTACATCATATCCATGCATTTGCATTGAAACCCTATTTAAATCTGCACCTATTTCGTATAATTTATTCCATGTATTTTTTACAACTGTTTGTAGATCAGATACATTATTTTCAATAGTCTTTACAGCTGATTGCACAACAGGATTTTTATTATCCTTGATATAAGCACGTACATTTTCCACAATTGCCATTCCTGCCACCGCAGCTGCTCCAACCACAGGATATGCAGTTGTAATTTGATCAGCTGCCATTTTGGCTGCTATGCGAGCCCTTCCCGCTTCCACAAAGTTTGCATTATTAAGGTAAGTTTTGCCATCTAACACCTCCCAACCATAGCTATAAATTCCTCTAGATACAGCTCCATGGGCTGCAGAACTCATAGCTCCAGCAATAGTTCCTGTTTTTAAGTAACCCGCGACACCACTAATAACACCATGCATAGCTACATCAGCACTGTATTTAGGCAAAAACGTAGAAACAGCCAGCCCTCCCAAAGCTGCAGCTGAAGCTGCAACCGAAGCTCCTAATAAACCTCTGCTCCCTGCTGAGACTCCTGATAAATCGACTTTCCCTCCTGATTTTGCAATTGTTTTTGCTCCACTTTTTACCAAAGGCTTAGTAGTTTTTGAATTTACTAAAGGCGTTAATGCATTAGACACAGCCACCCCACCAATTCCAAGAACGTTCCTAGTTAAAAACTCGCTAAGAAATGTTTGATTCGCGCCTTTAACTCCTTCAGCCATAACCCCAGAAGCTAATGTTTGAACTCCTTCTTTAACTCCTTCAGTCATAACCCCAGAAACTATAGCTTTAAAAGTACTGTCAATAGTACTATTAATTGCTTGTTCGCACATTGATTGGCTAATGTTTGGGTTGCTTCGCGCTTTTATAGCTCCACTTACTTCTTGGTAAATTATTGCCGGAAGAGCAGCTAACGCATCTCCTGCTTTTTGGAATAAAAAATCACTGGTACAAGATAAAAAACTTACCAAGCTCTCTTCTGTAATCTCAGGAATTTTTTCAGGAAGAACTTTTTTACGCAAATCTTCTAATCTTGAATGTAGAGAAGATTGAATCTCTTTTGAGCCTTTGCTATCTTCCTGAGAAATTGACAACCGCATTTCATAGATGGTATTTAGTATAGGCGATAGTTGCTCTTCAGCTAAAATAAAAATCTCACTCAAAGCGCAGAATCTTTCTAGATCCGGTGCTTTTTCAATAATAATCTCAATAGCCATCAGCTGCTGAGACTCAGAAAAATTTTCCAAAGGATATGGCGGCACCTGTGTTTCTCCTCAAAATCAAAATATATTTTCAACCAACAGATGAATTATAAGCAACAATAATAAATTATACAAACAGAATTTAGATTAATGAAGTGGATGACACAAAGACAGAAAAATTATAGTAGATTTAATGTGGTACCCGCAGCCAGACTTGAACTGGCAAGGGCTGACGCCCCACGGATTTTAAGTCCGTTATGTCTACCATTCCATCATGCGGGCGAAATAGTAATAATTGTTTTACATCGACATTTAATTCTAAGCAAGCAAAATTTTATTAATTTTAAAAAAAACTCTAAAGATCTATTTTCAAAGACTTATTGAATAACCTCCTTGTTGCTATTGAAACCACCCAAAAGATATAGTATAAATTGGAGTTATATTAATCAACGCATTAGGTATATTAGGTAATTTAAATGTTAAAAACCATTGGTAAGCTTCTATTCGGATCTGTAAATGACAGAGCTGTAAAATCTTTATTTAAAGTTGTTGAGCAAGTTAATGCTCTAGAAGCCAATATGATTGCAATGTCAGATAGCGAATTACAATCCCAAACAATTAAACTCAAACATAAATTAAGTGAAGGATTCTCTTTAGAAAACATCCTCCCTGAAGCCTTTGCAACAGTAAGAGAAGCTTCTAAACGTGTGCTTAATATGCGTCATTTTGATGTGCAAATAATGGGCGGAGTTGTATTGCATCGCGGAATGGTAGCCGAAATGCTCACCGGAGAAGGAAAAACTCTGGTTGCAACTTTACCTCTTTATTTAAATGCCCTCACAGGAAAAGGCGCTCATTTAGTTACAGTCAATGATTATCTAGTTAAACGTGACGCTGCAGAGATGGGTAAAATATATCAATTCTTAGGGATGTCTGTGGGTTGCATCACTCATGATCTTGATGATAAACAACGCAAAGATGCTTATAATAGTGATATTACTTATGGCACTAATAATGAATTTGGCTTTGATTACCTTAGAGATAATATGAAACATAGCATAGATAAAATCTCTCAAAGAAAATTTAATTATGCTATCGTGGATGAAGTGGATTCGGTTTTAATTGACGAAGCTAGAACTCCTTTAGTTATATCTGGACCTGCAGAAGATAGCTCAGACTTATACTATAAAGTGGATAAGTTAATTCCTCAATTAAACAAAAGTGATTATGAAATTGATGAGAAATCTCGCCATGTTGGATTAACCGAAGAAGGCATGAGCAATGTAGAAGATTTACTCAAAAAATTAAAAATGATTGAAGATGACCATAGTCTTTACGATTTGCATAATATGCCATTAGTGCATCATATTAATCAAGCGCTTAGAGCCCATACTTTATTCACTAAAGATGCCGACTATATGGTTTCTAATGGACAAATTTTAATTGTTGACGAGTTCACGGGAAGAGCATTAGAGGGCAGAAGATACTCTGAAGGTCTTCACCAAGCCTTAGAAGCCAAAGAAGGGTTAAAAATTGAAAGTGAAAATCAAACATTGGCTTCAATTAGTTTTCAAAACTACTTCCGCCTTTTCCCTAAATTAGCTGGAATGGCTGGAACTGCAATGACCGAAGCAACTGAGTTATTTGACATTTATAAACTTGAAGTTATAGCACTCCCAGCAAATCGAAAAAATATTAGAATTGATGAAGATGACGTTATTTACCGCACTACTAATGAAAAATATAAAGCAATAATAGAACAAATAATTGAGTGTCACCAAAGAAAGCAACCAGTTCTTGTTGGCACAATCAGTATTGAAAAATCTGAGTTAATTTCTTCAATGCTAAAGAAAAAGAAAATACCTCATAATGTTTTAAATGCCAAATATCATGACCAAGAAGCTATGATTATCTCTCAAGCAGGACGAGCTGGAGCCGTAACAATAGCCACTAACATGGCAGGACGCGGCACTGATATTATGTTAGGTGGAAATCCAAAGGGATTAATCGATGAAATAGATTCTAAACTAAGCCCCGAAGCTCAAGAAAAGCAAATTGCTATAATAAAAGAGCAAATTGAACTAGAAAAAGAAGAGGTTATAAAAGCTGGCGGCCTATTCGTTCTTGGAACTGAAAGACATGAAAGCCGAAGAATTGATAACCAATTGCGCGGCAGATCAGCAAGACAAGGAGATCCAGGAAAAACTAAATTCTATCTATCACTAGAAGATGATTTAATGAGAATTTTTGCTTCAGATAAAATGGGAACTATTTTACAAAAACTTGGTATGGAAGAAGGAGAAGCAATTTTTCATCCAATGATTAGTAGAGCCCTAGAAAAAGCCCAGCAGAAAGTTGAAGTTCGAAATTATGAAATTCGTAAAAACCTCCTAAAATATGATGACGTGGTTAATCAACAACGCCTAGTAATTTACGAACAAAGAAGAGAAATTCTTGAAGCTGAAACTATCGATGAAGAAATAGATCCAATGTATCATGAACTTAATGGTAATATTGTTGCAACTTACACTCCTCCAGCAACCTATCCTGAACAATGGGATACAGAAGGACTAAAGAAAGAAACATTTAGGATTTATGGTATTCACATAGCTATAGATGATTGGATTCAACATGAGAAAATAGATGACGAACAAGTTCTTCTATATTTAAATGCTGAAGTAGCCAAGATTTTTAAAGGCAAACAAGAAGAATATAGTAGCGAGCTATTCCAAGAAGTAATCAAACGCTGTTTACTTTCAACAATAGACCAGTTATGGAAAGATCATTTATACACCCTAGATCATTTAAGACAAGGTATTGTTCTGCGCGCTTACGGACAAAAAGATCCGTTAAATGAATATAAAAGGGAAGCGTTCCATCTTTTTGAAACAATGATGAACAACATAAAAGAATTATTCATTCAACGACTAGCTCACATTGAACTGAATATTATAAAAAGAGAAGATGGTTCATTCTCGATAGATTCCAATATGCAGCCTAGTAGTAGAACTTTTGAAAGCAGAAATGATCCAGCATTTAATCAAAAGAATGCAGAACAAGATCAAAAAACCTCAACTATAAGGTCATATGTTGAACCATCTGATAGAGATGCAAATGACCCTTCTACTTGGGGAAAAGTTGGCCGTAACGAACCCTGCCCTTGTGGATCTGGAAATAAATATAAGCAATGCCATGGAAAGATATAATTTCAATTATCAGTTTGAGATAAAATAAAAAAAGACACTTAAGCATTGATATGCCTATCAGAAAGGATAGCTAAAATATAGAAAAAACCTATTATATTTGGGGCTGACACCTGACTTTTAATAAGTTAGGATGTTAGAATGCACTTAAAGCACTGTAAACTCTCGACGAGAGAGCAAGATAAATTAATAGAATATTTTGTGGCAGGAGTTCCAGCCAAAACCGCAGCTGAATTAGTTGATATTCATCGTAATTCAGCGATAAGATTTTTCCACAAACTGCGAGAGAAGATTGCTCACAAACAGCTAAATCGAAATGAGCAGTTTTGTGGTAAAATCGAGCTTGATGAAAGCTATTTTGGTGGAGTGCGTAAAAGAAAAAGAGGCAGAGGAGCTGCAGGAAAAGTTCCTGTATTTGGTATATTGAAGCGTGGCGGTAAAGTTTATACTCAAATAATCGAAGATACAAAGTCAGATACTTTGATGCCTATTATTCGTGACAAAATAAAGCCCGACAGCATTGTTTATACAGATTGTTATCGCTCTTATAATGCTCTTGACGTTTCTGAATTTAAACATTATCGAATTAATCATTCATAATTATTTGCTCATAAACATAACCATATTAATGGAATAGATCATTTTTGGAACCAGGCAAAAAGACATCTTAGAAAATATAATCGAATACCTAAAAAAATTTCAATTTATTCTTGAAAGAATGCGAATGGAGGTTTAATATTGGATCACCTAAATTACTTCTTAAGGATCTAAATCCATCCTTAAAGAATTTTATTAGGTATCAGCCCCTTATATTTTTATATATTTTTTGAGTAGTAGTTAGTTATATTCTTGGCAATTCCCAAATATAAGGTCTGCCAGTCTTTCAAAATAATGGTCTTCTAAAGGAAATCGATCATTAAAATTAGATCTTAAATCTTCATAATAACTTAAATCATGATCAAGAATAGTATTCTTATCGAGCGCAAATTGAGAACCAAAAGAAATATGTAGGACGGCATCTTTGTTATATTGACAAACAAATTTATCAGCAAATTCTGAGAAACTTAACCCACTCATAGATTTAAAGTCTTTATAGTTCTGACTTTCTTCCCACTTTACTTTGTCTAACCCTTTCTGTTGCTTTGCAATAGTAGATGGTTTACATTTTGCGATAATATTCTTACATTCATTTGACTTAGGAGTCCCTGTAGGTTTTTTAACAGTTTTATAATCATCAAAATTGTCAAACTTATAACTACTATCAAATGGGTTTCCTTGTAGGAATAAAGTTCTATCAGCAAGAGAATTAGCTTTCATTCTCAGGATTATATGATCTAAAATCACCCCTCCTAAGTAACCAATATTATCCATATTGACTATATTAACATTAGAAGATACGTTTATATCATTAGCACCTTTGTTATATAGCGTAACTTTATCTGTTGGAAATTTTTCTTTAAGCCACGAGACATCTTCTTTATATCTAACAACCATAACTTCAAATTTATTACTTTGTTTATTAGCTGCTTTTTCTCTATCTATCTGCTTTTGAGATCTAGCCATATTTATTTACTCCTTATTTATTAGGCATTAAGATAGTAATACAATGATAATAACAAATCAAGAGGCTTCGCGTGGATTAGTTGGGAGCGTTTATTATAGATAAACAAGAATATAAAATAGGGTTATTATAGTAATTTTAACTCGATGGTTCTATCACCATGCTCATATCATGCCCTAAATGTCACTCTAAGCATCATGTTAAGAATGGTTTTGTTCGGAAGCAGCAGCGTTATAAATGCACGGATTGCTTTCGTAACTTCATTCAAGGAGATGCCAGAAATAAATACGATAGCAAGACTAGGAATCTAGCTGTAAGAATGTACCTTAATAACTGCGGCTTCCGTAGAATCGCTGAAATATTAAATATTCCCTTGGCTACGTGCTTTATGTGGATTAAGAAAGCTGGCCGCATTGTAGACGAGATGGTAAAGGAACGCAAAGAAGAGCCGCAAGACATTGAAATACTCGAAATGGACGAACTTTTTACATTTATTAAAAAAAAGCCTCGAAGAAACAAAAAACAGGGGAATATGCGCAACCAATACACCAGAATTTGGACTGCTGTGGATAGGGGCAGATTTTGGCAATGCCAATTATAAATAACCTAGAAATTACATGTGAAGTATATTGTAGTTTAGCTGACCAAGAAGGATGTTATTACGGCTATCATCATTAAAATTAAAATATATAAAATTTAAGCTTATTTTGCTACAAAACGCTACAGCTTGTTTGAGGCCCTAGTTACACACCTATTCTTTTGGAGTTATCTACAAGATAACACTAATAACAAGTCTTAAATTAAATAACACAATAATTAAAGAACAAAGCCTACAAATTAATATATATTCTATTACCACCAATTGAAGCAATTAACATAAATGCACAAGCCCGCTATAAAAATTTCCAAGAGTAATAAACTGACTTAGGTTAAAATAAAATATTGACATCAAATTATATTAATATACATTCACAAAGTTAACCTTAGTTGACATGTTTTTAATAACTCAATTCATTAGGAACTATTATGACGTTAGATATCAGCCTGCGAAGGCTTAATATTCAAGACAATATTACCCAAAGTAATAATTCAATTTCTATATCTTTTTCTACATGTTGGCATCCTGTCCGTTCTTCTTGGCTTAGTTTTAATAACTAAACCCACTACAAATAAAAAATCATTTTTAAATATTTATAACAACTATAATTTTTAGCAGCTTTAGTAGCATTTATACTATTTTTTCATTAATGGTATTTGATCCTAATTAAGACTTATCGTCTTTTTATAGGTTAAAGCTAACGCTTCTAAAATAAATTACAGTTACTTTTAGCATTCACTTATCTATGCACGGCATGTTTACGTGCACAGAAGAATTAACAATTAGGAGAACTTTAACATGTTAGAAAAAATATATAGCAACACACCAACAATAGTAAAAAAGGCCCCATATATAATATATAAAGGCTTAGAAAAAGCTGTAATTAAATTTACTTTAATCAATATTCCAGCATATTTACTTTACTTTGGTTCAAATACTCATTCATTGCCAGAAGGGCAAGAAGGCAAAATTATAGAATCAGGAAAAGGAGCCATTGCGATGCACATAATTCAAAATGTTGGCACAGAGTTAATTAAAGAATTTATACCAAATAAAAAATTAGAAGCATTCATTCACATATCAGGATGTGTAGTGCAGGCATCAATAACAGGAAAATCTTTAGTTTCAGGATTAATTAGAGGGTCGGCATATGAAGCATTCGGAATGAGTTATGAGTCAGTTATTATAACTGAGGGTTTATATAGCGGAAGCAATACTTTAATTAGTGGCTTTAACAAAAATAATAGCCTCTCTAAAGAAATATTATCTGATTCTTTAATATCGGCTTACAACGGAGCGGAGGCCTCAAACTACTTATATGCAGCCGTTCAATGCAGCTTTCTTCCCTTAACCGCTAGTAAAATTCCTGATCTTACTGGAGAAATGTTATGCTATACTTTTTTACCAGATGTTAATATTTCTAAGGTATACCATATTTCCAAATCTATTATTCCTATGCTTAATATAGAAAGTGATTTAATTCAAGTTGAGACAGAAAATTTGTTTAAAGCTTTCTTCGCGGATATATATTAACAATAAAATAGTAGGAGCCTTTTATGAAAACCAAAATAAACAATAAATCTTCAATGCTACTATTGCTTGCATTTGTTGAAATGTGGGAAAGATTTAGCTACTACGGCATGCGTGCATTGTTAGTATTATACTTAACCTCCACCCTGGGATTCGCAGATAGTAGGGCATATGCCATATATTCACTTTTTGCTGCTATTGGCTATGGAGTTCCTATTTTTGCTGGAATTTTAGCTGATAAATTTATTGGCTTTCAAAAAACATTGATAATTGGAGCAATTATAATGTGCCTAGGGCATTTATCAATGATATTCACTGGCTTAGATGAATTATATATCTATCTAGGATTATCTCTTATTGCCACTGGGACTGGACTTTTTAAAGGGAATATTACCAGTTTACTTGGAGTTATATATCAAGATCAAGATGGAAAAAAAAGAGATAAAGCTTTTTCATTATTTAATGTAGCTGTAAATATTGGTTCCCTTATGGCAGCTTTATCTTGTGGATATGTAGCCCATAGGTTCGGTTGGCATTATGGGTTTGGCTTAGCAGGCATTGGAATGATTTTAGGTCTAATTATATTTCTAAAGTATAGTTATATATTAGGTGATAATGGAATAAAACCAAATCAAGAAAAATCTATAAAATCAATCTTAGGTATTTCACCATTATTTCAAAGTATTGTAATAGCAATAATAATTTTTCTTGCATCAATTACCCTACTTTATTATGAAGAAACAGCTTTAAAGTATCTAAGTTTACTAGGATTATTAGCTTTTATTATGATTGGAAAGGTACTTTATAAGTGTAATAGCATTGAAAGACTAAATATAATCTCGTTACTAGTAATTACCTTATTTTTAATTGGTTTTGTTGCAGTAGAAATGCAATTAGGTTCATTAATGAATTTGTTTACTACACGTAACGTAAATAAAATAATCTTTGGTTATGAAGTTCCTGTAGCAATGTTGCAAGGACTCAATCCATTTTTTGTTATAATATTTGGTAGCTTATTTGCTAATATTTTTGCTAAATTTGGTTACCAGGCCTATATGAAACGATTTGCTTTGGGTTTGTTAGTCAATATATTATGTTTTGCAATTATTTTTATTGGCTGCATAAATGCTAAAGAAGGCCAAGTAGAATTGATTTATATAGTAATTAGTATGGCTTTAATGAGCTTTGTAGAAATATGCTTATTTCCAATGGTTCAAGCATTGTTTGGAACGCTATCACCATTAAGATATAAGGGGTTTATGATGGGAATACTATTATTTGGCCTTTCATACTCTAATATAGCATCTATAATATTATCTAAGTTTATGTCCATACCTAAAGAGCATTTTAATAACCCTATTATTTCTCTTAATATTTACCAACATGGATTTTTTACTATTATGATATTTGGAATAGTTCTTTTATGTGCATTCCTTATAAGCTATCCTTTTCTTAAGAAAGCAATTATAAAACCTTATGAATAATAAGGAGTATAGAAATACTAAAATAAACAAATAAATTATAAATCATAGGAGTTTTTAGGTATTATTCAAAAAGACTAAAAAAGATAGTCCTAGGTTAAAGCCCTTAACTATAAGGTCATTTGTTAAGACATTTGAAGTAGAAGCAAATTATCTTCCTAGATGGGAAAAAATTGGTCGCAATGAACCCTGCCCTTGCGGTTCTGGAAATAAATATAAACAATGCCGAAAGGTCTAATTCATTAGATCTTTCTATTATATAGAATAAATCGCCACAGCTTGTCTGTGGCAACATATTTATAACCTACATATTAAAACCTGATTTCTTGAGCTTAAATAAGCATAACAATCTGTTAATTAAAATATAAAAGATTATAGCGACATGCCAATATCTTAAAATAACCAACTACTGCTTTTATTATCTAAAGTAGAATAAAAAAAAAAGACCAGTAATAAACTGGTCTTTTTTAATAAACTTAAATCTACTTTAGTAAATAACTAAGCAGCTTTTGGCTCTTTTGTAGCTTTAGTTGCTTTTACTGGCTTTTTCTTTGAAGAAGCTTTTTCTTCTTTTACCCTAGTAACAACATCGCCCACTTCAAGCTGTCCGTAATCTCTTCCTTTTGCTGTAATATCGCGATCAACAAATTCAATCACTGCTAAAGGTGCCATATCACCATATCTAAAGCCTGCTCTCATAATTCTTAAATAACCACCAGCTCTATCTTTATAACGAGCAGCTATTATTTCTACCAATTTTGCAACAGTCTTATCACATCTAGTTAAAGAAAATAGCTTTCTTCTTGCAGATAAATCACCTTGTTTTCCTAAAGTAACTAATTTTTCTACAACTGGACGTATAATTTTAGCCTTAGGAACTGTAGTAGTTATTTGTTCATGAAGAATTAGAGAAACAGCCATGTTCGAAAACATTGCCTGGCGGTGACTACTAGTTCTATTTAATTTTTTACTTTTAATACCATGTCTCATATTTTATATCCTAAAATCAATACGGATTTTCATATTTCTTAGCAAGCTCTTCAATTTTCTCTGGTGGCCATTCTGGAATGGACATACCAAAAGACAAGCTCATAGTTGCTAATACGTCTTTAATTTCATTTAATGATTTGCGACCAAAATTTGGTGTTTTTAACATTTCACCTTCAGTTTTAATAACTAAATCACCAATATAAACAATATTATCGTTTTTCAAACAATTTTGTGATCTTACAGATAATTCTAGTTCATCAACTTTACGAAGTAGGTTTGGATCAAATTTTAATTCATCAATCTCTGAACCTTTTTCTTCTTTTATTTCTTCAAAAGCAATAAATAATTGTAATTGGTCTTGAAGAATTCTTGCAGCCAAACCAATAGCTAACTCAGGAGTTATTGTGCCATTTGTTTGAACTGTAAATATTAATTTATCATAATCAGTAACTTGACCAACACGAGTGTTTTCTACTTTATAAAAAGCCTTACTAATAGGACTAAATAAAGCATCTACAGGAATTAATCCTATTGGGTCATCTGCTTTTCTAATTTGATGAGCAGGAACATAGCCCTTACCTGTTTGACAAGTAATTTCAATATTCAAGTTAGTTCCTTCAGCTAAAGTACAAATAACATGATCAGGATTCATAACTACAACATCATGACCTGTTTCAATCATGCCTGCAGTAACCACACATGGACCAACAGCATTTAAAGAAACTTTCTTACGATCTGATGATTCCATTTTTATTATAACACCTTTAAAGTTTAACACTATATCGGTGACATCTTCTTTTACGCCTGGAATTGAAGAAAATTCATGAAGAACTCCATCTATTCTAATTGCAATAATGGCTGCTCCTTGAAGCGAAGATAATAAAACTCTTCTTAACGCATTTCCTAAAGTTAAGCCAAAACCGGGTTCTAACGGGTCAACAACTACTTCAGCTAAATATTGATTGTCAGATTCAACCATTAGCTTCACAGGCTTAATTAGCTCATTCCAGTTTTTAGATAATTGTACCATATTAGAATTCCTCAACAAATCACTACTTAATATATTTTTTATAGACTATATAAAATAACTTTAAACTCTTCTACGCTTAGGTGGACGACATCCATTATGCGCTACAGGAGTAATATCTTTAATTGAAGCAACTGAAAAATGCATACCAAGAGCTCTTAAAGCTGCTTCTCTACCATTTCCAGGGCCTGTAACTTTTACTGATATAGTCTTTAGCCCATGCTCTTTTGCAATTCCTGAGGCATGATCAACAACAACTTGCGCAGCGTGAGGAGTAGATTTTTTGGCTCCTGTAAAACCATGAACTCCCGAAGAAGACCAAGAGATTGTATTTCCACGCAAATCAGTAATAGTGACAATAGTATTATTAAAAGTAGCTTGAATATGAGCAACGCCAACGACGATATTCTTTCTAGCTTTCTTCTTTATAGTTTTAGCATCATTTTTTGATTTTGACATAACTTACCTTACTTCTTCTTGTTCGCTACAGTTTTAGCTTTACCTTTTCTGGTTCTTGCATTGGTTCTGGTACGCTGCCCTCTAACTGGCAAAGACTTACGATGACGTAATCCTTCGTATGAACCCAAGTCCATTTTTGTTTTAATGTTGTTCATCACAACGCGTTTACGCTCACTCTCAACAATATAATCTTTATCAATTACTTCACGTAATCTAACAATTTGATTGTTATCAAGTGAACCAGGTTTTAGGTCTTCAGATAATTTCAATTTAGCACATATTTCAGTGGCTGTTGGATGTCCAATGCCATATATATATGTTAGTGCTATAACTAATCGTTTATTATCAGGTATATTGACGCCTGCTACACGAACCACAAGTTATTCTCCTATGATGATTAATAATTACAAGTAAAGACTTGTATGATAGTTTTTTTTTTAATTTAGTCAATACTTCAGTTAGTTTTTATCTAAATTTTGTATAATATTATAAATCAACAAAATTCATTTAACCTATTCGTTATAAATGGCTTATTACTGCCTTAGATATAATGTCTTCTTTTTCTTCAGCATTAAATTTTACTAATTTGTCTTTATAGTACTCTAACAAAGGAGCTGTAGATTCATAAAATACTTTCAAGCGATTAACTATCACTTCTTTAGAATCATCATCCCTTTTATTAAATTCTTTAGAACCACATTTATCACATATTCCTGGAACTTTCGTACTTAGGAAAAATTCATTATATGTTTCTCCACATCCTAAACAGGTATATCTACCTGTAATTCTTTTTATTATAGTATCTTCAGATACTTCAAAATATAAAACCTTATCTATTTGAGTTTTATACTTTGATAAAATAACATCTAAAGCTTTTGCTTGCTCTAGACTTCTAGGATAACCGTCTAAAATTATAGAGCTATTATTGTCTTGATTTTTAAGAAAAAAATCATCAATTAACGCATTTACAATTTCATCAGAAACTAAAAAGCCTTTAGCTATTGTAGCTTTTACTTTTTTACCTATCTCATTATTTTGTTCAACGCAAGACCTTAAAAGATTTCCTGTTGAAACAGTTATACACCCCTTAGACTTTACCAAAACTGCTGCTTGAGTTCCTTTTCCCGATCCTGGAGCACCTAAAAATAGGTAGTTCTTTTTCATTTACTTTCCCTTATTAAACTTTTTTAATAAGCCTTGATATTGTTGAGCAAATAAATGTGTTTGTATCTGATTAATTGTATCCATCACTACGTTAACTACAATTAGTATACTTGTTCCACCAAGATAGAAAGGCACTGAATAATGTGCAACTAATAACTCAGGAAGAATACAAATCAATGATAAATATGCTGCCCCTATCACTGTTAGTCTGGTTAGTAAATAATCAAAATAAGTTGCTGTGTTATTACCTGGACGTTTACCTGGTATAAAACCACCATATTTCTTTAAGTTTTCTGCTGTTTCTTCTGGATTAAAAATAATCGCCGTATAGAAAAATGAGAAAAATACAATTAATAGAATATATAATATCAAATATAATGGCTTTCCATGCCCTAAATGCAATACCATCATTTCAAAAATGCCACCTTCAGATACTTTATCTTTGGCAAAATTAGCAATAGTAAGAGGAAATAACAGCAACGAGCTAGCAAATATAGGAGGAATAACGCCAGACGTATTAATTTTTATTGGAATATGACTAGTATCACCTTCATAAATTTTATTACCTACTTGTCTGCGAGGATATTGTACAGGAACCTTTCTGTATGACCTTTCAACAAATACTATAACCGCAATTAAGCCTACACATATAAGAACTAATACTAATACTAATAATATTGACATGGCTCCAGTGCGACCTAATTCAAACATAGCCGCTACAGAGCTTGGTAGCCCAGCAACTATACCAGAAAATATAATCAACGACGTGCCATTACCAATTCCTCTAGCTGTTATTTGCTCTCCCATCCACATTAAGAAACAAGTGCCGGAAGTTAAAGTTGTGATAGCAGTAAGCTTAAAGAACCAACCTGGATCATTAACTAAATCACCAGAAATTGTATGCATTGATTCTAAACCTGCAGATATTCCATATGACTGGAATATGGCCAATATCATTGTGAGGCAGCGCGTATATTGATTTACTTTTCTTCTACCTGACTCACCTTCTTTTTTAAGCAATTCTAACGGCTTATGAATAACTGAAAGAATTTGCATTATAATTGAAGCGGTAATATAAGGAGTAATACCTAAAGCGAACACAGCCATTCTTCCAAGAGAACCGCCTGATAGCATATTAAACATTCCTAATATACCACCAGAGTTTTGCTGCGTTAATTCTTGTAATACTACTGAATTAATTCCAGGAACAGGTATATATGAACCTAAGCGAAAGACTATAAGCGCTAGTAAAGTAAATATTATTTTATTTTTTAAATCATCAGCTTTATCTAAAGCGCCTAAAGCTGATATTTTAGTTTTTGCTAATTTACTCATTATTACTTATAAAATTAGTTGATATTAAAAAAAACAAGAAGTTATTAAACTTCTTGCTCTACTGATGGCAATACAACTTTACCACCGTTTTTATTGATAATTTCAATTGCTTTTTCAGAAGCAAAATCAACTTCAATTATTGTAGCATGGCTAAATTCACCTTTAGCTAACAACTTTAGTGGTAAATAGAATTTTTTAATAATTCCTTTTTCAATAAGATTTTCTTTGGTTATTTTTTTAGCATCAAGCTTGCCAGCTTTAATGAATTTATCTAAATCTCCCAAATTGATTATATTGAATTCTACTCTATTTATAGAATTAAAACCTCTTTTAGGCAATCTTCTATAAATGGGCATTTGCCCACCTTCAAATCCTTTAATCGCTACACCAGATCTAGCTCTTTGACCTTTGTGACCTTTACCAGCAGTTTTACCTAAACCAGAACCAGTACCACGACCTACGCGTTTAGAATCTTTTTTAGCACCTGGTTGCGCAAATAATGTATTTAATTTCATCATCTTTTTAGCCTTTATGAATGTTCTACTTTAAGCAAGTGTTTAACTTTTGTGACCATACCCATAACATCTGGTGTCTCTACTAAAGTACGAGAACGACCTATTTTATTTAGTCCCAGACCTATCAGAGTGCTTCTCTGAGAACTTTCTTTCCCTATAGGACTTCCAGTTTGAGTAACTGTAACAAACTTTTTTTTATGGTCGGTTTCTTTTTTAACCATGCCTTATTCCCCAAAATTAACTTACTAAAAAATTTAAATAACTGATCTATTCAGCTTTAGCTTTACGCTGACCATAAACTTCACTAACTTTTTTATTACGTCTTTCAGCAACTTGTTTAGGTGAAGATAACCTAGTTAAAGCATCAAAAGTTGCTCCAACCATATTATGCACATTTGATGAACCTAGTGATTTAGCAACCACGTCATGTAATCCTAACATTTCAAATACTGCACGCATAGAACCACCAGCAATGATTCCAGTACCAGCTGGAGCTGATCTAAGTAAAACTCTACCTGCGCCAGAATGACCTACTATGTCATGATGAATAGTACGACTTTCTTTAAGACTTACTTTTACCATATTTTTCTTAGCAGCTTGAGAAGCTTTAGTTTTTGCTTCCATCACTTCTTTTGCTTTACCCAGGCCGTAACCCACTTGTCCTTTGCCATTACCGGCTACTACTACTACTGAAAATCCAAATCTTCTACCACCTTTAACAACTTTGGCTACTCTTCTTACAGAAACGAGTATTTCCTTGTGCTCAGATTCATTATTTGTATTTTCGTTATTACGTGCTACCATACTATGTTTTACCTATAATAATTTATTTAAAATGATAATGCTTCACGCGCAGCATCAGCCAAGGCTTTAACTTTACCATGATAAAGTTTATCTCCACGATCAAAAATAACTTCGCTAATACCTGCTTTTTTAGCATTAGCACCAACAAGTTTACCAACCTTGATAGCTGCATCAATATTAGAGGTTTTCTTTAGGTCTTTTAGATCTGCACTTAAAGTTGATGCAGAAGCAAGAGTTATACCTTTAATGTCATCTATGACTTGAGCATAAATATGACCATTAGAACAAAAAACACTTAATCTTGGTCTATCATTACGCCTTTGTCTTAATTTATAGCGTACGCGGCTAGCTAATTTAACTTTGCGTTCTTTTTTATTTAAACTACTCATAAACTATCTACCTATTTTTTCTTCCCAACTTTACGAACAATAACTTCATCAGAATATTTAACGCCTTTTCCTTTATAAGGTTCTGGCTTTCTTAATGATCTAATCAAAGCTGCAACTTCACCAACTAATTGCTTATCATGTCCAAATATATCTATTTGAGTTGGCTTAGGGCATTTAATTTCAATACCCTTAGGTATAATAAATTTAATATCATGGCTAAACCCTAAAAATATAGTAAGTATGTTACCACTAACTGCCGCTTTATAACCAACACCATTTATTTCTAAAACTTTAGTAAAGCCTGTAGAAACACCAACAATCATATTGTTAATTAGCGTTCTTGATAATCCCCACATTGCTCGATCTTTTTTGTCTTCTCCTTTAGGAGTTACCAAAATCTTTGATTCAGTCTTATCATAATTAATGATAACCTTACGATTAAATGGATAGTTAAGATTACCAAGTTTACCCGCAACTTCAATATTATCATCAGATAAGTTTATTGTAATTCCTGCTGGCACTACAATAGGCTGTTTTCCAATACGTGACATAGTAACTTTCCTCTTAGAACACTGTACATAATACTTCACCACCAACATTGTGATGAATAGCATTTTTGTCTGAAATAACGCCTTTAGGAGTAGATATAACTGTAACTCCTAAACCGTTACAAAATTTATTTTCTTTCAAATCTTGAATTGAATAATATCTTCTTCTTCCAGGCTTTGAAATACGTGTTATTGATTTAATAACCCCAGAATTTTGAAAATATTTTAATTTAATATTCAATATTTGAATATTTTGACGAATTTCTTCTTTAGTAAAAGAAGAAATATAACCTTCTTCTTTTAAAACTTTTAATACAGCTTCATGTAAATTAGAATATGGAGCAGCAACCTGAGCTAAACGCGCAGCTTGTCCGTTTCTAATTCTAGTTAACATATCTGCTAAAGGATCACTATGTGACATAATATATAACTCCTACTACCAACTCGCCTTGATTACACCTGGCAATTTACCAGATGAAGCAAGCTCTCGCAACATATTTCTACAAAGACCAAAGAAGCTGTAATTACCTCTAGGTCTACCAGTTAATGAACATCTATTTCTAACTCTTACTCTAGAAGCGTTCCTAGGTAATTTTGCTAGTTTTTGTACAGCAACAAACCTTTCTTCGATCGGTAAATCTTTATTATAAATGACTTGTTTCAGAGCAACTCTTTTTGGTCTTGCTCTTAATTCTTTTGCTATTCTTTTTTTGTTTTTATCAATTGCACTTACTTTTGCCATATCTAAAGCACCTAAATCGAAGTTAATTAAACGGAAAGTTTAAACCTGAAAGAAGACTTTTTGCTTCCTTATCGGTTTTTGCAGTAGTTACAACTGTAATATCCATACCGCGGATTGTATCTATTTTATCATAATTTATTTCAGGAAAAACTATTTGTTCTTTTATTCCAAATGAGAAATTTCCGTTTCCATCACAATTTTTTATAGTATAGGGTCTTAAGTCTCTACATCTTGGTAAAGCAATAAGAATTAGACGCTCTAAAAACTCATACATTCTTTTGCCACGCAAAGTAACTTTACAACCGATAGGCATCTCTTCTCTGGTTTTGAAAGCAGCATTTGCTTTTCTAGCCTTACAAATAATTGGCTTTTGACCAGAAATTAGAGTTAAATCATTAACTGCATTATTAATAATTTTGCTATCTTTTACAGCTTCGCCTACACCCATATTGATACAAATTTTAGAAATCTTAGGAATTTCCATTTTGTTCTTATAGTTGAATTCTGTCTGTAATTTTTTTATCACTGTGTTTTTATACAGTACTTCAAAACGATCCATTAGTTTTCCTCTTCAAGTTTTGAAAAAACTTCTTCATTTATTATTTTATAACTACTTTTTTAAAACAAATTTATTTGTCTTAAACTGGTTAGTATTTAGTTAATATTAACTTATTACTTCACCAGATTTTTTTGCCACTCTTACTTTTGTTCCATCTTCTAGAACTTTAAAGGAAATCTTAGTAGCAACTTTCTTTATAGGATCTAAGTAAGCAATATTAGAAATTTGTATTTTTGCTTCTTTTTCAATAATACCACCAGCAGAAGCTTTTGTTGGCTTCTGATGTTTTTTTACTATATTGATACCTGAAACCGTAGCACGGTTTTCACTAGGAAACATTCTTACTATTTTTCCTGTCTTCCCTTTATCTTTTCCAGTAACTACTATTACTTCATCACCTTTTTTTAATTTATGTTTCATATTTTTTACCATTACTACAATACTTCAGGAGCCAAAGAGATAATTTTAGCAAAGTTCTTAGCACGTAATTCACGACTAACAGGTCCAAAAACACGAGTACCTACGGTCTCACCTTGTTTATTGATTAAAACAACTGCATTTTTATCGAACTTAACATAGCTACCATCACTACGACGTTTCTCTTTTGCTAATCTTACGATTACTGCACGATATTTTTCACCCTTCTTAACTTTTCCTCTAGGAACAGCAGATTTTACTGACACAACAATAATATCACCTACAGTCGCAACTGTTCGATGAGTGCCGCCTAAAACCTTTATACATTGTACTTCTTTTGCTCCAGAATTATCAGCTACTTCTAACCTTGTTTGCATCTGTATCATTATCTTATTCCTTCACTTTGACTTTTATATCGCTTATGCGTAAATCACATGCCATTTTTTTGTTTTTGAAATAGGCTTAGATTCAATAATCTTAACTTCTTCACCCAATTTAAATCTATTTTCTGGATCATGAGCAGCATATTTTTTAAAATCACTAACTGTTTTACCATATTTAGGATGCGAATATCTTCTACTAACTTTAACAATTCTAGTTTGATCAACTTTATCGCTGACAACTATTCCCTGCAAGATTTTCTTAGGCATTATTTCCCCCATTTGATGAAGAAGACATCATATTAATGAAAGTTTTAATTCTTGCAATAGTTCTTTTTACTAAAGTAACTCTTGCTGTATTTAATAAACCGCCATTAACTTTTTGAAATCTTAAATTAAATAATTCTTTCTTAAAATTACCTAACAACATCTCTAATTCATTTGTTGACTTGCCTTTTAATTCAGTACTTTTCATTGTTAACTCCAAACACGTTTAACAAATTTAGTTTTAATTGGTAATTTTGCGCTTCCTTTTTCAAAGGCTGTGCGAGCTACATCTTCTGGAATACCATCTAATTCAAAAAGAATCTTTCCAGGTTTAACTCTACATGCCCAATATTCAGGAGCTCCCTTTCCTTTACCCATCCTAACCTCTGCAGGCTTTGATGACACAGGAACATCTGGGAAAATTTTAATCCACAATTTACCTTGACGCTTAATAAATCTTGTAATAACTCTTCTTGCCGCTTCGATTTGCCTTGCGGTTACTCTCTCTGGCTCTAAAGCTTTTAATCCATAATTACCAAAAGCCAAACTAAAGCCAGACTTTGCACAACCATGAATTCTCCCTTTATGGGCTTTACGAAATTTCGTTTTCTTTGGACTTAACATAAGTTAAAACCTTTTAAATTAAATTTTTATTATATATGTTTGCTATCAACTGATTCTTTTGCTACAGAATCACCTTTATAGATCCAAACTTTTACACCTATAACACCATAAGTAGTGTTAGCTCTCGCGATACCATACTCGATATTAGCTCTCAAAGTATGAAGAGGAACTCTTCCCTCACGGTACCACTCGGTTCTTGCGATCTCTGCACCACCTAAACGCCCTGCACAATTAATTCTAATTCCCAGAGCACCAAATCTAAGTGCTGATTGCATCGATTTTTTCATTGCACGTCTGAATGAAACGCGCTTTTCTAATTGTTGAGCTACAGACTCCGCTACTAATACTGCATTAGTTTCAGGCTTTCTAACTTCAACGATATTTAAATGTATATCACAGTTTGATAGTTTAGTTAAGTGACTTTTTATTTTTTCTATATCACCTCCCTTACGTCCTATCACCACGCCAGGTTTTGCTGTATGAATTGTAATAACAATTTTTTTAACTAAGCGTTCAATTTCAACTCTGCTAATACCAGCTTGAGCTAAAGACTTTTTGATATAATCTCTAATTTTTAGATCTTCATGAAGCTGAGTAGCATATTCTTTTTCTGCATACCATATAGATTCACTTTGCTGATTTATACCTATTCTAAAGCCAATTGGATTTACTTTTTGACCCATGAACTATTTCTCCTTAACTTCAATTAACTTAATTGACAAATGACTGAAGGGCTTTTTAATTCTAAAACCTCTTCCTCTAGCTCTAGGGCTAAAACGCTTCATTACCAACGCCTTACCCACCAAAACTTCTGCAATAAACAAATTGTCAATATCTAAGTTATGATTGTTTTCTGCATTAGCTACAGCAGATTGTAAACATTTCAAAACATCTTTCGCTATACGCTTCTTTGAAAATGACAATTGCATCAATGCATTATTCACATGTAAATTTCTAATCATACCCGCAACTAAACCTAATTTACGAGAACTAACTCTTAAGTTATTTGCATGTGCACTAGAAAATTTAAACATATCAAGATCTTTTTCTGCTTTCATAATTACCACTATTTCTTAGTTTTTTTATCGCCACTATGACCATTAAAAATTCTTGTTGGTGAAAACTCACCAAATTTATGACCAACCATTTCTTCACGCACTGTTACAGGTATATGTTTTTTTCCATTATAAACCATAAAAGTTAAACCAACAAACATAGGAATGATTGTTGATCTTCTTGACCAAATTTTTATGGTCTCACGTTTACCACCAGCAAGCACTTTTGTCACTTTTTTTATAAGAAATCCATCAATAAATGGACCCTTCCAAATCGATCTAGCCATAACTACTACTTCCTACCTTTTTCTGAATGTCTTGATCTAATTATAAATTTAGATGTTAACTTATTCTTACGAGTTTTCTTACCTTTGGTTGATTTACCCCATGGAGTACATGGATGTCTTCCTCCAGAAGTTTTACCCTCACCACCACCATGTGGGTGATCTATTGGATTCATAGCAACACCACGAACAACTGGTCTTCTTCCTAACCATCTGTTACGACCAGCTTTACCAATCATTATATTTTGTTGGTCTGGATTAGATACAACTCCAACACTAGCCATACATTCTATTGATACTACTCGAAGTTCACCAGAACGCAACCTTAATTGTGCATTTCCTACATCTTTACCAACTAATTGAATATAACTACCAGCCGATCTTGCAAGTTGAGCTCCTTTACCAGGCTTCATCTCAACATTATGAATAATAGTTCCTATAGGAATACATTTTAATGGCAATGCATTTCCTGGCTTAATATCTACATTAGTACCAGCAGATACCTTATCTCCAACTTGTAATTTTTGTGGAGCAATTATGTAAGCAAACTCACCATCAATATATTTAATTAAAGCTATGAATGCGGTACGATTAGGATCGTATTCTATTCTTTCAACAACAGCTTCGCAATCAAATTTATTGCGCTTAAAATCTATTATCCTATATTTTTGCTTATGTCCACCACCTTTATGCCAAGAAGTGATTCTACCTTGATTATTTCTTCCACCTGTTGAACTTTTACCAACAGTTAAAATTTTCAAAGGCTTACCCTTCCAAAGAGCGGACTTGTCAACTATAACAGTACCTCTAAGTGAAGGCGTAACTGGATTAAATGTTTTTAAAGCCATCTTATACCCCTAATGTAAAATCTATTGTTTGACCAGCTTCTAAAGTAACAATTGCTTTTTTATGAGACTTTCTAAAACCTTCACGTCCTTTAAAAATTTTACGCTTAGCTTGAGTATTAGAAATATTAACCTGCAAAACCTTTACATTAAAAATCGCTTCTACAGCTTTTTTTACTTTAAGTTTATTTGCACAGCTAGAAACTTCAAAAACGAATTTACTTAACTCGCTTGATGCCATTGCTTTTTCAGTAATAATTGGCCTTCTAATTATATCGTAATAATTTGCATTTATTGTAGTCATTATTGTAACCTTTCCTCTAAAGCAGTTAATGCCTCTGTAGTTAGTATTACTACATCATGCTTTAAAATATCATAGACATTTGCACCCATTGTTGGCAAAACATCTATATGCATAAGATTTTCTGCTGCTCTTCTAAAGTTTTGGTCTATTGACTTTCCATCTATTAAAAGAATAGATTTCCCTTCAAAGTTCTTTAGCTTTAAATTCAACAATGCTGTTTTAGGTTCACTCAAAACAGCGCGATCCAAAATTATTAATTTCTTTTCTGCTAATTTACTTGATAAAGCTATTTTTAAACCAAGCTTTCTTACCTTTTTTGGTAAATCTGTTTCATGCGAACGAACTACTGGTCCAAAAATAACAGCACCACCTCTACATTGAGGAGCCCTTAAGGTTCCTAAACGAGCATTACCAGTGCCTTTTTGTTTATATGGTTTTTTACCAGTTCCAGACACTTCACTTAAACCTTTAGTTTTGTGAGTACCTTGTTGCTTTCTTGATCTTTGCCAATTAACTACAGTGTGCAAAATATCAGACCTTATTGCTTGACCGTAGATTTCTTCAGTTAGAGAGACTTCTCCCACCACCTGATTATCTAAATTTCTAATTGCAACTTTCATTGATCTGCTCTCCATTATTATCAAATTCTAGTTATACTTGTGCTAAAGTAGGACGAGGTGCGTTTTTAGGCAAAGCTTTCTTTACAGAATCTTTAATCAACACATAATTGTCTTTATGTCCAGGCACTGCACCTTTTACACCAATCAACTTTTTTTCTTGATCAACAAAAATAATCTTTAAATTCTGAGCAGTAATTCTTTTTGCTCCCATATGTCCAGGCATTTTCTTGCCCTTCTCTACTCTACCAGGATCTTGTCTTTGTCCTGTTGATCCCCCTGAACGGTGAGTCAATGAAACACCATGACTTGCTCTAAGTCCGTGGAATCCCCATCTTTTCATCCAACCAGCAAAACCTTTACCAATGCTTGTAGCAGTAACATCAACAAATTGTCCTACAACAAAATGCTCAACTGTTAAATCAGTACCCGGCATCATAACATCGCTTTCAGCAACTCTAAACTCAACTAATTTATGTTTAGGCGCAACCTTATTTTTAGCGAAATGTCCCTTTAAAGGATTTGTTACGTTTTTTAACTTAACTGCACCAGCTCCAACTTGTAAAGCGCTATAACCAGAATTTTCCTTAGTTTTAACTTCAATTACTTGACAATCTTCCACTGTTAATAAAGTTACTGGAACAATATCACCATCTGGTGTGTATACAGTAGACATTCCTACTTTTTTTGCTATTAAACCCGTTCTCATGACTGATCTCCAACTAGCTTAATTTCTACACCAACACCAGCTGCTAAATCCACTTTCATAAGCGCATCAACAGTTTGTGGCGTAGGGTAACTTATTATAACTAAACGCATATAAGTTCTTATTTCAAATTGCTCTCTAGACTTCTTATCAATATGTGGAGAGCGATTTACCGTGAATCTTTTGATTCTTCTTGGTAATGGTATCGGTCCACTCACTTCAGCACCAGTTCTATTAACTGTGCTAACTATCTCTTTAGTAGCCTTATCAAGCAACTCGTGATCAAACGCTTTTAGCCTAATAATAATTTTTTGATTGTTCATAGTTTTTTAACAACCCCAATTTATTTTAAAATTTTAGCAACGACGCCAGCACCCACTGTGCGACCGCCTTCACGAATAGCGAATCTTAATCCTTCGTTCATCGCAATTGGTGATATTAAATCTACTTTTAGATTAACATTATC
>JBASGW010000078.1:0-38057 GCA_049653745.1 Rickettsiales bacterium
GTCATAGATTTACTTAAAGAGTTAGAAATTGATCAGTTTTCTCATGACCCAAGCGCTAAAGAAGGAATAATAGCTAATATTGATACTCAGAAATTTAAATTAAGTGGCGGACAAATGCAAAAAATTGCTATAATTCAGGCAATTTTGAATAAGCCTGATATCCTTATTATGGATGAGAATTTTGCAGGTTTAGATGAATCTTCTGTAATTAAAGCACAAGAAATACTTGTTAAATATTTAGGTAATAGCACTATTTTGGTGGTAGACCATAAAGCACTTAGCAATAACTATAATAATTTTTACGATGCTGAAATAAATTTTCATGATGGTATAGCCACATTTTCTAAAGATATTAATAACAGTGAAGATGGTGATGCTGATCAAAACCCCATAGAACCACTCAACATAATTGCTGACGAAAATAATAATATTGTTAGTCAGTTAGCAGGAGAATGCAATGCAAATGAAGAATGTTAAACAAAGCATCATAATAGCTTTGTATAACTTTTAACTAGTAAAGTGCAGCATAATATGTTATAAACCTTACTCTATTATTAATAATTCATTATTCACCCTCAATTTATTTAGTAAAAATTATGTCTAATATCAGAAACTTAGCAATTATAGCTCACGTTGATCACGGTAAAACAACTATGATCGATTCAATGTTTAATCAATCAGGAGTGTTTAGAGAAAATCAACATAGAGCCGAAAGAGCTATGGATTCTAACGATCTTGAAAAAGAAAGAGGAATCACCATTTTAGCTAAATGCACATCAATTAAATTGAAAGATGTTCAGCTAAACATTGTTGACACTCCAGGCCACGCAGACTTTGGTGGCGAAGTGGAACGCGTTTTATCAATGGTTGATGGTGTATTGCTTTTAGTAGATGCTGCTGAAGGGCCAATGCCTCAAACTAAATTTGTACTTACCAAAGCTTTAAGCTTAGGCTTAAATCCAATTGTGGTAATTAACAAAGTTGATCGTTCAGACGCTAGAGTTAATGAAGTATTAGATGAAATATTCGATCTTTTTGTAGCTTTAGATGCTAATAATGACCAATTAAATTTCCCAGTAGCATATGCTTCAGGTAGGGCTGGGTGGGCTTCTTTAGAACAAGATGAAAAAGGTGAAAATTTAGAGCCTTTATTTCAGTTAATTAAAGAACATGTACCATCACCGAAAGTAGATAAAGAAGCTCCATTTTCAATGCTTGCAACCATTTTAGATCACGACCCTTATTTAGGTAGAATGCTTACTGGAAAAATTTATAGTGGTATAGCAACACTTAACATGCCAGTAAAAATTCTAAATATCAGCGGCGAGCAAGTTGAACAAGGAAGATTAACTAAATTATTTGTATTCCGTGGTGTTGAAAAAGTTGCTGTGGAGCGCGCTGAAGCTGGTGATATTGTGGCTATAGCAGGATTAGTGAAAGGTTCGGTTGCAGATACTATCTGTGCTTTAGAAGCAAATCAACCAATTGCTTCCACTCCTATTGATCCACCAACAATGTCTATCACGCTAACAGTAAATAATTCACCATTTGCTGGAACTGAAGGAAGCAAAGTAACTTCAAGAGTTATTGGTGAAAGACTTTTCAAAGAAGCCGAAATCAATGTGGCAATAAAAGTTACTGAAGCCGATACCAAAGATTCATTTGAAGTTGGTGGTCGCGGAGAATTACAGCTTGGCGTACTTCTTGAAACAATGCGTCGTGAAGGCTTTGAACTATCAGTATCAAGACCAAAAGTTCTTTTTCATAAAGATGAGAATGGCACTGTATTAGAACCAATTGAAGAAGCATTTGTAGATGTTGATGAAGAATTTAGTGGAATTGTTGTTGAAAAACTAACCTTACGTAAAGGCGAATTGCAAGACATGCGTCCATCAGGCGGCGGTAAAACTAGATTAACTTTCCACATCCCTTCACGTGGCTTAATTGGTTATCAAGGTGAATTTTTAACTGACACTCGTGGAACCGGAATCATGAACCGCTTATTCCATGGTTATGGCCCTTACCGCGGAAAAATTGAAGGCAGAAGAAATGGCGTACTTATTTCTATGGAAAATGGTGTTACCACCTCTTATGCATTATGGAATTTAGAAGAACGTGGAATTCTTTTTGTTAATCCACAAGAAAAAGTATATTCTGGAATGATTATTGGTCAACATAGCCGTGATAATGATTTAGAAATTAATCCAATCAGAGGAAAGCAACTAAGTAATATTAGAACAACTTCTAAGGATGAAGCAATTAAACTAACCCCTCCTAAATCTATGAATTTAGAACAGGCTATTGCTTATATAGAATCTGATGAATTAGTGGAAATAACCCCTAAAACTATTAGAATTAGAAAAAGATACTTAGATTCTACCGAAAGGAAAAGGCACTCAAGAACTGAAAAATAATTTTATTATTACTAGTATTAAGGCTTAATTTTTAAGCCTTAATACTGCTAACTCTCTTTGCAATACCATCCTAAAATAAATTCTTATAATTCTCCATTAATATGTTTTTGCCATAGAGTTTCAACATCAGCACATCTCAAATGCTTTAAGTTATTTTTTAGAGCGTCAATATCCCAATCCCACCATTTTATTTCTAATAATTTGCTAATATCTTGATCATTAAAACGTTTTTTAATTAATTTAGCAGGATTCCCACCCCAAATTTCATAGGGCCCAACATTTTTAGTTACCACGGCTCTTGCTGCAATAACTGCTCCATCTGCAATCTTAACTCCTGGCATAATTAAACTTTCAGCCCCAAGCCACACATCATTACCTATAATAGTATTTCCTTTCCATTGCTGGCCATGAAAATTGTTGTTATCTAGACCAATTAAAGGATGAACAGCAATCCAATTATAGTTATGCCCCTGGGTGCCACACATCATAAATTGCACTCCTGTGGCAATAGAGCAATATTTCCCTATAATTAATTGGTCAATATCTTCAGGATTTGATTTATTATCTATCTCATCTAAATACATCACGCATTCTTCAAATTTCTTACCATGATAATAGCCAGCATAATAAGACCCTTCTCCCACTATAATATGCTTGCATTTGATATCATCTTTAATAATTACTGACTCTCGATAATGCTTAAACGGGTTCATCTATTTTAACCTTTTAAATTGTTGCTTTGTTCTGAACATTAAACTTTATATTTTCTAATAAAAACAATAAATTATTAAAAATTCTTTATTATAACCTAATAATTTAAATTGACAAGCAGCTAGAGTTACTCTAAATATATTAAGTATATATAAACATTACAAATTATAGGTGTAAAATTATGGGCGATTGTATCGAAATAGAAGTAAAAGAAGCTAATACAATAATTATAGGTTGCGTTCAAAATCAAAATAGCAAAACTAGCCTAACAAATGACGACTTAAAACAAATATATACAGATACCAAAAAAAACCAATTTCTTTATAAACATGCAGATTCTATAAAACTAATGGATGTCAGTAGAAGCATTGGCAATGGGCCAGAACAACTTACTATTGGACAAAGCGAACAATCATCAAAAAATTACTTTCAATTGCAAACTGTTGATTCTAGTGATAGCCAATTAATAGAAGCTAGCACAGCATTACAAAATGGCGCCATTAGCCTTTTTAAAGAAATAAACAAAACAAACTATGTGTATGTCTTTGCTACATCTGAATTTGAATTAAAAGAAGAATGTAAGAAAGAAATTATAAAACTTAATCTTCCTAAAGAAATAGAAGATTCTTATTTAGCAAAAAGTTATAAAGATCTTGATGATTTTTCATTCGAGGAGTACGTTATTACAGGAAAAGAATTTGGACCTAAAGTTCACGCACTTAGACATGGTATTAACATTGCAGAATTAGATTATAATCAAAAATTAATTTCAGGTGATATAGACAATTTTGAAAATGCTATAGTTTTATATTAAATTGTTATAGCATTTCTTAAATAAATAATACAATGAGCATAATCGCAAATTGTATTAAAATTGTATATTAGCAACGAGAGAAGCAATACTAGCATTTAATAATAAAACTTGGTATAACTTCTCTCTTTTTATAATCATTGAGCCTACTCTCTCTCCTTTCATAATCTTTTATCTTTAGACTTACTTAAGGCATAAAAAGCTAAAATTAATAAAACTGTTGATTTCTAATAAAATTTCTTTAAAATTCTTTAAACTTTTTATTTACATTTTAATAATTACACAGGGGTGCCACAACATGCCAACTAAATCTGAAAAATATGAATTATTACAAGAAAGATACTTCGGAAATCATGGACTTAATTTAATTTGGAATAATCTTCCAAATATAAAAGAACTTGCCAATAATGTTGTTTGGAGAGTGGCGTCCATAGAAATACCTGCAGAATTTTATCTTCCAGAATTAGGGAAAGATCCTTTTCAAAAAGAATTTCTTTTTAACGGAGTTAACGTTCTCTCTGCCATTACTTCTACTAAATTATCAATTCCTATTGGAAGCAGTAATACAACTTACTCGGAAGATCATCTGCTCTATGCAATATATAGAGCAGGAGGTAAACTAGCTTTAGTTTCTGGGTCTTATGGAGCTAAAGTAATATTTCCTTCTCTACCAGAAAACTTTGTTAAACATACCTCAACAGCAAGTAATTTTATCGTAGATCCTTACTTAAGAAATATTCCTCTTAGAAATGAATTATTACAAAAAAATTCCACTGCGGATGTTAATTCACAAGAATTTAATGTGATAGCTTTAACAGGAGGAGTAATTAGAACCATTGGATCGTGGATTGGAGCAGAAATAACTAGAACATCTATCTCACCTTTTGTTCAAAAAAATATAATTTTTCCTCTTGGGTCCATTATATTACAAAAAGATCAGCAAAAGCTTGCTGATGAGTATGGAGATAAAAATAGCAACCCTCTTAAAAGAATAGTGGATTCTAGCAAAGAAGGAGTTTTTCCTTTTGTAAAAACCGTAATTTATGAGGTAGGAGCCAAAGTTGCTCTACAAGTTACTAACGCTCCTTTCTTTATGATTCCATCTAGAGGAACTGGAGGTGTATTTGAAGATTTCGCTGTTCATTACATAACACCAGATGATGAAAAAACTATAGAAGGAGAAAATAATTCCGTTTCCAAAAACTCAATTGATTCAGAAAATAGATCAATTGAAGTAGTTGGAAAAGATTCTAGTGAAATTATAAATTTAGATCATAATGAACTATAGTAGTTAGTTATTAGCAGAAAATTCTAAATGGGGTTTTCTGCTAATATAATTTTTAAACCCCAGTAGATCCAAACCCACCTTGTCCACGAGTAGTTTCATCTAAATCATCAACTAAATTCATTTTAGCTTGAACATATGGAGCAATAATCATTTGCGCAATTCTCATGCCACGAGTTATATTGAAATCTTCTTCACCCAAATTAATTAAAACCACTCCAATTTCTCCACGATAATCAGCATCAATGGTTCCTGGAGTATTCAATACTGTGATGCCATTTTTTAAAGCAAGGCCAGATCTTGGACGAATTTGCGCTTCATGACCATCAGGCAGAGCAATGGCTATTCCTGCAGGCACTAAAACCCTATGTCCTTTTTTAAGAATAATATCTTTATCAATTGCCGCCATTAAATCCATACCGGCGCTATGAGAAGTGGCATAAGCTGGTAAATTTAAATCTTTTCCATGTGGTAATTGTTTTATTGAAATGTTTATAGTCATAATAATGCTCCTAAATATAATTATAATCGAATAATAATTCTATTGCTTTAATAACACAAGATTTATAATAACTAACTATCTTTATTTAAAAAATTATTGATTTTTTAATACTTTGATGATACATAAATTTATATAAATTAATTTATAATCTGTGGTTATAAATATGAATGATACTCTTAATCAAGACATTTCATCATTAGAAATGAAACAAAAATATAAAAAAGAACTTAATGGTACCACCATAATAAAATACTATCTTGACTTTAATTTACAAACACAAAAAGAAATATTCCAAGGATTAGGAGCCTCATCACCCCTTCCTTCATTTCTTGAATTTGGTACATTTTGTACAATTAAAGAGAATTTTAAAATACAATCTGAAGGACAGTTTTTTGTTAAAGCCTCTTCATATCAAAATCATCAAGATTTAGCTTATGCAAAACAATTAGCAATAGAAGATGATTTAAGATATAAATTATTTCATAATCAATTAAATGACAGTTCTTGCCCTGAAATATATAATGTAACCAGTCTATTAGCTCCAGACTATCCAAGTTTATCAATCTTTTGTATTAGAATCAAAAAGCATTACAGAATTATATGGAAGTAAAAATAAGAATGTAAACCTAGAAGCAATTGCCTTTAAAGATTTTCAAGAATTATTAGAAATGTTCAAGTTATTTAAATCAACAAATAGCGAAGAGATATCCACAGTTAGCAACATGCTAGACTATTCTTTTAAAACTTTCTTTGAGAAAAATAGTAATATTATCTTCTCAAAAGTCAATAATGCTCACAAAGCAAATCTTGCAATAATTCCATATAAAGGCGAAAATATTGATTCATTTGTTGCTGATATCAAAGTCTTTCAAGAAGAAGAAATTCAAAAAATGTTTTTATTTCTTCCAATTTTTAATGAATCTAAAGATCCTACCTCAATAAATGATTACGCTCACGGGTTGGCGCATATTTTTCTTGATCATCCTTGTAAAAATTATTATCCATGCGCAAAAGGATCAGTGCAAGCTAGAACTCCCAATATCGAATATTTAACTATTATGTCTCAGAAAACTACTATTGACATTTCAAACTCCACGATTAATCCTGATACTCAAATTATACAATCACTATTACCTTGGGATATTGCTGCTATAAGAAATGGCTATGGCATGCCAATCCCACAAGACACTACTTATTACTTGAATGATCTAAATAACTTAAAAGAAATATTTTCAGTAGATCTTTATAATAACACTTTAATCACTCTATCTTCAGTTGGTTATAATATAATTAATGCTGAATCAGTTAAATTTTACGCGATTGATCTTCGATATGATACTTTGTCTAACATTACCAATCATAATATTTCATTAAAGTTTATACTTAGCTATGATACTGAAATTTCTGAAATAATAGTTAATAGTCCAGGTAGCATTATTTTAAATCCTAACTATCCAACTAATATAAGTATAACTAACAAAGATTATAGTTTTAACTTGCTAGATTCAGAGCAATGTCCTGAATATAATTATGGCTCTGAGTTAATTCAAATTTATAATTATAATGAATCTATTCACGATATTTATTTTGCATAGTTTTAGAAAAATAAAATTAATCAACTATTTATACTTTCCTCTCTACCATCATTTGTTTAATTTCGCCAATGGCCTTTGCTGGGTTTAATCCCTTAGGGCAAGCTTTAGCGCAATTCATAATAGTATGGCAGCGATATAATTTAAAAGCATCTTCTAATTGATCTAAGCGCTCTCCCTTTGCCTCATCTCTGCTATCTTGCAGCCAACGATTAGCCTGCAATAGCACAGCTGGACCTAAATATTTATCACCATTCCACCAATAGCTAGGGCAGCTAGTGGTGCAGCATGCACATAAAATACATTCATATAATCCATCTAATTTTTCTCTATCTTCAGGTGATTGTAACCTTTCAGCTGTTGGCGCAGGAGAAGTGGTTTTCATCCATGGCTCAATAGAAGCATATTGCGCATAAAAATGGTTCATATCAGCCACTAAATCTTTAACCACTTGCATATGAGGAAGAGGATAGATATTTACTTCTCCCTTAATATCACAAATATCCTTAGTACAAGCCAAAGTGTTAGTGCCATCAATATTCATAGCGCAGCTTCCACAAATTCCTTCTCTACAAGAGCGACGAAAAGTTAAAGTAGAATCTATTTCATCTTTTATTTTAATTAGAGCATCCAACACCATTGAGCAATTTTCTAAATCCACTTCATAACTATCAATACTTGGGTTATTACCATCCTCAGGATTAAAGCGATACACATTAAATATTTTAGTGTTTTTTGCTTCTTTTAGCAATTTATGAGACTTTCCTTTAGTAACCTTAGAGTTTGGTGGCAATCTAAATTCAACCATTTTAATATACCCTCTTCTTAGGTGGAACCACTTCAACTTCATCAGTCAAAGTATATTGATGCACTGGGCGATAATCTATTTTCACTTCACCCTTTTCATTTATCCAATAAATACTATGTTTCATCCAATTTTTATCATCTCTATCACCATAATCTTCTCGTGCATGCGCCCCTCTGCTTTCTTTTCGGTTATGAGCTCCGTGCATAGTGACCACTGCTTGAGAAAGCAAATTTTCAAGCTCTAAAGCTTCAACTAAATCGCTATTCCACACCATTCCTTTATCGGTAATTCCTATGTCTTGATAGCTTGCAAAAACCTTATCAATTAATTCAACACCTTCAGCTAAGCTTTCTTCTGTTCTAAACACCGCAGCATGGTTTTGCATAACTCTTTGCATATTATCACGTATATGAGCAGTTGATAGAGGTCCTTTTGAAAAACGCACTTTATCAAGCCTTGCTATTGCCAATTCTCCAGCATCACTAGAAAGCTGTTCATGAGGAGCACCTGGTTTAATAACTTCCAAAGCCCTAATTGCTGCAGCCCTGCCAAACACTATTAAATCTAATAGTGAATTAGAACCCAAACGATTGGCTCCATGCACAGAAACACATGCCCCCTCACCAATTGCCATTAATCCTGGAACCACAGAATCTGGATTACCATTTTTAATAGTAACCACCTCGCCATGATAATTAGTTGGAACCCCACCCATATTATAATGCACTGTTGGCAACACTGGGATTGGCTCTTTATTAACATCCACTCCAGCAAATATTTTTGCAGTTTCTGATATTCCAGGTAATCTACTATGGATTATTTCAGGGTCTAAATGATTTAAGTGTAAATGGATATGATCTTTCTTTGGCCCACAGCCTCTACCTTCACGAATTTCAATGGTCATTGCTCTAGAAACCACATCACGTGAGGCTAAATCTTTAGCTGATGGAGCATAACGCTCCATAAAACGCTCACCATTAGCATTAACTAAATAACCTCCCTCTCCTCTGCAGCCTTCAGTAATAAGACAGCCAGCTCCATAAATACCTGTTGGATGAAATTGAACAAACTCCATGTCTTCCACTGGTAAATTTGCCCTTAATGCCATAGCATTTCCATCGCCAGTGCAGGTATGCGCAGAAGTACAAGAAAAATAAGTTCTACCATAACCACCAGTTGCCAACACCACTGTGTGAGCCCTGAAGCGGTGGATAGTGCCGTCATCTAAATTCCAGGCCATAACCCCTTTGCAAGCACCTTCACTATCCATAATTAAATCTAAAGCTATATATTCAATAAAGAAATTTGCTTTATGTTTTAATGCTTGTTGATATAAAGTATGCAATATGGCATGACCGGTTCTATCAGCTGCAGCACAAGTGCGTTGAGCTGCTTTTCCTTCACCATAATGGGTAGTCATACCACCAAATGGACGTTGATAAATTTTTCCGTCTATAGTGCGCGAAAATGGCACTCCATAATGCTCTAGCTCTATAACTGCTTGAGCAGCATTTTTACACATATATTCAATAGCATCTTGATCTCCCAACCAGTCTGAACCTTTAATGGTGTCATACATATGCCAACGCCAGTCATCTTCTCCCATATTTCCAAGGGCTGCACTCATGCCACCTTGAGCTGCCACAGTATGGCTACGAGTTGGAAACACCTTGGTGATGCAAGCTGTATTTAAACCTTTTTCAGCCATTCCGAAGGCTGCTCTAAGCCCTGCTCCACCGGCCCCAACCACTACTGCGTCATAAAAATGATCAATAATTTTATAACCCTTAGCTAACATGAACTCTTCCTTAAACTTTAATTAAACATAAATGTTGATAGATGAAATACTAACAGTGCACAAATTCCTGCAATTGCGGTAGTTAAACTAAAAATTTTAATAAAGATAATTAAACTTACCTTAATGCTATTGCAATGCACATAATCTTCAATAATTTCTTTCATTCCAATGCAGCCATGATAAATTCCTACACCAATAAAAAGGGCTAAAAACATTGTTGGAAATGGAGAGGTAAAAACTGACTCCACTTTATCTAGATCTCTAAACTCTATAACCTCTAGTAAAAAATAAACAAACCAAAGAACTAAAGGAATTAAAGCAACGGCAGATACTCTTTGCACCCACCATGTTGATGTGCCATTACCTGCCGCTCCCAATCCTTTTGCTTTAGCTAATTCTGAATGTAAACTATCCTTTTCCATATTATTTATCTTCTTCTATTATAATTATTTCTTGAGTTGAATCATTATTTTTAGTAACAACTAATCCGCACATAGTAAAAGTTAAGATAATAGCTAAAAATATAACTAACTTGCCAGTAAAATATGTGGTTTTTAAATCAAAACCTTTACCTATATCCCAAAATAAATGCCTTATACCATTTAATAAATGATAAAAAATAGAAAAAACCCACGCAAGTAACATTAATCTAAATAAAACAAAGAGAGTGATACATTCATTTAAATAAATATTGATCTCTTCAATTACATTGGGGAAATACACAAAAGTAAATATTGCCCAAGCAAGAAGCATCAGACCACAATATAGATATGCACCAGTCATTCTATGTAATATAGATAAACCAGACGTTAACTGCAGCTTATAAATGGATAAATGTGGAGAAAGAGGGCGATTTGCATGAAGAGTTTGCGTATCAATTAAATTAGGTTTTTCGTCTAGGTTCATAAATAGAAATCCACTTCAGCATTATTAATTAAGCTATAAAATTTAACTTAAATAACCCTCTCTGTAAAGAGGTGATTCAACTGATGAGAATAATGAAAAACAAAAAATATAAGCATTAGCAAAAATAATATTTCAAGAATTCTCTATCCACGCATTGGCATAATCACAAAATCGGCATCTTTATCTTTGTTAGATTGAACTAAAGCTGCAGAGAATGGATCACTTAGCCTAAACTCAACTTCTTCGCTATTGCTGATAGAAGCCATAATATCTAGAAGATATTTAGCATTAAAGGAAATTTCAAAATTGCTGATATTAGAGGTTATTTCTAATTTTTCACTACCTAAACTTTGATTTCCACCACCTGATTGCAATTCAAGCTGAGATTCTTTAATTATTAACTTAATTGCTTGAGATTTTTCCACCATAATAGTGGACACTCTATCCACTGCCCTAGACATATCCACACTAGAGAGATTAAAAAATAGATTATTATTGTAAGGAATTAGGCTTAAATAATCTGGAAAATCTGCATCTATAAGCTTACTAATAATAATAGTATCACCAATAGTTAGCTTTATCTTTACTGGAGAAACTTCAAAAGTGATATTTTCTTCTGCAGAATCTACTAAAATTTTTAGAATTTCAAAAACTGCTTTTCTAGGAATAATAATTGCCGGCATATTAGCAGAATCTTCTGGAAGAGATATCTTCACACTTGATAATCTATGTCCATCAGTAGCTGTGGCCCTTAATTCATTATTTTCAGGTATAGCATGGAAATAAATACCATTTAAGTGATATCTCCCATCTTCTTGAGATATAGTGTTTCGATTTTTCTCAATTATTTTTTGCAACTGAACACAAGGCATAACAAACTTACAATCAAAAGTTCCCAAGTCAATCTTAGGAAATTCTTCAGCATTTAAAAATGACAGATGAAACACCGAATAACCAGATGAAATCTCCACTACAGAAGATTGGTTGGGATCTATTTTTATATTAATATTTTCATCAGAAAATTTACGAACAATTTCATATAATGTGTGAGCTGGTAAAGTTATTGCACCTTCAGCTTCAATTTCAGCAAAAATTGTTTCAGTTATTGATAAACTATTATCAGTGGCAGTTATAATTAATTTATTATTATCGGCTACTAATTTTAAATGCGATGAAATAGTAGTAACATTTTTACGCTCAACTACAGACTGAACATGAGATAAAGCTTTAACAAAAATACTACGCTGCACTGTGATTTCAAACATTAGGACCCTCTTTAAATAACAACTAAATTGCTAACTTATGTTTGCAATATTTTTGATAATATATGTAAATCTTCGCTTATTTCAGCATCTGATTGTTTTAATTTTTCAATTGTTTTTAGCGCATGCATCACCGTGGTATGGTCTTTTCCACCAAACTTACGACCTATTTCTACAAAGCTTTTACTAGTAAAACTTTTAGCTAAATACATTGCCACCTGTCTTGGCCTTGCTATAGAACGCATTCTCTTTTCTGAAGACATGTCACTTATTTTAATATTATAATGTTCAGCAACTTTTCTCTGAATTTCATCAATAGTTATAACTTTTTCGCTTGCTCTCAATAAGTCACGCAAAATTTCACAAGTATTTTCTAAAGTAATTTCTCTACCAACCAATTTAGATAGCGCAACAACCTTGTTTAAGGCCCCTTCAAGCTCTCTAACATTAGAAGTGATTTTACTTGCTAAAAATTCTACTACTGCTTTTGGTACCTGCACATCCATTTGTTCAATTTTTGATAACAAAATACCCAGCCTCAATTCATAATTAGTGCTATGAATATCGGCAACTAATCCCCAACCTAGCCTTGATTTTATTCTCTCTTCCATACCATCTAAATCTGAAGGAGAACGATCACATGAAATTACAATCTGACAATTATTGTCAATTAATGCATTGAAGGTGTGAAAAAATTCTTCTTGAGTACTTTCTTTCCCACAAATAAACTGCACATCATCAATCATCAACACATCAACTGAACGAAAATGCTCTTTAAAAGACATAATTTCTTTATTACGTAATGCACGGATGAATTGATACATAAATTTCTCAGCAGAAATATACATCACCTTGCGCTTATTATTATTTTCATAAATATGCCAAGCTATTGCATGCATTAAATGGGTTTTTCCTAACCCCACTCCACCATATAAAAATAAAGGATTGTTTTTGTCTTGACTAGCATTTGATTCAGCCACAGATCTTGCGGCAGCATATGCAAATTCATTAGGAACACCCACCACAAAATTTTTAAAGGTGAATCTTCTATCTAATACAGAAGCTAAATCATAATTTAGGTAAAAATTACTAGTACCTGCTACTATTTTTTCTTCATAAATGTTCAAATTAGTAGAAGATGAATTTGCTTTACTAACAATATTGGAACTTCTTTTAGCTATACGAATTTCAACATCAACAGCATTAGAATCTAAACTTATCCATGCATTTCTAATATTATTTAAGTAATGGGTTACAATCCATTCACGAATAAATTTAGTTGGTGCCAATAATATTACTGTTCTTTCTTGAACAGAGATGAAATTAAGTTTTGATAGCCAGCTTGCAAAAGTTGCTTCACCATATTCACTCTTAAGCTTGTTCTGAACTTTCTGCCATACTTCAAGCTCTAGCAAATTAGAATGATCTGCATCATGTTGCGCAATGATATTCATAGATATATCCTTGGCAATTTATTATTAATCCAACCATTAAATTCCTGCGATAACAGATTGCTATTAGCCATATTTCCTTCAAAACCATCTTCTATATTATAACAATTTTTATAGCCATTTTCTTGGGCTTCTAGCAATGCTTTCAACGAACGTCCACCCGCTTTACAAATAAAAAATAATTTCACTTCTTTATCTGGAAAATTATCTTCTAACTCATTAATAAAATTTTCATTTTTATAAAAAATAGGATTATAAAAAAACAAAGTAATTAATTTTACACTCTTACTAATTGAACTTAAGTCAGCAATTCCCACCTCTTTCCATTCTTCAGGAGTTCTAACATCAACCAAAAATGCTTTAGGATCATCTTTTAATATTTCCCATAATTTCAGTGAAGAAATACTATTGACGCATGGTTGTTCAGCTTCATTTTTCATATATTTAAGTGTTATGATTCATTCCAGATTTTGTTATTATTGATCTTGTTTGAATGATAGTAAACTCATTTATTTATATTTTCTTTAAATAATTTTATTGACAATCTCGTAAGCTAAGGCAATTCCTAAAATAAAATATTTAATAAAAAAATTAGCTCTAGTGGCAACTAATTTATTGAACTAAAATTAAAAAATTCTATATAAAAAATCATTAACACCCACACAGTAAATTAATATTATTTAATGTTAGATTTAGGTATTTATATCAATATATAGGGAAAAAACCGCAATAAAAAACCGGGTTGCATAAGTTAAAGGAGTAAAAAACATTAATGCAAACCGGCATAAGCAGAATATATAAATATTTATTAACTATGTCAATTGATATTTTTAAGTTTATTAAACATAGTTGATTTTTGGTAATATCTAAGTTATATAGCAACTTAACTTAAAAAGCAGCTTAAAACCTAAGATCCTCCTAAGAGGATTTAAGCAAAATATCTACAATATTATCAAGATATTTTTGCTTTATAAAATAAGGATTAACATGCTTTGGTATTAATTTTCTAATTTTAACATTAATATTTTCAATCTCACCCTTCTACCAAATAGAGACTGAATTATAAAAATAAATTTAATGCTCGATTGTCGGTTAAAGATGATTGCTTTAAATTCTTCTAAAGAGATTCTAGTATATTTTTCATTTGCAATATGTGCACCTTAAAGTTTGAACAGCCCCAAGTTATCACATATTGCCCCTTAACTCTTAAATCATTGTACTAAATTCTAGAGCTCCCCCTCGATAATAGGCAAAGCATCACCCATAAAAAGAGATGCACCATCATCTTGATGTATTGGAGCATCCCCATGACTACCTACTTTATTGATATCAGCACCATGTGCTACTAACCATTCTAAAGCTGGTATATCTCCATTTAAGGCTGCAGAGTGGATAGGAACTTTCCCCAAATTATCTAGCTGATTGATATCAGATCCATGCGCCACTAACAGTTCTAAAACTGGAATATCTCCCATTAAGGCCGCATAATGTATTGGAGATTCCCCCAAATTATCCATTTGATTGGCATTAACTCCATGATTCAGAAGCCACTGCACAGTCTGAAAATGAGATTTTTTTATCGCTTCAATTAAAGGGCTCATGATTTTAATTCCTATATAATAAATAACAAAACCAGATATATCATTTAACTAACTAATAATCAACATATATATTAAATAATTAACAATTGACACATGGATTAATTACTCAGTGTCAATTATTAGCAGATAAGATCTTAAATTTAGTTATCTTTGAAATAAAATATTTTTGTAGCTGCTCATCTAAAAATAAAGCTTTATTCTCAAAACACCCCTTACTTACATGAAATATGGGCTCTATAGCACATATACCCCAGCAAATTGCTGAAATATTTTTTAAGTTCACTGAAAATATTGAATTTATGTCAAAGATTGCCGTTGAGATTATTCCTTAAGCAGATTTAGCTATTTTATCAAAGATTTTTTCAACAATTTTTTGATCATAGAATTTTTGAATTAACATAATTCCTGTGGGTGAGGTAACATTTATTTCAGTTAAATATCCATCTATAATATCGATACCCACTAAAAATAAACCGCTCTTCTTTAATCTTGGCTTTAGAGCTGCACAAATTTCCAAGTCCCTAGCAGTTAACTCACAAGCTAATGCCTCTCCACCAAAAACAAGATTAGCCCTAATGTCATTTTCTTTAGGCATTCTAACAAAACCACCAATTGGATCTCCATCCACCAAAAGAATACGCTTATCACCATGGATAATTCCTTCAATGAATTTCTGCACTATCACCGGAGCCTTATATATATGCAACAAATTATGAAAAATATTTGAAAAATTTATATCTTGAGCATCAACACAAAATATATCATTACCCGCAAAACTATAAAGCGGCTTTAAAATAACTTTTTCATGATTCTTAGCAAATTCTTTAGCCTTCTCAACGCAGCTAGAAATTAAAGTTGGCGGAATAAATTCTAAATAATCTAATACCGCTAATTTTTCAGGAAAATCTCTAATAGCCTTAGGATTGTTAATAATTAAAACTTGAGTAGAAATTTTATCTAAAAGATAGGTAGAAGTTAGATAATTCATGTCATATGGTGGATTTTGTCTAACAAAAATTACATCCATCTCAGCCAAATTTACTATTTGCTTATCACTTAAGCTATAGTCTTCTTGCATGAAATTTATCTTTTGTGCAATAGCTTGAACTTGTCCATCGCACCAAAATAAATTATCAGGAGTAAAGAAATATGCCTCACCTCTTCTGCAAGCTTCTCTTATTAACTGCAGGCTTGTATCGCTATTGGGGTTTAAAGTATTTATAGGGTCAATTTGAAACACAAATTTCATTAACTTACAAACCCACAAAGATTTTTAATTTCTGTAATATTTTTAAAAGCAATAGCATTAGCTTTGCTTGCCCCATCACTCAACACTTCTCTCACATAAGCTTCATCATTTTTACAAAGCTCAATAATTTTAGAACCTATAGGAACTATTTTATCAATAATTACCTCAGCTAAATCTTGCTTAAACTGCCCTGATAATTTCCCCGTATATTGCTCAACTATATCATCAACTGCAATACCAGCTAAACTTGAATAAATCTCTAATAAATTGCTAACTTCAGGACGATTTTCTTTATCATAATATATTTCTGCAATTGAATCAGTTTTAGCTTTCTTTAGCTTTTGCATAATTAGGTCAGCAGAATCAATTAAGTTAATCCTACTAAAGTCTGATTCGTCAGATTTACTCATTTTTTTAGAACCATCACGCAAACTCATAATTCTGGCAGCAGACTTCATAATTCTTGCTTCAGGCAATTTAAAATAATTGCTATTGGTAAATCTATTGAAAGAAGAGGCAATATCTCTGGCAAGCTCTAAATGCTGTCTTTGATCTTCTCCCACAGGAACTAAATCTGCCTGATAAAGCAACACATCAGCCGCTTGCAAAACTGGATAACTAAACAAACCAAGTGAAGATCTTTGTTTATCGTCGCCACCTTTGTCTTTAAATTGTGTCATTCTTTCTAACCATCCGATAGAAGTAACGCAACTTAAAATCCAGCCCAGCTCTGCATGAGCGGTTACATTTGATTGGTTAAATAAAATAACTTTTTTGGGGTCAAGACCACAAGCAAGATAAGTGGCTGCAGTGGCAATAGTATTTTCTCTTAATTCTTGAGGATTTTGAGGAACCGTTATGGTATGCATATCCGCTAAAAAAAATAAGCATGAATATTGATCTTGCAATGGCAACCAATTTTTAATTGCTCCAAGATAATTACCCAATTGCATAGTTCCACTGGGTTGGATGCCAGAAACAACACGAAGCATTTTAAACCCTATAAACTAAAATGGTAATTTAAAACCGGCAGGAAGATTCATTCCTCCCATCATTCCAGATAAATTTGATTCAGAATCTTCAGTTTGCTTTTTCTTAGCATCATTAAATGCAGCAACCACTAAATCTTCAAGAATTTCTACTTCATCAGGAACCATCAATTCTTTTGAAATTTTAATCTTTAATATTTCTCCCTTACCACTAATAGTGATGTTCACAACTCCACCACCAGCACTGCCAGAATATTCTTGTTGAGCTAATTTTTCTTGAGCATCAACCATTTGCTTTTGCATGGCTTGCGCCTGTTTCATCATTTGTGCAATATTTACCATTTTATTTCTCTCTTAATATTCTTGATTTATCTATATTCCATTCGCGCTCTTTAACCGCAGCCCTTTTATCGTAAAGATGTTTTCCCTTAGCTACCGCTAATTCAACTTTAACAATATTTTTCTCATTAAAATATAATGATAATGGCACCAAAGTATAGCCTTTTGTTTTAATTTTACCAAGTAATTTATTAACCTGACGCCTGCGTAATAATAACTTTCTTGGCCTTCTGGTTTCATGGTTAAAAAGCTCGCTTGCCTTATCATATTCGCTAATATGCACATGAAAAAGGAAAATTTCCTCACCTATCTTATTAGCAAAAGCCTCATCAAGACTAATTTTCCCCTCTCTTATTGACTTAACTTCGGTTCCTTTTAGCAATATCCCAGCTTCTAATATCTCTTCAATATGATATTCAAACTTGGCTTTACGATTTTGAGCAATTATTTTTTTAGTTTGCTTTTCCATATAATTTTTCTTTTAATTCTTCTAAAATTTGTTGAACAGTTTCTTTGCTCTCTTTTGCTAAACCAACCAAAGGTAATCTAACTTCTTCTGAGCATAACTCAAATATACTTGCCACATACTTAACTGGCACAGGATTAGTTTCACAAAAAAGCACTTCATTTAATGGCAATAATATTGACTGCAACGCCATAGCTTCTTTAATATTATTTTCATGCCATAGATTATGTAACTTAACTATTAATGAAGGAACTATATTAGCAGTAACTGAAACCACCCCTTCAGCCCCTTGTGAATAATATGGCAAGGTTAAAGCATCATCTCCACACATAATTATAAATTTATCGTCTAATTTAAGTTTTAGCTGAGTACATTTTATTGGATTAGCTGAACAATCTTTTATCGCTTTAATTCTAGGCAAAGCTGCAAGCCTGATAATTGTTTCGTTAGTTATATCAACACAACTACGCCCAGGAGCATTATACATAAGAATTGGCAGCTTGCTTGCATCATGAATAGCTTTAAAATGCTGATAAATGCCTTCTTGGGTTGGCTTAATATAATAAGGTGTAACCACCATAATTCCATCAACTTTTAACTCTTGCGCAGCTTTAGTTAGGGCAATGCTATCTGAAGTTGAAATTGATCCTGTATTAGCAATAACAACCACTCTACCTTTTGCTGTTTTAACTGCAAGCTCAACTAATTTTAAAAACTCTTCTCTAGTAATGCTTTGCCCTTCACCGGTTGTTCCAGCCACAACCAAACCATTAACACCTGATTCAATTTGCCAATTAACAAGATTTTCAAAAGCTTTATAATCTATTAAACCTTTTTTAAATGGAGTGATTAATGCAGTATATATTCCTTTAAACATTTTAAAATCCTCAAAACAAATTTATAAAATTATTGTCTTAATCTAATCTTAATTAATTAGTTTGTAAACTCAAGACTAGCGTTGGTATGAGTATTTTGTTATAAACATAGATAAAACTCAGGAGAAATAAATTCATGAAACGCTTACTTAATATTTTTTTACTAGTCATCATCAGTAATATAGCGCAAGCAAAATGGGCTAACTCTGAAAGCGCTCAAACCAAAATCACTATTTACAATCAAGAAGTGAACATTAAAAAAGATGGCTCTTACGAAGAGACCCTTGAAGAAGAGTTTGAAATTTTGAAAGAAACTGGCCGCATTAAGGCAACTAATTACAACTTATTTTATAACGCTGACAGCGAAAAAATAAATATCTTAGCGGCAAAAACTATCTACCAAGGAAAGGAATATATTGTTGATAAACAATTTATTGAAGATAAGCCTCTAGCAAGCCCTGGTAATGGCTTTGATCAAACCAATCAGATTCTGATAGCATTCCCAAAGGCTGAAGTTGGAGCCAAAATATATGTTAAGTATCAAAAACTAGTATTAAAACCAAATTTAGATAAATTTTATTCAAATTTTGTGATGTTTGGGTTTAATGAATGGTTAAGTAACCTAAATATTAAAATTAAATCAGAGATTCCTTTATATTTACAAATTAATAACCCTGAGAATGCTTTAAAGATTAAAAAGGATGGCGAAATTAAATTTAATAATTTAGAAATCACATTAAATAAAGAAATATATAATCAATTAATTAGCGAGCCTCAAAATAGTATAACTAACTTCGATACAATTACCTTTATCTCTATATCCTCTTTAAATAATTGGAAAGATCTATCAGTTGCAATTGCTAATCAAAATTTTAATAAAATCTATAGCCAGAATCTTCCAAAAGAGCTGCTAAGCATTCTAGAGAAAGCCTCTGCATCAGACAGCGAAATTGAACAAATTAATATCGTCACCTCATCACTTAATGACAAAATTCAATATTTAGGAGATTGGCGAAGTGTTGATGGCAGGTTTATGCCAAGAAATTTAAATGAAACTGTAAAAACTCAATTTGGAGATTGTAAAGACTTCTCGGCGACAACCTTAGCCATACTAACAAAAATGGGATATAAAGCCCAATTTGCATTAGTTTTAAGAGGAAGAGGTTCATATTTCCCAGAGACTTTACCAATCATGAATGCTTTTAATCATGTCTTAGTTAAAGTGACCAGTAAAACTGGTAAAATATATTGGATTGACCCAACCAATTTCCAAAGCATGGCTGGAAGTATATTTCCTGATATAGCTAATAAAAAAACTTTAATATTAGACTCTAAAAATCCAATATATGAAAAAATTCCTGATATTGATCCGCAGCATGCTATTTCTAGCTTAACCAGAGAAATTACTATTTTGCCAGATAATAAAATCATTGAAAATGGGCGTATAACTTTAAAAAACGAAGAAGCTATGCCACTAATAGGAGCCTTACTAGTCACCTCAAAAGAAACCTTAGAAAATATGATATTCTTTCAATTAAGTGGCACTAATTTAGAAGATGAAAATAAAAAATATATAATATTGCCAGAACTTAAATCTCGCATAGTTAATGACTTAAATATTGAATATTCCTACGATCAATTAAATAAATTACTAAAAACGAACTTAGGTTCTGCTATGAAAATTTCATATAATAAATTTAGTATCGATAATTTTATTCACACCCCTCAAGATTTACTATCACATATTTATATTGGAAATCCTAATAGCTTCAAAAGAACCACCATTATTAAGAACATAGAAGTTATTAACCCAGAATCTCTAAATAAAACTATTGATTGCAAATGGGTTTACCTATCTCGTAAGTTATTTTTTAAAGATAAAACGCTCACTATTGATGAAATAATGACCACAAAACAAAGCATAATATTTAACAAGGAGATAAAAACTAAAGAATTTCAAGATTTAAAACGAGATTTAGAAACCAACTTCAATAATGTATCAATAGTTTTTAATTAATTTAGCTTATAAATAGCATGAAAAAACTAGAATAAATTGTTGACAACACCTGAATAAGAGTTTAGTTTATTGAGATTAATTTAAGTAAAATTCATAGACAATACAAGGAACAAAGATGTTTGCGGTATTCAAAAATGGTGGCAAGCAATACAGAGTTTGCGAAAACCAAATAGTAAAGCTAGAAAAAATTGATGCTAATTTAGGATCAGAAGTTACAATCGATCAAGTGATGATGCTTGAAGCTGAAAATGAAAAAATTTCAGTTGGTGCACCTTATGTTCAAGGCGCAACCATCACTATCCAAGTTGTTGAACATGCTAAAGATGATAAAGTTATAATCTTCAAAAAGAGAAGAAGAAAAAACTATCGTCGTAAAAATGGTCATAGACAACCTATTTCTTTAGTAAAAGTAATTTCAATCGCTGTAGCGAAATAAAAGTTTTGGAGATAATATAAAATGGCAACGAAGAAAGCTGGCGGTAGTTCCAGGAACGGTAGAGATTCAATTGGTAGAAGATTAGGACCCAAAGTTGGCGATGGTCAAAAAGTTATTCCTGGTCTTATTTTAGTTCGTCAAAGAGGAACTAAGTTTCATCCTGGAAAAAACGTACATATGGGAAGAGACCACACTCTACACGCGTTAGTTGAAGGTGCTGTATCATTTGATAAAAGATCTCACCGCACTTATATTCACGTTGGCGTTTAATTACTCTAACTAAAATCATAAATTCTAGAGCCAGTAATAATTTATCGTTATTATTGGCTTTTTTATTTTTTATACCGCTCACCAATCACCAAACATATCATTAACCAAATTTAACAATATATTGAATTTGCCTTGGATCGCACATATTATATTAATCAAGCTCAATCTTTAAACATGTTTCTACCTAGGAATTTAAGTAATACCATTTCTCAAATTAAATAATACAATGAGCGAGGAGCATAATGTACAAATTAGTACATAAGCTAACTTAGAGAAGTGGTAGCATTTAAGAATGAGACTTAGTATAAAAACACCTTCATCAGACTCATTACTCTGCTCAAATATATAAATCCATTTAATTCCATCTATAAAACTTAGATAACTAAACAGACCTATTAATAAAACACTCAAATAGAACTATGTTTTTCATAACCAGCTCATAGGCGGAAATGACAACCCTCTATTTAAGACTATATCTATCTAACCAGCATAATATTTAACATATTATTGACCATCCATAGAATTAGAGCGCCCCTGAGAGTGCCTCCCATTCGCTGAAGGAGTTCTTGCTGGAGTTGTCACCTCAGTGATATTTTGAACCAAAGATGTAGATCTTAATTTTTCTACTATGCCCACTCTCTTACTGACCTCTTCCTCCATAGCTTTGTCTTTAAAACTTTGTGCCAGTTTTTTCAATCCGCAATATTCACATATATCAGACATTGCTAATCTAACTTTAACCGTCATTTTTAAAGTATCAAGATCTTTATCTAAATTATTAAGCTGCTTTGCATATGATAAAACTTGTGCAAACTCAGGCACTGTGGGCCCTACATCTTGAGCCATATCTTCTGCCATCTCAGAGATTGTACCACCGAAACGATGGTACTTATCTTTTATTATTGTACTATAATTTTTATGTAACTTATCTTCATATTGAGATTCATAAAGTTTACTAATTACACTGTTATATTGCTCATCAGTTATTCCAGATTCTACTTTCGCCTTTGATGCCAAGGTAAATAAATCATTATAAAACTCCTCTTTAGCTGTTATCTCATCTATTTTATGAGCTTCTATCTTAATAATATATTTTGTAAAATCTTTAATTGAACCTTCTATAAATTTACATAAGAATTTTGTTACTGCTAATTCATCTCTAAAATTTATATCCTGCAGAAAAGCTTGACGCCTCTCTATATCTTTAAAACTAATGCCTTCCTTTTTTTCTTTTTTAGGGTTATTTTGTTTCTCTGGCGGATTCTTAGCTATACAGGTTACTGAAACTTTTTTAACTTGGCCGCCTTGCTCTACGAAATCTACTTCCTTCTCTAAAGTCACTGGGCCCATTTTTTCAGTATATTCGCCATCACCAAAGTTTACTTTTCTTTTTGGTTTAGTATTGTTAGGATTTTTTAATGCTGATTTTTCTGGAACAGCTGATAATATCTTGCCCTCTTCATTATTTCCACCTTCCATAAACAACTCCTTTTTATAATTTTTTGCTGATTATAACCGATATTAAAGAATATTTATATGCGGATCAAGTTTTACACCCATTAGCCCCCAAATATTTTTTACTTAGGGTACATGACATTGTTATTAACTTACACTAATATGCCAAATAGGAAACTAGTAAAGTCCATTAAAGCTTAGAGCAGAATAAGTTAAGAGTTGTTCCACTATTTTAGCTTTAACCGAAGATACTCTTAACTGTCTTCGTTACAAACATTGCTAGAATTTCTATTATTGGTGCAAATTATATAGACTGAATAAAACTGCCTATAAAGTCAATAAATGACTTATCTTAAACTCGCACAATACTTGCTGCTTGAGTTATGCTACAGTTAGTAGCTTTTTTAGAAGTTAGCAAAACTAACTTAATTTTAGTCTCAGTCCTAAAATTACTAAACTGCACCAATAAATTAAACTTCAACTTTAATAGGAAATAAAATGAATATAATGAATATTAAGAACTTATTTGGTTCTGTAGATTTTTACATAAAAACATAAATTTATAGAACCATATAATAACAATTGGTTATTGGTTTATCAGCGCGCATAAACTAATTAAAATGAATCAATAACCAACATCTAATTATGCAATTTAAGCCTGTTTTTCCCAGGCGCCGTCCATATTTTGCCGCCAATAGGTGATTGGATTACCATTTTTTTGGTATTCTTTCCATTTAACCCTAGCAAATTCAAGCTGGTCTTGATAATTGCCATCAAAAAGATAGATTAATTTATCCACTGCAACTCCCGCCTTTTCCTCCACTTCCGCCTTCCCCACAATCATAATAATTTTAGCATCATTAGGATTCTCATAAGCATGAGTGATGTAAACCGGCTGATCATCTGGATGCTCATCCGCATTAGTTCCATGAGGAATAAAATGTTTGGTGCTATAAGCCCACAAGGCTCCATCTATGGTTTTAGTTAACTGCTCATCTTCAGTTAAAACAATCAATTTCTGCCCAGAATAATAAATCTTCTCAATTAATTTAGGCGCTGCCTTAATTATAGGCAGCGTTGTTAATCGATAAAAACTTATATCAACAGAATTATTTTTCATAAGAGCTAATAAACTCATTTAATAATCTTATGCCAAATCCAGTGGCTCCACTCGGGGCTAAATCTCCACCCTTCTCATCCCAAGAAACTCCGGCTATGTCTAAATGCGCCCAAGGAACATTATTAACAAAACGTTTTAAGAATTGAGCTGCAGTGGTGCTTCCTGCACCTTTACCATTACCGGTATTGCGCACATCGGCAATCACTGAATCAACCATCTTATCATATTCATCACTCAAAGGCATTGGCCATAATTTCTCGCCGGTAGCTTTAGCTGCTTCAAGTAAAGCTTTTTCTATTTTTTCATTATTTGAAAATAAACCAGCTTGATGAGTTCCCAACGCCACAATGATTGCTCCAGTTAAAGTTGCCAAATCAATCATTAATTCTGGTTTAAAGCGATTTTGGCAATACCATAATGCATCAGCTAAAACCAGCCTTCCTTCCGCATCAGTATTTAAAATTTCTATGGTTTGTCCAGACATACTGCGCACCACATCTGCAGGGCGCTGAGCATTTCCATCTGGCATATTTTCAGCTAAACCAGCAATAGCCACCACGTTAACCTTGGCTTTACGGCTAGCTAACGCTTTAATAAGACCAGTAACAATGGCAGCACCAGACATATCATATTTCATATCTTCCATATTATTGGAAGGTTTTATTGAAATGCCACCAGTATCAAAGGTTACTCCCTTACCCACAAAAGCAAGAGGAGCTTGGTCTTTATCACCACCATTATATTGCATTACTAATAATTTAGATTCCCGGCTACTGCCCTGCCCCACTCCAAGCAAAGCATTCATTCCCAAATCTTGCATCTGCTTCTCGCCAAGAATTTCAACTTCGATTCCTAATTTTTCCAATTCATCCTTAGCTGAATTTGCAAAAGTTTCTGGATAAATCACGTTTGGTGGTTCTGAAATTAAGTTACGGCTAAAGTTAATTGACTCTGCCACTGGAGATAAGTCTCCCATATATATTTCTTGGGCTTGCTTACATGCCTCAGTAATAAGCTCTATGCTTTCTAAATGCACTTTATCTTTGGTTTTTTCAGCAGATTTATATTTATCAAAACTATAATTACGCAAATCAGCTCCATATGCTATATGAGCATAAATATCAGCTTTGTCTTTTTTAACCAATCTATCTTCTAATAAAACAGCTGCATTTTCTATTTTTACACATTTAAGTTTAGCAACAATTCTGCCACCTAATTTCATTGCTGCCAAAGAATTAAAATCTTCTTCTTTGCCTATTCCCAACAGAATAATATTTTTTATTTGACTCAGATGAGGAGTGGCCACACAAACGCTGCTTCCAGCCTTGCCTTCAAATCTTCTTGATCTTGATACTTCACCAATTAAACTTTTTATATTATCGTCTACATCAAAATGTTTTAGAGCATCAAAATTTTCTCCTAAAACTAGAACTAAAGTGTCTAATGTAGCTTTTTCTAAAAATTTTATTTTCATAATCTCTCCCTAATTAATTAGTATCTAAGTCTATAATTACTGGCGCATGATCCGAAGGGGTTTCTAGCCCTCGAAATTCTTTTGCAACATATCCTGATTTAATATTTTTTTCTAAGGCTGGGGTCACCCAAATATGATCTAAGCGTCTACCGCGATCAGATTTTTGCCAATCATGATTACGATAACTCCACCAACTATAGAGCTTCTCGGTTTCTGGAGTAAATCTACGAATAGCATCATGCCAATTGAGCGACTTATACAAAGCATCCATTTTTTCTACTTCTATGGGGGTATGACTCACTTCTTTAAGTAATTGCTTATGCGACCACACATCATGCTCTAGTGGCGCTATATTTAAATCTCCCAATAGAACTAACTTATCTGTTTCTTTTCTATTTTCTTTAAACCATTTGGTTATCTCATCCATAAAATATAATTTATGTTTAAATTTAAGATTCATGTCTGGATCGGGAATTTCACCGCCAGCTGGAACATAAAAATTATGAATTTCAATTCCATCATAAAGCTTAATACAAACATGGCGATGTTCCTTTTCAGTAACAATATTAAGCGAAAAACTGCTTTGAAATGGTAACTTAGAAAGAATGGCCACGCCATTATATGCCTTTCCTCCATGCAGTTCTATATGCTTATAGCCTAAATCTTTGATATATTTAAATGGAAACTCATTATTGGTTACCTTAGTTTCTTGCAAACATAAAATATCTGGCTTTTCTTGGATGGCAAAGCGCTCAATGTGGCTTAAACGTACTCTTACTGAATTTACATTCCAGGTGGCTATTCTCATATTGTAAGCATTTTCTGTAATTGTTGATAATCTAAAAATTTTGATAAATTTCCTAAAGCAGAAACCGTTATTGGCTTCTTGCGATCAAATATTTTTTTAGCAAAACTGTGCAATTCCTCTAAAGTGATATTCATATATCCCTGCCATATTTCTTCTTGAGGAATATAACGCCCATAATATAAGTAATCACTTGCTAAAATATTCACCCAATTATCCGTTGTCTCTCTACTCATATATAATGAGGCTCTAACTTGAGCTAAACATCTTTCCATTTCAACTTTAGTAATATTCTCCGATATTTTAGCTATTTCTTCAGATAATGTAGTTAAAGATTCATTTACCTTATCGCTGGAAGTGCTCAAAGAAATTCCTAATATTCCAGTATCTAAATAATATTGAATAAAACTTCCTACCGAATAAACCAATCCTCTTTTTTCACGTATTTCTTGAAATAATCTTGAAGAGATGCTGCCACCTAAAATATTAGCCAACATTTCAAGCTTGTAATACTCATCCGATTGGATTGCAATTCCTTCATAGCCTATAGTTACATGAACTTGGGATAATTCCATATTTGAGGTAAAATTATATCCCCCAGTATACACAGCTTTCTCAGGAGTGGGAATATTTGTATCAGCAAAAGGAATAAATTTTTCTTGAACTATATTCACTAATTCTTGGTGATTAAGATTGCCCACTGCTGCAATAATAATATTCTTTGCTAAATAATGGTTATGAATAAAATCAAGAATCTGCTGACGAGTAAATTGTAAAATATTTTCTTTCTTTCCTAAAATACTCTTACCAACAATCTGATTAGCAAAAGCTATTTCAGCAAAATTCTCATGCACCACTTCTTCAGGTATGTCTTGCGACTGAGCTAATTCTTGTAAAACAACGTTTTTTTCTTTTTCAATATCCTCTAATAAATAAAGAGAATTAAACATTAAATCTGCAATAACTTCCACAGCTAATGGCATAAATTCTTTTAAAATTTTGGCTGAATAGACTGTAACTTCTTTTGAGGTATAGGCATTTAAATAACCACCTATAGCATCAAACTCTTCGGCTATATATTTAGCACTTCTAGTGGAGGTTCCTTTAAAATTCATATGCTCTATAAAATGAGCAATACCATTGGTGGAAAGAGTTTCATATCTGCTACCAACTTTTACTAAAACTTCTAAACTTACTGAAGACACATCGCTCTTATATAAACTTAAAATAGTTAAGCCATTTGCTAAAATAGTTTTTTGATGTTGTTGTTCTGCAGAATTTTTGCTATAAATCGTCAATGTCTTATTCCAACTTAATTTAAACAGTTATTAATATGCGCACAATCGATGCCCCTTTTCAACAAAATTCTGTCACCTATTGCTTAGAATTACAAATTAAATTTGCTCATCTTCAATCCTTTGTTGAATTTTTTGAGCAATATAGTGAAACTATTGTTTATTTTGAAGCTGAAGAAACTAAACGAATAGAAAGCGAGGCTGATGATCTATGGCATTTAGAAGTTTATTTTGAAACAGAGCCCAACTTAAATGATTTCTCTGACCAGCTTAAATCTATTGCTCAAAACTACAATATTGAAGTTCCTCATTTAACTAAACGAAAAATTGTAAATCATGATTGGGTGAGCGAAGTACAAAAAACTTTTGTTCCCATTGATACAGGTAAATTTTTTATCCATCATGATGAATATGAGGGAGAGATTCCAGATAATAAAATTATAATAAAAATCAATGCTGGAAGAGCTTTTGGCACTGGTGAACATGAAACAACCAGCAATTGTTTAAAGGCTTTGTCAGAATTGGCAATAGAAAATAATTATAAAAATTGCTTAGACATGGGTTGCGGATCAGGAATATTGGCAATTGCAATGGCAAAGTTATGGCCAAACCAAATTACTGCTGTGGATCTTGATGAACAAGCAGTTATGGTAACTAGAGAGAATATTCATAATAATAAAGTTAGCTTTATTATTATTGATCAAAGCGATGGCTATCAACATCCTATCTTATTTCATAATAAAGAATCCTATCAACTAATCACTGCAAATATTCTGGCCAATCCTTTAATTGAAATGGCCGCAGATAGTTATAAATATCTTCAAAAAGATGGAATTCTTATTTTAGCGGGATTTATCAACGAACAAAAAGATAATGTTTTACAAGCTCATCTAGCCCAAGGATTTTCTTTTGTTAAAGAGATAGTTACTGAAAATTGGCCAGCTCTTATTTTAAGGAAGTAATTCTCTAGACTTATCTTCTACCACGCTTTGTAGTTGATTTAAAAATTCTTTTTTATCTAAGATGTTTGACATTGCTGGTAAAAATTCAATTACAAATTTACCAGGCTTCTTTAAAAAAGAATCTTTAGGCCAATAACAGCCTGTATTTAAAGCCACAGGAACAATTACTGCCATCTTTAGGTTATAAATGGCAGTAATACCAGCGTTATAATTTACGCTTTCTCCAGGAGAAGTTCTGGTGCCTTCAGGAAAAATAATTATGCTATATCCCTGCTTAATTTTCTCGTCTACCGACCTTAGTAATAATTTTAAACTCTTTATACCACCATCGCGGTCTATGGCAATCATGCCCATTTTTCTTAAATAAAAACCAAAAACTGGTAAATCTAATAATTCTTTCTTTAAGACGAATACTGGTTTATGGACAAGCAAATGAAACATAAAAGTTTCTAGAGCAGATTGATGTTTAGAAGCAAAAATTGCTGGAGTTTTAGGAATATTTTCTATTCCTCTTAAATCAAGAGAAAGATTGCAACAATATTTAAGAAAAAAATATAAACCCCTAGCCCAAATTTTTCCTACAACTAAAATAATTATATGCGTGGGGAAAAATATTATTGGAATAAATAATATTCCCACCAATAATGTCCAGGTAATATAGAAAAAATTAAACAATAAAGATCTGATCATTTGATAAGTGCCACTAAAAATTTATTATACTCAATAAAAGCTATGTTTAAGCTAGATTTAATATTTATTTCTTTAGTAAAAGCATATGGGATGATAGTAACTTCTGGCATAGATTTTTCAAATAAATATAAACTTCTTGGCATGTGATAATTTGAAGTAACCAAAATTATTTTATTAAAATTATTTTGCTTTACCCAGGCTGAGCTTTCAATAGCATTTTCTTCAGTGGTGTTAGCAAAATGACCCAAGGTAATAGAATCTTTTATATGCTTAACCTGAGACGCTGGAAAAGAAGTTAGATATTTACTTAAATCTTCTAATTCAACTTTATAGCCCACCCCTGAAATAAATAAATGATCTGCTTGTTTTTGCTGCAATAAATGAAGACCAACATCAATCCTTCCCTTAGCGCCAGTAAGCACAATAATTGCATCTGCTTTTTGGGTTAAAGTGATTTGAGTTTTAGAAATTTGTTGAATAAAGCAACCAAAACCAATAAACCACAATATTAATATTAAAAACAGTATTTTAAAAAAATTCATTGAATTTAACCTTTAAAGCTGCATCTAACTCTGCATAAGAAATATCATATCCTAATTGCTTTAATGAAGTTACGCCAAATTCTCTAATTCCGCAAGGTATTATTCCTTGATAATGACTTAAATTAGGATCAACATTTATAGAAATTCCATGATAAGTTATCCATTTCCTAACCCTAATTCCAATAGCAGCAATTTTAGCTTCTAAGCCATCTTCAGTGGTTACCCAAATTCCTATTCTTCCGTTCTTTCTCTCTGACTTAATACCAAAATGAGCCAAAGAAGCTATGATCCACTCTTCTAAATTTTCTACATATTTTCTAATATCGGCTCCACGATTTTTTAAATCTAGCATCATATAGACAATTCGCTGACCTGGTCCGTGATAGGTATATTGCCCCCCACGACCTGCAGCATATACTGGAAAATTTAAATTATTGATAAGATCTTCATCGCAAGCACTGCTACCCCCAGTATAAAGCGCTGGATGCTCTAAATGCCAAACTAATTCAGGGAGTTTTTGGTTATAAATATCAGATATTCTTGCTTCCATTAAATTAATGGCATCTAGATATGCAACTGGCTGATTATTTATTTTCCATTCTGGATTATTCATATTATAAATATTTACAATTAACTAAAATTTAACTAATAAAGATCATTATAAAATATTTGTCAACATAGAGATACAAAATGAAACTGATAGAACCCAGAAAAGAACTAGCAATAGATTTACTTCGTGATTACATGGCAGCAATCAGTGGTAATTCGGATATTCCTAAACAAAGCATCTATGAATTTATTGAAATCAGCGAAAGCTACAAAAAAAAGTTTAACCTTAAAGAAGGTGAACCTTTCAAGTTACAACTAAGAAATATAGATTTTTCTGAATTAGAAGATCCAATAGTTTTGTCTAATGGCGATTTTTCAGGAGTTACTTTTGACAATGTTAATTTCAGCGGTGGAAATGTTATAGTTAGAGACGCTAATTTTATAGGATGCCCTATGACTGGTGGTACTAAATTTACCGGTCAAATTCCTTTAGCTGGAGCTAAATTTGGCCCCTTAGAATTATCCCGCGATCTATTTGAAGATACCGAGCCAGAAAAAGCAGAATATGACCCAACGAATAGCCCTAATATAATGCTTCCTTTAACCAAAAAATGCCTTGAAGACTTTTTAAGTCTTAACCCTAAGAAAAATTTAAATAAATATTTAAATGAGAGATTTAGTTATCGATATCCTGTTGGTAAAACTATAGTTGCAGATTTATCTAACGTTACTATTGATGCAAAATTTAATGGCCAAGATATTTCTGGATCAAACTTATCTAACGCAACAATTACTGGAGATATAGAGAATCTTGAATTAAGGGATTGTATAACACATAATACCATTTTTAGAGAGTGTAATTTAACTAATCCAGATTTACGTGGCACTTCCCTAGCAAATGCTGGAATAGAATTACAACATGATTTTGCAGCAGTAAGTTTTGAAGGGGAAGTGGTTTTCACTGATGCAAAACTTAGCATTAATTCAGATATAACAAAAACTAATGGGCGCAGTATTAGATTAGCGGATGAATTACCTTTAGGCGCTAATCCAGAATATCTTGATCATGAACATTTAGGAATTAGACTTGAGGGAACATCAACCTTTGATCCCTGCTATAACAAGGATAACAAAGGCCCCCAAAAATACAAAAAATTTACTCTTGAAGACGTCGAAGAGTACATGAAAGAGGTAATAAATTATGATGAGCAAGAAGATTTTATAACTTATATTAAGAAAAAACAGAAGATAACAGACAATATAGCAGCTGATTTCTCTGGTTTAGATTTTAGTAAAAGAGATTTTTCTAAAGGAAAATTTAAAAATTGTGATTTTTCTTTTACCCAATTAAATGGCTGCAGCTTTAATGATTCAAGCTTTGAAAATTGTAATTTCAGCCAGGCTACTTCATCAGCTAGCTTAGTGAACCAACAATATTCTAGAGCTTATGCGGTTGGACAATTTTTTAGAAAATATACTCCTTTATCATTTGTTCTAGAAGCTGACAAACCAATTGAAATGAACAGAGCTTCTTTTAAGAATTGCGATTTAACCTGGGCAGATTTATCCCAAGCAAAAGGAGAAAATGTTACCTTTGATAATGTAACCGCAATTAATCTAAACGCACCAAATTTGGTTTTAAATGATTACCGTCTAGATCCTAAAAATAAAAAACCTTCTATAGATTATCAAACAGGGTGTAGAATTATTAATTCTGATTTTAGAGGCGCTTATCTAACAAACTTACATGCTGAAGGATCAGAAATTGATAGATCTAATCTCAGCCATGCACAAATAAATAATGGACATTTATCTGGCGGCTCTAATACTAGATCTTATTATAATGCTACAAACCTTACAAAAACCAATGCTTCTAAATCTGAATTTACGGGTAACACTAGTGATTCTAACACAGATTTCTCAAGTTCAAATTTTGAAAGCGCAGATATGTCTGGCACAAAAATATCTGGAAACTGTGCTGGCATAGAAGCTGGATTTGCTAAAGTTGACAATGCTGATTTATCTGAAACTACAGGATCGGGAATAGACATAAACACCAAAGATGCTATTAACTCAAATAAGAATAGTGAAATAGAGAGTGCTCGTGAAGCTGCTATAATGAATGAAAATAGAAGAAAATTTTATAACAGAATAGGTATCGGCATAATTGTAGGTCTTGTGGTGGCATCTATTGCATTCCCCCCATTACTTGGAGCCACTTTACCTGTTGCATTTGCGGCTGTGGCTATGCCCACCATAATTAGCTTCACTCACATTGGCGCTATGGTTGTGGGAGTTCCAGTTTTGATGGAATTAACGATTAGAAATTTTTCCTCTAAACTTGAACATACTCCTTTAAAACCCCTAGCAGATGTGGCCAATGGAATAAATAATGTTGCGAATGGAGCGGCTAATGTGGCAAATCAACTTATGGGAAGAGAAAAATCTGATCCTGCTCCAGATAAATCTTACGATGGTCCCAGTATAATTAGGCCCTTAGCTAATTTTTTTGGCGCTGAAAGACTACTTAATTTGCAGAATGGAAGACATCAAGATAAAAAAGACAAAGCTGATAAAAATAAAAAAATAAGGGGGGATAAGACTAAAGAAATTAAAGGCAAAGAAAAGGAAGCTGAAAAATTTTGTAATAAAGATAATAAAGAAAGAACTGCTAAACTTGCTCTTACCTCTAGTTCTAATTCATTGTGGAAGAAACTTAAAAATTCTGTCCGCGCAGGACAAATTACAGCATCACCTGATAGCAATTCTAGCTTGGCATCCCCAGTTTTGACCGCCCCTCCACAACCTACACCTAGTAAAATCACTGCCGCTTCACCCGATGTTAGATCAGCTATGAAATCTACAGCTAGTACTGAAACTAGGTAAACTAAAAAGAGAGTTAGATTTGCAGAAAAATGATCTCATTTTCTAAGAACATATATCGTTAGAACTTAAACCCTTTGAGTATAAAATTATTTAATGCTATAGTGTGAGCTAAATATTAGATATTAGAGTTTTATTGAAGCATGACCGATCTTTTCACAAGCAAAACCACCAGCAAGTTAGCAAAAGCTAGTGCGCCAACTTACACCGCTCACGATATAGAAGTGTTAGAAGGACTAGAGCCTGTTAGGTTAAGGCCGGGAATGTATATTGGAGGGGTTGATTCTAACGCTCTGCATCATTTAGTGAATGAAATCTTTGATAACTCAATGGATGAAGTGATTGCAGGCTATGCAAAGGCCATTAAAATTAATGTCAATAACGATGGCAGTATTACCATTAGCGATAATGGTCGCGGCATTCCTATTGATCCCCATCCTAAATTTCCTGAGAAATCAGCTTTAGAAGTGATTTTAACCACTCTCCATTCTGGTGGAAAGTTTAATAATAAAACTTATGAAACCTCAGCTGGTTTAAATGGCGTGGGTTTATCTGTGGTAAATGCATTATCTAAGAAATTATTGGTGCAAGTAATTCGCGAAGGAAAGCTCTATCAACAAGAATATAGCCAAGGAAAACCTATAACAGAGTTAACCTTAGGCACTAATATAGATAAAATTTCTCATGGCACAATTATTCATTTTACTCCCGATGATGAGATTTTTGATGATGTTGAGTTTGATCCAAAAAGACTTTATAAGCTTGTTCGTTCAAAAGCTTATTTATTTGGCGGTGTTAAGATTTATTGGAATTGTGACAGGGAAGTGGATGAGATTCCTAAAAAGGAAATAATATGTTTCCCTGCTGGATTAACTGATTTTTTAAATTATCGCTTAACTAATGAAGAAAAAATTATTCCAGAAGTTTTCTCAGGAAAAGTTGAACTCAAAAATACCAATATCAGTGGAAAATTAGAATGGGCAATTTCTTGGATAAGCAATTCAGATTCTAGTTTCATTTCATCATATTGCAACACTGTGCCTACTCCCTTGGGTGGAACCCATGAACAGGGATTGCGCAATGTTATTTTAAAAGCAATTAAAGAATATTACGATAAAATTGGAGGCAATAAAAAGATCCAACAAATCACTCAGGATGATATCTTAAGTGGCATGTGCGGCATTCTTTCAATCTTTATACCTAATCCTCAATTTCAAGGACAAACTAAAGAGAAATTGGTTAATTTTGATATCAGCAAAATTGTTGAAAATGCAATCAGAGATCATATTGATCACTGGCTTTATAATAATCGTGAACGAGCAAATATTTTAGCAAATTTTTTCATCATGAACTCGGAAGAAAGACTGAATGCTAAAAATAACAAAGAAGTTAGTCGTAAAACTGCTGTACAAAAATTAAGATTACCAGGAAAATTAACTGATTGCAGCGCTAGAGATCGTAAAAACACTGAGTTATTCATTGTTGAAGGAGATTCAGCTGGAGGTTCTGCAAAGCAAGCTCGTAACCGAGAAAACCAAGCAGTGTTGCCTTTACGAGGGAAAATATTAAACGTTGCCAATAGCACTGATGATAAAATAAAAGCGAATATTGAACTTTCAGATTTAGAGGTGGCTTTAGGTTGTGGCACAGGCAATCATTATAATGAAAGCAAATTACGCTATGAAAAAATTGTTATTATGACCGATGCTGATGTGGATGGCGCCCATATTGCATCTCTTTTACTCACATTCTTTTTCAAGAAAATGCATCAACTAATTCTCAATGGCCATTTATACTTAGCCAAACCCCCTCTTTATAGAGTTAATATTGGCGATAAAATATTTTATGCAGCTAATGATGCTGAGAAAAATAAAATAGTTAGCAAAGCTGGTAGATCTAAGGTGGAAATAGGACGCTTTAAAGGCTTAGGAGAAATGACTGCTAAACAATTAAAAGAAACCACCATGGATCCAAAGAGCCGTAGCCTTTATAAGGTTAGCCTAGAAAATGAAGCAGAATATTCTGCAGAAATTATTGAAAAATTAATGGGGAAAAAGCCTGAATATCGCTTTAAGTTTATTCAAGAACAAATGCTTATTAAAGGAGCCGAAGTTCTAGAAGGTTTAGATTTATAAATATAATATTTCTAAAATAAAATTAAAACCACTGTTTCTTTTTAAAAAATCTATATGGTAGCCATGATGAAATTAACATCACTATTATAGCCAAAGGATATCCAATTGCCCATTTAAGCTCAGGAATTACTTCAAAATTCATTCCATAAACACTAGCTATTAACGTAGGCGGCATAAATATTACAGAAACTACGGAAAAAATCTTTATAATATTATTTTGTTCTATACTTATAAGCCCTAAAGTGGCATCTAATAAGAAGTTAACTTTGTTTGAAAGAAATGTATCTTTTTCCTTTAGCGCATCAACATCTTTTAAAAATATTTTTATACGATAAACAAAATCTTTATGCTTAAGAACTGAGCTTAATTGAGATATAAAAGTTAGCATCCTACTAAAAGTTGTCAAACTTTCATGAATTTGAGAAACTGTATTACCAATATTAGTTATTTCTTTTAAAAGCGTCTTATAATTTAGCTTATCTGAGTGATCATTGATGGGAGTGGAACATATTATATTATCATTTTGAATATTTAAAGTATGCCCTATATTCTCTAAAAAAGCTGAAGTGTTGTTAATAATATTTTTTAATAAAATTAATAATAACGAAAATCCTTTATTTTTAGATTTAATATGTTCTGGTTCAACATGAGATAAAACATTATCAAACAAGTTAGAATCTGCATCACGTATAGTAATTAAAATATCTTTAATTACTATAAATGTTATATTATGAGGCTTTAAATTACATATATTATTATCGCATTGATTAAGATATAGGGTAATGGTCATAAAAATGGCACCTTTTTCCTCATATAATCTATTTGAAACGGACACATTTTTATTTTCTTCAGAGGTGGGGATATTTATTTTAAAATATTGTTCTAACTTTAATTCTTCTTCTGGTGAAATATTTACTATATCCATCCATATAATATTACTAGGTATATCCTGATCTAATAAAAAATTTTGTTTTTCTATTTTTTGTTTATTTTTAACATAAATTATCATTTTAAGTCCTATAAAAAATTATAATTTTTTACCTAAGGATATTTAATATAAGCCTATTCAATCTACTGTTAAGTTTAGCTTACCATCATGAAATTCAGCAATCAGTTTATCACCTGAAGCTGTTTGTTTTGCAGAAATAAGAGCATTATTTTCTTTGCTTATAATAATAGCAAAGCCGCGACTTAAGGTTTTCTTATAGCTATAACTATTGAGCAATGAACTGGTTAACTTTAGCAGCTGATATTTATTGATATAATATTGCTTCATTGCCTGATTTATTCTGCTAGAATTTTGAGTTAACTTTTGCTGAGATAATTTTATAACATCCTTAGGATGCTTTAACTTTAGATGCAAAGTGTTTATTCTATTCTTATGTACCTCAAACCATCTTACAGTGGAATTCATATATCTAATGGATAAATCATCTAAGCGTTGAATAAAATTAGTAAGAATTGTTTGATAATTAGGCAAAGACTTCTGCAGCATTAATAATTTATTATTATGGCTTTCAAAGAATTTTTCTGTGGCATATTGGGTTCTATTTGCCACTCCTCTTAAATTAATTATAATACTAGAAAGCACAGGAACTGCCATTTCAGCAGCAGCTGTTGGTGTTGGAGCCCTAAGATCTGCCACAAAATCAAGCAAAGTGAAATCTGTTTCATGGCCTATTGCTGAAATTAAAGGAATTTTTGATGCATAAGCACTGCGCACCACTATTTCTTCATTAAAAGCCCATAAATCTTCTACTGATCCACCACCCCTTGCTACAATAATAACATCTGGTTTATCTTCTAAACGATTAAATCCTGCTATAGCCTCACTCACTTGCATTGCTGCTTTATCTCCTTGAACCAAAACTGGCCAAAGCAAGACATGAGTGGGAAATCTATCTTGAATTCTATGGAGCATATCTCTAATAACTGACCCCGTAGGAGAAGTTATAATTCCTATTTTTTTAGGGAGGTAAGGAATTTTCTTTTTATGTTCAGGATTAAATAAGCCTTCTTGAGCAAATTGTGCTTTACGCTTTTCTAACATTGCCATTAAAGCACCAATGCCTGCAAGCTCCACTTTTTCAACCACTAGCTGATATTTAGATTGCCCAGGATATATAGTGATTGTGCCAACACATACCAATTCTATGCCCTCTTGAGGCTTAACTGGCAGGTTATTAAACACGCCTTTCCAGCAAACGGCCGAGATATTAGCATTATCATCTTTTAATGAAAAATAAGCATGCCCCGAAGGAGCCAATTTTAAACCTGAAACTTCACCACGAATTTTTACATAAGCAAATTCATTTTCCACCACTGATTTTAAACGATAAGATATTTGGCTTACCGTATATTCAGG
>JBASGW010000079.1:0-91676 GCA_049653745.1 Rickettsiales bacterium
GATGGATACAATACTTGATTTGGGCAAACAAAATTATAAAATTCAAGCTTTTTACCTAGACGAAGGCAAAGATGCTTTAATTGAGTTATTATATATGCAGTTCTCTGTAAAATATTTGAAAATTAATATTATTTATAAATCAACTAAATATGCTAAATATGGAAATTTTATATTTTCTCCTGAAAATAACGAGAGCAGCTCACTTACAGTAAAAATTTATAAAAATAATCAAGGATATAGGTTAATTAAAACAGAAATTGGGCAAAAAATTATCACCGAAACCCACTCAGAATTAGGTAAACGAAGTCTTTTAGAGGCTCAATTAGAGAGTAATGAAGCTAAAAAGGCAAAAACAATGGATCAAGCTCTACAACTATCTGGAGATGAAGCTAATTCCGAATTAGATGAACTTAATTCTTCAGGAAATTTGCTAAGATCTAACTTAATAGGATCTTTTCCAATGCAAATTCCAACTTCTCTTCAAACTCCTCTTAATCAACTCACTGGTTCTAATTTTATTCAAAATGATCAAAAGCTGAGCATTCTTATGCCTTGTATAAATTTTCTAGGCACAAAAGAAAAAGCTCATGATTCATCATCTAGCCAAGATTTTTCTAGTGGATCTCCAATAAATAAGATAGCCATTGGCGCTTTTGCTGTTAAAGAAACGCTTGAATCACTGCCTGTTGTTACTAGCTTCTTAAATATATATGATATTGATACATCTTGGATACGCGGCTCTGGCATTGATGTTTATGCTCATTTTTTAGCATCATATGCAGGTTCTTTAATATTACTTGGCGAGATTGATCCAGCTAAAGCTATTTTTTCTAACACCTTATATCAAGCAAAACAAGAAATAAGGGAGGATTTGTACAAAAATTATCAGCAAGCTGAAGATAAATCTATTGATAATCCTATAGAATTTATAGATAAATGTGGTAGTTATATAATGGATCAGACACTTGTAAGCTTTGCCAATTCAAACTTAGATTTTTTAGCTATGGCTTCCTCAGCGCAAAATGGAGCAATAGCTGGAATTGAATGTTACAACTTATATAATAGCCAACCTCTAACAAACAATGACGACTCTAATTTAAGTCAGGTTGCTAAGCTTCTTGTATACCCTACTATGATTCTTTCTTCATTTGACTCTATGGATTTTTCAACTAATTTCAATGCCATGGAATCATACAAGCAAGGAATATCAACTTTATCATCAATAGTAATGGCTGATCAATTAGTGGGGGTGTTATCGCATATAATTGAAGACTAGGGTCTTATAATAAGAACTCTACTCTCTTTAAGACTTTTATTTAACAGCCCATCGCTATATTTAAGCGTATTATAATTTTATTTTCTTTTACTATTAAAAAACTCATCTAATAATGACTTACATTCTTGCTCGCTTATACCGCCATAAATTTCAGGATAATGATTTGCTGCAGATAAGTTTAAAGCGGACGAAAGATCATAAGCGCCAAAATAAATTCTTCTTATTTTAGAATAAATTATAGCTTGAAAGCACATAGCACATGGTTGCAATGTAATGTATAAATCTAAACCAGATAATGTTTTGCTTTGCTTTGCTTTACAAGCAGCTTCAATCACCAGCATTTCAGCATGAGCCAAAGGGCTTTTATTCTTCTCTACTAAATTATGGGCTTTAGCAATAATTGCATTATTTTCAGGATCAACAATAACAGCACCAACAGGCACCTCATCCAAAGTTAAAGCTAACTTTGCCATTACAATAGCATGATTCATATTTTTATTTGTAAACATCAATCTATATATGAAATTTCTTCTTCAACACCATGTGGGTCTTGATGAATAATTATCTCAGCATTTGGAATTTTCTTTAAAATTTCATTCTCTAACTCTGTTATAATTTGGTGAGATTGTTTTAAAATCATATTAGCATCTAATTCTAGATGAAACTGAATAAACGGCTTCATTCCTGCATATCTAGTTTTAAGATCATGAAACCCTAATATTCCTTTATGAGATTTGATAATATCAATAATAATCTGCTTCTCTTCTTCAGCCATCTCATGATCCATTAAGTTCTTAAATGCTTTTTTTAATAATGTTATGGCTGTAAAAACAATGTATAAAGCAATTAATATGGCAGTAATGCTATCAAACATAGGAACCTGCCAAAATGTAGCAATAGTAATGCCTGCAATTGCAGCTATTCCTGAAAGAAAATCGACAAAATAATGAAGAGAGTCTGCTTGAATAACATTTGATTTAGCCCTACTCATTACATAGCGTTGGAAACAAACAATTCCTAGCGTCATAATTGTTGAAAACACAAGAACTGCAATTGCAAATTTCCCAGAATTGATCAAATTATTACTAGGCTCAAAAAACCTTTGAATAGATGCGCCTATTAGCCATAATCCCGAAGCTCCAAAAAAAACGGCTTGTAGGAATACAGCAATATCTTCTATTTTACCATGGCCAAAGCGATGACTACGATCAGCGGGCTGTAATGAATAATGAACAGCCATTAAATTCATTATAGAAACACAAATATCTAATGATGAATCTAATAAGCTGGCTAATACCGTTACTGAATCTGTTACAAACCAAGCTATAATCTTGGAAATAATTATTACAAAAACCCCTAGAACTGTAACATAAGTAGATAGTTTTATTAATTTATTATTATCTGCGGCTTCTTTTGTTGTTGAAGAAGATTGATTATACATAAATACCGATAATCCGTAATTATTATTAAGTGATGATAATCTCATTTCGTATTTTCTTTTACAATCATTTTATTGCAAAATTCAAAAAAAACTGTTATAAATACTCATTAGTTAACTTTATAATTAGAGTTTTTAATTATGCGTATTATTTCAATACTTCTTGCACTGAGTCTAATTCTTGCTAATTGCGCTGGCGATCCTAACCAAAAACAAAATATTGGAACCGTTGCTGGTGGAGCAACTGGAGCTTTATTAGGATCACTATTTGGCGAAGGTACTGGAAAAATGGTGGCGATTGGAGCAGGAGCAGTGATTGGCGCCTTTGCTGGCAACCAAATCGGAGCATCTATGGACAAAACTGACGCATTAAAAGCTGAAAGTAGCGCACAACAAGGATTGGAGTCAGCCCCTTCTGGAAAAACCACAGCTTGGAAAAATCCTGATACTGGAAATTCTGGAAATTTCACTCCACATAAAGCTTACAAAACTGAAAATGGTTATTGCAGAGAATTTACACAAAATGTAACAGTCGCTGGAAAAACTCAAAATGCTTATGGAACCGCTTGCCGTCAACCAGATGGAACTTGGAAAATTGTTCAAGAACAATAATAAATAGAGGAATTTAAAATGAATTTAGATAGCGAAGCTCTTGGCAACCTTCCTCAAGGATCATTATTAAAAGGCAAAAAAGGCCTGATTATGGGCCTTGCGAATGACAAATCTATAGCTTGGGGAATTGCAGCAGCTTGCGCCCTTCAAGGAGCAGAACTTGCAATTTCTTATCAAGGAGAAATCATGCAAAAACGCGCAGCTCCTTTAGCTGAATCATTAGGTAGCTCACTACTTCTTTCATGTGATGTTTCAGACGAAAAAAGCATAGAAGAACTCTTCACCGAAATTAAAAACAAATGGGGAAAGCTTGATTTTCTAGTTCATGCAGTTGCATTTTCAGACAAAAATGAACTTAAAGGAAAATATTGCGAAACAAGCTTAGATAATTTTTTAAATACCATGAATATTTCATGCTACTCTTTCACTAAGTTAGCTAAGTTAGCTGCAGATTTAATGCAAGATGGTGGCTCACTGCTTACTTTGTCTTATTATGGGGCCGAAAAATTTATTCCTCATTACAACGCAATGGGTATTGCAAAAGCTGCATTAGAAGCCAGCGTAAAATATTTAGCTAATGATTTAGGGCCTAACAATATAAGAGTTAACGCTATCTCTGCAGGACCAATCAAAACTCTAGCTGCCTCAGGAATTGGTGATTTTAGATATATCTTAAAATGGAATGAATATAATTCTCCTCTAAGAAGAAACACCACTATATGGGACGTAGGGAAAGCTTCAATCGCTTTATTATCTGAATTAGGAAGTGGCATAACTGGTGAATTACTTCATGTGGATTCTGGCTATCATACAGTGGGAATGAAACAAACTAGTGCACCGGATATATCTACGGTAAGTTAAGTTTTGCTTGATAATTTTTATATTATTCTTGCTAGGCCGCAATTAAGCAACAATATTGGCTCTGTGGCCAGATCGATGCTTAATTTTTCTTGTCATAATCTGCGCCTTGTTTCTCCAAAAGAAGATTGGAATAATGACAATGCTCAAGCGATAGCAACTGGAGCGGCTTCAATATTGGATAAAGCTCAAATCTTCTCAAGCGTAAATGAAGCTGCAGCCGATCTAGATTTTTTACTTGCCCTAACTACCAGAAATAGATTTATCAATAAGCCCTTCATTAATCTTAAAGAGATTAATTCAGTTATAGATAGTAACGAAAAAAGTAGAAAAATTGGATTACTCTTTGGCCCTGAAAATTCAGGACTATCTAATGAAGACCTTGTTTTAACGCATAAACTCTTTTTTATTCCAACTAATCATGAATTCTCTTCTTTAAATTTATCCCATGCCGTAACCGCAACTCTTTATCAATTATTTGATAATATCCTTCCAACATCTTCTAACTCACAATCTTCTCTTGTTGCAAAAAGAATAGAGTTAGATCATTTTTTTGATCATCTTCAAAAAGAATTAGAACAAACAAACTTCTTTCAAGTTGCTAATAAAAAAGCAAGCATGCTGCGTAATATTAAAAATATTTTTAGTAGAATTGATTGCTTAACCAGCCAAGAGATAAGAACTCTTAGAGGTATAATTACCTCACTTGGTAATAAAAATGATTAAGGCCATATAAAATAAGGGTCATTAATATTTTGTTAACTTTATTACAGTAAATTAGTTAAACTAGTGCTAGTTTTAGAGTTATACTTAAAGGGTTATGATAAATTCGAATCAGAGTAAAAATATTATTGCGAAGTTAATTCTAACTTCCTTTTTGCTACAAAGCTGTTCAAGTTATGACCCAATCAGCAAAAAAGCTAAACCAGTTAACGCCACTGCAAACCGTAGGTCTCCAGAAGATAATATTCCAATTGTCACTCCTAATGAAACAGAAAAAACATCATTTAATCCTATAGTTAGTAAACCAAAAATCCAAGATTTTAGTGAAACTGGACAAATTTATCAAAAATATAAAGCTAATCAACCAATCACCCTTGCAGAATTTGATCAAACAAAAAGACGTCCTCATCTAAACATTGATGAGCTAAATCAAGTTATGGATAATACAGGCCACGTAGAGAATAACAATAAATATATTCCCGTACATCCTGATTCAAATTTAAAAGAAGTAATAAAACATAATAAAGAAAAAGCTAAGAAAAAACATCACCATACATCTTTAAAAACTGCTATTAAGCATAAGAAAGAAGTAACTAAAGCAAAGAAAGATAAGTTAGCAACTCCAATTAAAACATCAAAATTAAATGCCAACTCTTCCTCTACAAAAACAGCAACTAATACTGCAAAAACAACTCCCGTTGTTAAAACAACATCTACAACAAACAGCACCACTCCTAAGATGGTTGCAAATGCTACTATTGCAAAAAATTTAACAGCGGCAACAAATAGTAACTCATCTGCGGTAACGCCCGTAACCAACAATAATAATGCAGTAAATGTAATTACTCCCACCATAAGAAGCACTGCGGCACCAATGTTAGAAAACAACTCTATTACAACGACACAAAAAATAGATAATAATTCTCAAAAAGCTACGGATGCTATAAATAAGAATAGCCTCGATAACCAAAAAATTTCTAGCTCTGCTGCAACAGCTACACCAATTGATATGGATAAGTTAAGTCAGGGTGACTTAGAAAAACTATTAAAAGAGAAATTAAACAAAGATCAACAAAAAGGCTTCATAAATCAATATGATGAAACTAATCCAATTAATCAAAAACCTATTAATAACTCTGTAAAGCCTGTAGTTATAGGCACCCCCTCTACTGCAACAACTATAATTGATTCTTCTCAAAGCACTGCGGCGGCGACTAAAACAACAACAAACCCAACTCCTCCTATAACCACCACATCTTCCGTTGCTAATACCAACACATCGTCAACTCCAGCTGTCTCAAAAATTATAACCTCTTCAGGACAAACTAAATTGGGCAAAATTAATAGCGCATTAATTGAATCTTATTTTAAAATTAAAAATCATTTAACTAGCACCCTAAGGAATGAAGATTAATCTTCTGACTCTTCAACTATTTTAGATGTTTTTCTTCTAATTAAATTTTGCTTTAATGCTAAAGATAACCTATCAACTTTCTTTTTAGCAGCATTTTCATTAAATAAATCTCTTGCACTATTGTTTATAATATGGTGCTTTATTTTTTCTATATAAGCCGCCATGGCTCAGTGGTAGAGCACATCATTTGGTGAGAGTGAAGTGCAAAAAACTTTATTTCCATTAAAGCAGTAAATTTTTTTATTCATACTTCAAATATTTTATCTGCGCCGCTTACTGCAATAGCTAAAAATGCCTATAAGCATTTAAGTGAAGGTGGAGTGTAATTTTAGGATTTTATTAATAACCAAACCGATGCGGTTATGAATTAGCATTTAAAAAATGGATTCATCTTAGGAAGAAAAATTGAAGCAGAAAATTGGCCAATCTTAATAATGAAAAAATCAAATATTTGAAGAGTTTGTAACTACTAAATAAATAAGGTGGCGCTTAAAAAGACCACCACCTAATTTATTTCTAACGGCGAGTCTAGCAGCACAAACTACTAAAGCCCATCATCATTATTAACGCTTCCACATAATCCATCTATCATAAATTGCTCGCCAAAAGGAGTATTAGTTCCGCACGGAGAAGGAGCTCCATTTTCAACCAACACTTTAGCTTTTTCGTAATACGGAGTATTGAGATAATAATAATCATTTATCTCTGACAAAGGAGTTCTACCATCATAACATGCTTTATTAACTTCAGCACCAGCTTCAATTAGCATTAATGCTATCTCAGCATCTGCAGCAGCATGCATTGTTGTCCAACCATAATACATCTCCGCATTTGGATTGGCACCATTTTCTAACAACTCTTTCACTGCCTCTGCTCTTCCATATTTAGCAGCATAAAATAAAGGCGTGTAAGAAGTATCTCTATATACATCAACATTGCCTTCATTTAGTTGAATATGTTCTTTGAGCTCATCCATCAGCCCCCATCCAGCTGCGTGGTGAAATGGATATTCAGCAGCAAAGTCTTCAAGTGATTCTAACTCGAGATTTGCATTAGAAATAGCCGCCTTTGCGTTATTCTCTCCTTCCTTTTCTTCATGCTCTTTTGCATCACTAATTGCATTTTCTAAAGATTGTTTTAACTGTGCTTTATACTCTTCAAGAGTTATCTTTTTATTAACTGCCATAATTATACCACCATGTACTAATTGTTTATATTAATTGTCAATATCTTATCGGTTAATATATTAACACAAATTAACCACCAGTGCAATATATTTTTTATTATTACTTTATTATTTAAACAATAATTACTCACATACTACAAGCTAGACTTGCATCATCCCCCTCAAGACAAAGGCCTAAGCTACTTTAAACCATTAGCAGTAATTGGCACATCCTCAGTGCTGGCGATCACACTAGCCTTTGCAGATTTTGCCTTACGACGCAAAAGATTTTGTTTTAAAGCTAGTGCAATCTTTTCAAGGTTTTTCTTTGCTACAGGTTTTGTTTCTACTTTATTTTCTTTTTTTATGTTTTTATTCATTCTAGTAATAAATCTCTTGCGTAATTAATAATATTATGGCACCTTATTGTCTCAATTTAGCCGCCATGGCTCAGTGGTAGAGCACATCATTGGTAATGATGAGGTCGATGGTTCGATTCTATCTGGCGGCACCAGCTTTTTATCTCACTCACCTTAAAACTAAATTATAGAGTAATTTCTCAATTTGAGAATCAATAAATAACATTCTTTTTCTAAAAAATTCACTACGTAAACTTCTAGCTAATATATTTAATTTTTTTTCTTATATAAAAAAAAATTTGCTATATATTACAGTAATAATCATTTTAGCTTTAGTCTTTTCTTATGATCCATATTCTTGAAATAAAAAAATTAATATTATCACTTTATGTGGGAGTAGAGGAAGATGAATTATCAAATCCTCAGGATATTGAGTTCAATATTACAATCTTCTTAGCTGAGCAACCTAAAGCTTGCCATAGTGATTATATTGAAGACACTCTTTGCTATGCAAAAATTACTGACATTATAAGCACATATTGTTTGAACAAAAAATTTCATCTTATTGAATATCTTTGCCTACAAATATTCCAACAGCTTAAAAATAATATCTTATCTAAAAATGACAAATTAATTGTTCAAATATGCAAGAAACCCCCATTAAATTCTGTAAAAGATAAATGCTGCTTTACTATAAAAGATGAAGGTTTATAAATATTATTCTGCTAACAAGAATTATAAACTTGCCAGAAAGTAATTTTAAGCTATAATCTTTTCACTAAATTAAATATCACTTATGAGGAATATTATGGCCCGCATTACTGTTGAAGATTGCAAGAAAGTTATACCTAATCATTTTGAATTGGTTGTACTTGCCAGTAGAAGAGGCAGAGACATAAGCTCTGGGTCACCAATTTTAGTAGAAAAAAGCAACGATAAAAATGCAGTTATAGCTTTAAGAGAAATTGCTGCTAGTAAAATTAATGTTGATATTTTAAGAGAAAATCTTCTACAAGATTTTTGTAAAACTCGCCATAATGAAGATGATCTTAATGATAACAAACAAGAAAGCTATCTAGAATTAGAGAATCAAGAAAATAATCAATTTTCTCAAAATTTTGAGGATGAATTAGCAGAAGGAATGTCAAGCATTGAACTAGAAAGTGAGTTTAATGAAGAAGAAATGTCATTTGAAGACGAGGAAATAGAAAACGAGAATTAATCAAATTTTTATAAGAGTATTATATAATATGCAAATTTATAAATGCTTTTTCTTTTTATTAGTTTTTTTAACCCAATCCTCTTTTGGAACTGAAATAAGTGATGTAGATTTTGACCATTCAAATGGTCTTGATTTAATGAAGAAATATTCAGCCAAATATTTAGATTCTAATGCAGACGCAGAATTAGAATTACTCAAAAAAAATTATAAAAATTTAAAACCAAGTCAAGCAGCATACTCTCCCTCTCCTATAATACCAAAAATTATTCATCAAATATGGCTTGGCGATAATGACATCCCTAAAAATTTTCAGTATTACTTAGAAACTTGGCGTAAATATCATCCAAATTGGCAAATAAAAATCTGGACTAAAGAAGATCTTATAAAAGAAAATTTCTCTAGTATGGATCTTTTTCATCATGCAAGAAGCTATGCCGAACAATCAGATTTAATGCGCTATGAACTTCTACTTCGTTATGGAGGCTTATATATAGATACAGATATAGAATGCTTTAAAAGCTTTGAAGAATTTCATCATAAGTATGACTTTTATGCAAATATGGAACCTCCGGCTCTAAATAAAAAAAGAGTAACAATCGCCAACAACATGATTGCATCAGTACCCAATCATTACATTTTGAAGCAAACTCTAAATTATATACGCACTAATTGGAACAAAACAGAAGAGAATTTTGAAGAAAACTTTAGCAATAGCTGGACTAAATTTGCTCGTTCAGCACATAATTTAGCAGTACTAAGAACCATGTACCCTCTTTCTGATGCAGTTTTTAATTTTTTTCAAACCCAAGATCAAAGCAAATATAAAAGCATAATTCTTCCTTCAAGCTATAATCTTTCTATGTATGTCGTAAACAACACTCCTATAATTAATTTTCTTAGCAATTCTTTCAGAGGCCGCGCTAAATTATCGAATAAAATTGAAGTTCAACCTGAAACAATGAGTTTTCATTTTTATGATAAACAAAATTCTCTAATGAAAAAATTAGATTTTGCGACTGCTGTTTTTAATAAAAATAAAATTAAAGGATTTTTTTATAAATTACTTAAATTTCGTGATAAATATTATTTAGCTTTTAGAGACCTCTACAAAGCAAACCATCCTGTTGATGTTGAATATAACCCACAAACTATCATCCCCAAAGTTATTTATCTATATAGTGAAAATTTATCTCAAATTGAACAAGATAGCTTAAAACAACAATGGCAAAAAATGAATGATGGCTTCAATATTCAAACTATTGATCTAAATATGCTAAAGCTTCTTCTACCTCAAAAATTAAAATCTCTAAATTCAGAAGTAATACATAAAGTTGCAGCGTTTTATTTACTCTATCAAAATGGAGGAGCATTTGTAGAACCATCATTTAAGCCAGCTAAATTATCAGAATTTCATTATAAATATGGTTTTTATGGAATACTAAATAGCCTTAATAAAGTTTTCTCTCCACTGGCATTAAACACAAATATTTTAGCCTTCAGACCAAACCACTCCTTGCTTTACAATGTTATTAATGATCTTGAAAACAAAGATTTTAAGAAAACAGCTTTGAGCAAAGATATTCTAGAAGATATTTATCTAGAAAACGCATATAAATACTATCATCTTGATGGAAAATCTATTATTCTAACTGAAGAGTCTTTTAATCAAAAACGTTAACTTGTCCATGCAATTAAACACCTCTAAGAAAAACCCTAAAATACTTAATTTTTTGACTAAGTATTTAATTCCTTTTAAGTTCCAAATTTTAATAGTCCTACTTTCAGTAGCTGTTGTTGCATCTTCAATATTAGGTTTAGGTCATGCCTTAAAATATTTAATTGATCAAGGCTTTAAAGAAAATAATTTAGAAAAACTTAACCAAGCATTCATTATACTCCTTTTTATGGTAATAATATTATCTGGAGCAAGCTACTTAAGATCTTTTAAAATAAATTGGATTTGTGAACAACTGGAAACTGCCATCAAAAAAGATAGTTACAAAAATATTATTAGGCTATCTCCAGCATATTTTGATCTGCATAAAGTTAATGACATAGTTTCCAGACTAACTAACGATCTAACTTTAATTAGCACCTCTATCATAATGATCTTTTCTTTTTCTCTAAGAAACTTGATTATGGCAGTGGGTGGATTAATTATATTATTGTTCAATAATTTTCAGCTAACTTCTTATGTATTATTAACTCTACCATTAATTCTAATTCCTTTAATATTAATTGGCAGAAAGACTCGCGCTTTATCAAAAGAAACTCAACAAGAAATCTCTAATTATAATTCTCACATTGAAGAAAGCTTAACTTTTATAAAAATAGTACAAGCATATAATCGTGAAGATTTTGAAAATGAGAAACTTAGTGCCATGCTTAATAAAGCTAGCTTAATCTCTAAAAAAAGAATTCAATTACGCTCCTTATTATTTGCTTTGGTTATTGCTCTAATTTTAATAGCTGTATCTCTTGTATTACTAGTTGGCGGCCATGACGTGATAGAAGGTAAAATGACTGCAGGATCACTATCCTCTTTTATTTTTTATTCAATAATCGTAGCAACAAGCATTGGAGGCTTTAGCGAAGTATTTAGTGACTGGCAAAGAGCCTTAGGCGCCCTAGAACGAGTGATTGAAATTAATGAACTGCAATCAGAAGTTATTGAAGTAGAAAATCCTCTGGGCATTTCAAATCCAAAAAATATTAAAATTGCTATAGATAATTTATCTTTTTCTTATCCAGGACAAAAAGAAATTTCAGTATTAAATGATATTAATATCAGTTTTCCTGAAGGCAAAACCATAGCTATTGTAGGCCCATCAGGAGCGGGAAAAAGTAGTATATTTCAATTACTACTTAGATTTTATGATCCTATTTCTGGCTCAATAAGAATAAACGATACTGATATTAAAAATTTTAAGATTCAAGAACTTCGAAGTCTTTTTGCTTTAGTCCCCCAAGAAACCACTATTTTTTCAGGTACTGCTTATGAAAACATACTTTATGGAAATGTTGATGCTTCTGAAAAAGAAGTAGAAAATGCTGCGAAGTTAGCAGAAATTCTAGACTTTTTTAAATCTTTACCAGACGGACTAAATACTTATTTAGGAGAAAAAGGTATAAAATTATCTGGTGGTCAAAAACAACGAATCGCCATCGCCAGGGCTATTTTAAGAAACCCAAAAATATTACTACTAGACGAAGCTACCAGCTCACTTGATAATGAAAATGAACGCTTAGTTCAAGTTGCCTTAGATAGGTTAAAAGAAAATCGTTCTACAATAATAATAGCACATCGAATTTCAACAATTAAAAATGCTGATTTAATTATTGTGCTAGAAAAAGGTAAAATTCTTTCGCAAGGAACACATAAACAATTACTAGAAACTTGCCCTCTTTACCAGAAATTAAACCAAGAATATCTAATAACTTAACTCTACCTAATCATCCTTTATAATGAATTAAGTAGAGTTTTTTAAAATGAACTTGTTATTGCGTATTATACTTTAAACTCTTCTTTATAAACATCCTTTAAATAATATCCAGTAATGCTTTCTGCTACATTAATAATATCTTCAGGAGATCCACAAGCAACTATTCTTCCACCTTTATCTCCACCCTCTGGCCCTACATCTATTATATAGTCAGCGGTTTTAATAACATCTAAATTATGCTCAATAACTAGAGCTGTATTTCCTAGGTCCACTAATTTATGGAGAACTTTTAATAACTTATGCACATCGTCAGCATGTAATCCTGTTGTTGGCTCATCTAATATATATAAAGTTCTTCCTGTAGATCTCTTAGAAAGCTCTTTTGCCAACTTTATTCGTTGCGCCTCTCCTCCAGAAAGAGTTGTAGCTGATTGACCAATTTTAATATAGCCTAAACCAACATCTTGAAGGGCTTTTAACTTATCTGCTATTGCAGGTATATTTAAAAATAATATCAAAGCATCATCAACGGTTAAGCTTAAAACATCAGATATTGAGTGATTTTTATATTTTATCTCTAAAGTTGATCTATTATATCTTGCTCCTTCACATTCCTCACATTTTACATAAACATCTGGTAAGAAATGCATTTCTATCTTTATTACCCCATCACCTTGACAAGATTCACATCTTCCACCTTTTACGTTAAATGAAAATCTTCCAGCCTTATATCCTCTAGCTTTTGAATCAGGCAACTCTACAAACCAATCACGAACTGCATTGAATGCTCCGGTATATGTTGCTGGGTTAGATCTAGGAGTTCTACCGATGGGAGATTGATCTATCTCAATAACCTTATCAATATTATCAACGCCAGTTAAGGTTTCATATTTTCCTGGAGATACATTAGCTTTATCAATTTTCTTAATAATAGCTTTGTATAAGGTGTGAATAATTAAACTGGATTTTCCACCACCAGAAACTCCGGTAACACAAGTAAAAGTACCAAGAGGTATATTAATAGAAACGTCTTTTAAATTATTAACCTTAGCTCCGGTTAAGCTAATAACCTTATCTTTAGATAAGGGTCTTGTTTGTTTAGGTATTGGAATAAATTTTGTATTATTTAAATATTGCCCTGTAATACTACTAGGATTTTGCTTTACTTCCTCTGGGGTTCCTTGCGCTATTACTTGCCCTCCATGAACACCCGCTCCTGGACCAATATCTATTAGATGATCAGATGCTAACATTGTTTCATGGTCATGCTCAACAACAATAACTGTATTGCCTAAATCTCTAAGATGAATAAGAGTGGAAATTAGCTTATTATTATCACGTTGATGCAGCCCTATTGAAGGCTCATCAAGAACATATAAAACCCCTGTAAGACCAGAACCAATCTGAGAAGCAAGGCGTATTCTTTGACTTTCTCCACCAGATAAAGTGCCAGATTCTCTAGATAATGTTAAATATTCTAAGCCTACATTATTTAAAAAACCAAGCCTCTCTATAATTTCTTTTAGAATTCTATCAGCAATCTTATTATGAGTACTATTCAGTTTAGCAGGTAATTCTTTAAACCAGTTAAGCACATTAATTATTGTCATATGACTAACTTCACCAATATGACAATCAGCAACTTTAATACATAAAGATTCTGTTTTTAAACGATATCCATTACATACTTGGCATTTACGTTCTCGCTGGAAATTTCCATATTCCTCTTCTAACCAATCTTTATTATCATTTAAAGATTTATTAAGTGAAGGTATTACACCTTCAAATGGTTTAGTAACTGTTTGTTTACGCATACCATCACTATAATTCATAGTGATTTCTTCGTCACCAGAACCATATAAAATAATATTTCTAAATTCTTCAGACAATTTCTCAAATGGGGTAAAAATACTTTCACCATAATGCTGAGCTAAACTTTCTAATGCTTGTGTTTGATATTTAGTTTTAGAGTTTCTCCACGGAGCTATTGCACCGTCACTTAGAGAAAGACTATAGTCTGGAGCAACTAAAACAGGATCAAAAAATAACTCAACCCCTATTCCTTGACACTTAGAACAAGCACCAAAAGGACTATTAAATGAAAACATTCTAGGCTCAATTTCATTAATTTGGAAACCTGATATTGGACAAGAAAATTTTTCTGAGAAAATAAGTAAATGTCCAGCTTTAAAGGATTCTGCTTTCTCACTTTCTATATCTTCTACTATTTCAATAAATATTAAGCCTTCGCCAATTTTTAGGGCTGCTTCAATGCTCTCATTTAAGCGGGCGCTTACATTAGTATCAATAACTAAACGATCAACTACTATTTCTATGTCATGCTTTTTATTTTTATCAAGCACCGGCAAATCTTCTAATTCATAGATAATACTATCTATTCTTGCTCTTTGATAACCTTGTTTTCTAAACTGAAATAATTCCTTACGATGTTCTCCCTTCTGTCCTTTAACAATTGGAGCAAGAACATAAATTTTACTTCCCTGAGGTAATTCTAAAATTGCATCAACTATTTGAACTGCGGTTTGACTTTTTATTGGCAAACCTGTAGCAGGTGAATAAGGAATACCTATACGCGCATAAAGTAACCTAATATAATCATATATTTCAGTTATGGTACCAACTGTAGATCTTGGATTGCGTGAAGTTGTTTTTTGATCAATTGCAATTGCTGGAGAAAGACCAGAAATAGATTCAACATTTGGTTTATTCTGCAGCTGAAGAAATTGCCTTGCATATGATGACAAACTTTCTACATATCTTCTTTGTCCTTCTGCATAAATAGTATCAAACGCAAGCGAAGACTTCCCAGAACCACTAAGTCCAGTAATAACAACTAACTGATTTTTAGGAATGTCTATATTAACGTTTTTTAAATTATGCTCTTTAGCACCTCTAACTTTAATATAATTATCCATAAATTTATCTCTTCACTCTAAAAAATTATTTGTTCTTCTGTTATTTTGGGTATACATTAGTGTATATTATGTAACTGTTCAATTGATTTTAAAAATAATAAGGATTCAAAATGGTAAATAGCATAAATAAAGTTACATTAGTTGGTAATGTAGGTCGTGATCCAGAAATTAGAACCACTCAAGACGGAAAAGAGATTGCATCAATCACTCTTGCTACTTCTGAATCTTGGAAAGATAAAAGTTCAGGAGAGCGTAAAGAGCGAACAGAATGGCACCGCATTGTTATTTTTTCTGATGGACTTGTTAATATTGTAAAAAACTACGTTAAAAAAGGTAGCAAATTATATATAGAAGGCGCTTTACAAACTAGAAAATGGGTAGATAATTCTGGCGTTGAACGCTATACCACTGAGATTGTATTGCAAGGATACAGCGCTTCTTTACTAATGTTAGATAACAATAAAAATCATTCTGATAATCAAAGTAGCAGCAGTAACAGCTCTTTTGGATCAAGCTTTAATGCAGAAGAAATAGATGATGAAATTCCATTTTAATATTTTATAAAGTTACTTTTTAATATGAGATCACGACAAAATTTTATTAAAATTCTTGTAATAGTTTTTGCTATATTTGCAATATTAAAAAGCCCTCAAAAACTAAAATTTAAAGAGCAAGCCGCTCCTAAATATGAATTTATAGAGGAAATAAAAAATACTTTAGATTTTATTACTACTGATCACAGACCTAATATTTCAAGCAATAAAAATTCTCCCTTGCTTAAAGCAGAACAAGATCAACAGATCAAGGATACAAAGCAAGGGAACCTACCTCCTAATAATACTTCTATCACCAGGGCTCCTAAAGATGCTCTCAAAAGAAGTATTGGGTTACCAGTCTCTGTTAGTTCAAACCCAGATATTGCTAATATTCCACCTCCTGAGATAAAAAATGATCCAATCTCTAAAAACGAGATTGCTAAAACTTGGGTTGAAGACAAAATAATGGTTATAACTGACAATCTCCTTCATACAGAACAAGGGAGAAACCTACTTGAGAAATTTCTAAATAATAATGCTCCAGAAACCACCCCTTTAATCAAAGAACAAAAAAGCAAAGAGCTCTATCGTAATAATTCTGTAATTGACATTAATATTGGTAAAGGTGCCATTGTGGAGTGCGGCGATACCGTTAGTGTTAATTACACTACAAGACTAGTAAATGGACAAGTAATAGAAAATAACAATGATAATAAGCAGCCTTTTATTTTCCAAGTTGGCGATAAAAAGGTAATTAAAGGTCTAGAATATGCAGTTCTTGGCATGAAAGAAAATGGACAAAGAAGATTGGTTATTCCCCCTCAAATGGGATATAGCAAAATGTCTTCTCACGCCTTTGCTGGCAATGAGTTTGTAACACTTGATGTTGAATTGATAAATGTTATTTCAAATTCTAGCTATTTAGATGATAAAATCAGAATTTTTAGTAACACCGAAGACAATAAAAACTCTCCATTATACTGTAGTGAGCCTGTATATTTTAACTATACTCTTTCAACAGGACAGAATAAAATTTTATATAAAAGCAAAGATCCTGCTTCTTTTGTTTTAGGCAGCAATAATGTGCCTCCAGCTATAAATAAAGCTTTTTCTAATATCAAGAAAAATTCTAAAAGAACCGCCATAATTCCAACTAACTTACTACGTAATAAAAAAATAAGTTTCCTCCCCCCTGATATTAAAATTCCTGATCAAGAGTTTGTTATTTTAGACATTGAAACTACTAATTAAAAGATTGACTAAATTACATTTTGAACGATTAAAATAACATACCATAAATTTGTAGACATATATTTAGTAATTGAGGAAAGATTAAATAGGTTAAAACTAGAACTGATATTTTCTTCGTAACAGAATAATTTATAAGATTACAGACATAGTGATATTTGGTTCAGAGCTCAGCTCCTCAGAAATTACTTCTAACTTATTAGAACTTTAATGAAAATCTAACCTTTAAATATTACATAACCTCAAAAGGTAAACTAGAAATTCTATTAAAATTAAGGAGGTAAAGCTAGCCTTATGCTCTCTTCCCTCCTTAATATATTGAAAACCTACTTAGTTTATCGCCCTTTTCCCGCCGTGTTTTGGTCCTGGCTTTATTCCTCCAGGTCCTATTGGAGCCCTTCCTTTTGAATCAAATTTACCAGTAGCTTGCACCTGTTCTGTTTGTGGCTCAGCAACGGGTATATTCTTGTTTGCTTTATATTCTTTGTATTCTTGAGCTATACTTCCAGCTTGAATAATTTGGTTACGTTCTTTTCTATTTTTTACCATACCTACTATTTCTTGATAACCACTTATAAACTGCTCTTCATTTTTAAGCTTAGCAACACGTGTATACTGAGCTGCAGCTCTTTTAGCTTGGTCAGCTCTTTCAAAAATTAATTTAGGCTCTGCTCCAGCACTTAATAGCAAATCCACCGCCTCTTTATTTTGACAGTAGGCCGCCATATCAAGCAATCCTCTTCCTAGCGGATCCTTTTGTTTTATTATATTTTTATCTGCCTTAATAATATTACTTAAAGCGGCCATATCACCTTCATGAATAGCTTTTCTTGCATCAAGATTCACTCCAAATTCATTAGGAGTGGCCTTCATAGGAGTAGCATTCACAACTTTATTAAGTTGTTGAGTTTCAGCAACTGCATATCCCATATATGGAGCAATTGTATCATAACCATACTTAGCATATCCATGCAAAGTGTCATAAATACCTGGAGCTTGCTTCATTTGATCAGAAACTTCTTTAAGCTGCTCTAACGATAGTTTTCTTTTTAAATAACTAGATTTCTCTTGAAATTCATTTACAGGAATTTCTAAAATATCAGCTTTAGCACCATTTTTAATCAATATCCTAGCATTATCAATATTTCCAGAAGCTATAGCATAAAATAACGGAGAATTTCCTCTATCATCTAGAGCATTTATATCATAACCAGATCCAACTAGGTCCTTTACATCTTGCGGACTTCCAGAAGAAGCTATCTGATGCAATCTGCTATAACCATGCTCTTCTTGCATATATACAGCATTATATGATTTAGCAACCTGAAAATTTTTCTCAGCTTGCTCCTGATTCACATTACTTTCTTTAAATGGCCTATCAATAATTAATTTGGTATCTACTGTACCTAGATTACTAACTTCAGCTCCATTAAATGCTAATAATTTCGCAACTTCGATATTATTTTCTAAACAGGCATGTTGCAATGGACTATAGCCCTTTGCATCTAGAGCATTAACATCAGCTCCAGCTCTTATTAAAGTATCTATTAATTCTTTATCATTTAAGATAGTTGCCACATGCAACAAAGTTAAACCCTGCATTTTAGGCAAAGGCTCGTTAACATTAATATCTTTAATATTAGCTTTAATTAACGCTCCAATCCCTTTAGATATAGCTTCTTTATCTTCTGAATTGGAAATATGTGCAGTTAGCCTAATATTAACTAGTTTATTTAAAACCTCTGCACTATTTTCTACTTTTGTACCACCAGAATCAAAACTACTCAAAAGACTCTTAGCTTCATTAACATTCTTTTTTGAAGTTTCAACAATCTGAGCAGCATTATTTTGCCATTCTTTATCTTTTTGCTTCTCTCTCTCATTACGTTGTTTTTCACGCTCAGGATCAGCATAATGTGGCCCACCACGAACACGACCTCCCACTGCTTTTACAAAATTATTTATGTCTTGTGGAGTTAAGCTCTTAGTTAAGTCTCCCGTAACCTGAGCTTGCTGCTCAATAGGCTGAGCATTTGCATTAGCTATTCTATCCATAGCTAGCAGAGCCATAACTATTATTTTATTTAGATTCACTGATTTTCTCCTTTTTCAATTCATTAAAAATTCCGTAATATTAATTGTATCACAACTTTAAATTGAAATACTATGATTATTTTTTACTTTATTAAAATTTCAATAATCTTAGAATTCATTTATTGTTGTTTTTGATTGCAATTAGCTATATATTGACGCTTCAATTTATATTCTCACAATAATTATTATGGACGACTTACTAGTTTTACCACTAATTCATTATTTTTATTCTTTAAATGGAGAAATTCTATCCCTCATTTCTTTTACTATTGGAGTGATAGTGATGCTGGTTATGCTTCGCTTCTTTGGTGTATCTGGGCTTTATGTTTATAGTGCCGCAGCTACTATAATGGCCAATATCCAAGTTTTAAAACTCATGAATTCATCGCTTCTCTCAGAGCCAGTTGCTTTAGGAACAGCCACATTTTCCACAATATTTCTTGCTAATGATATTATTACCGAACATTATGGAGTAGAAGCAGCTAAAAAAAATATTTGGCTTAGTTTTGCTACCCAAATATTAGTAGCAGCAACTATGATTACTGTTATTGGTTTTAAACCCATAGCTAATGATACAGCTCATGATGCCATTTCTGCTTTATTTCTTCCAGCCCCCAGGATATTAATAGCCAGCTTAGCGGCATTTGTTATCAGCCAATTATTTAATATTTCTATATTTCAATGGCTTTCTAAATTATGTAAAGAGAAAATGCTCTGGCTTAGAAGTAATATAGCTTTAATGTCTTCTGAATTATTAGACAATATTATATTTAGCACCTTAGCTTGGGTTATTTTATCTCCTAATCCTGTAGGGACAAACACTTTAATCTATACTTACATTCTAGGAACTTATATTCTAAGAGTAGTTTTTGCTTTATTTTCAACTCCTGTTATTTATTGGAGTTATTATTTTAAATCTGAGGAAACATGAGTAATTTTTCTTTTAAATTTCATTGCCCTAATCCAAATTCAAAAATGCGCATAGGAGAATTGCAAACTCCACATGGAACCGTACAAACGCCTGCATTTATTTTTTGCGCTACAAAAGCTTCCATAAAAGGATTGCATCCAGCACAAATGGTAGAAGAAAACACTCAATTTATTTTGGCCAATACTTATCATTTAATGTTGCAGCCGGGTCCTGAAATAATAGAAAAAGCCGGTGGATTGCATAAATTTATGGGATGGAACGGACCAATGCTTACTGACTCTGGTGGTTTCCAGATTTTTAGCTTAGGTCATGGCTCCGTAGCTTCAGAAATAAAAGGCAAAAGAATAAATAATCGCCCACAAACTTTATTAAAAATTACCGAAGAAGGAGCAAAATTTCGCTCTTATATTGATGGGAAAACTCACTTTCTTAGCCCGGAACGTTCTATTGAAATTCAAAGAATGCTAGGGCCAGATTTTGTAGTGGTTTTAGATGAATGCACCCCTTTTCATGTTGATAAAAAATACACCCTAAATTCTATGAGAATGAGCCACCGTTGGGCAACTCGTAGCTTAAATGAATTTACTAAACATGATAATGGTAAGCAAAAATTATATGGCATAATTCAAGGTGGTGTTTATCCAGATTTACGCAAAGAAAGCTGTGAATATGTGAATTCTCAGAATTTCTTTGGTCATGCTATTGGCGGATCACTAGGCGCCGATAAAAACCAGATGTATGATGTGGTGGCAATGGCGGCAGAGATTTTAGATCGCAATCGACCAATTCACTTATTAGGAATAGGTGGAGTTTCAGATGTTTTTAATGGCGTTGAACAAGGAGTTGATACCTTTGACTGCGTTCATCCAACAAGGTTAGCACGTCATGGAGGTGCTCTGGCAAGACCAGAAAATAGAACCAATCAAACTAAAGAGCATATTAATTTAAATAATAGCCAATATAAGACTGATTTCACTCCTATTGAGCCGGATTGTTTATGCCACACCTGTAAAAATCATACTAAAGCTTATATTCATCATTTACTTAAAGCAAAAGAACTCTTGGCTGCAGCACTTTTAACTATTCATAACGTAAATTTTATGAATAGATTAATGAGTAGCGTTAGAGAAGCAATTAGAAACGATAGTTTGGCTCAAGAAAAAAAGCGCTGGATATAAAAAATTTATATCCATTATCTTTCTCTATTATAGTTTACATAAATTACTTCAACTATTGATTTAATTTCTATAATAATTTACCATCAAAGGGATAAAAAGTTTTAACCTAAGAGCAAGGAAGCTAAAAATATGAAAAATAATATTTATAATAAACTTAAGCTAGAAGGAAAAGCATTACCTGAAAAATCTATAGAAGACTTGCAAAAAAAAATTGACCATGCTCAATTACTAGAGGAACTAGATAAGATAACCAATCCAAATCTAAAACGAATAAGCAATGGCCCAGAGGGGGAACAAAGATGGGAATTAACAATAAATAGATCTAACAAAAAAATAAAAAAAGATCATAATCAAGTCCCAAGTCGTTAATTTATAGATTCAAGCTTGATCATTTTAGGTTAACTTAAGTTATAACCACTAGTATATACTTGATTTTTCTTATATTGCAGACGCTATTAGAAAATATCTTATCTTGTCTTTAGGGTTAAGAGTCCTAAAATGGCAAATATTACTGCTATTATCCAGAATCTGGTCACCACTTTTGATTCACTCCAACCAGATTTTTCAAAATGATGATGAATTGGTGCCATTTTAAAGAATCTCTTACCCTTAGTAAATCTATAATAATAAACTTGGATAATCACTGATAAAGCTTCTATAACAAATAAACCACCAATTATGGCCAACAAAAATTCTTGCTTAACAATCACACTGATTGCACCTATAGCTCCACCACAAGCTAAACTTCCTACATCACCCATAAAAATTTCAGCTGGCTGGGCATTATACCATAAGAAGCCAAGCCCGGCGCCAATTAAAGCCGAACAAAACACCGCTAACTCAGCACTATTTTCTACAAATTGAATTTGTAAATATGCAGCAAACTTAGAACTTCCTGTTAAATAGGCGATTAAAGCAAAGCATGCTGTGGCAATAATTATAGGAACTATAGCCAAACCATCAAGACCATCTGTTAAATTAACTGCATTAGATGACCCTATTATTACCACCATAATGAATGGTAGATAAAACCAGCCTAAATCAAGCAAGATTTTTTTGAACAATGGTATAGTTATATGAGAATCATATGAGCTATCTGCTACAGACTGAATCCACAACCCTGCAACTATAGCTATTATTGCCTGAAATAATAGTTTCGCCTTTCCTGGAACTCCTTTGGTATTATATTTAGAAACTTTAAGATAATCATCAATAAATCCTAAACCCGCATAACTTATTGTTACAAACATAACTATCCAAAGATAAGAATTATTTAAATCTCCCCATAATAAACAAGAACTTATAACTGAAAAAATAATTGCTAACCCACCCATTGTTGGTGTTCCAGCTTTTGCTAGATGCTGTTGTGGACCATCATCCCTAATTGGCTGTCCTTTATTGTATTTATTGCGTAAGTAGCCAATTAAGTGAGGAATCACAATTAGCGCAATAACAAGCGAAGTTAAAAGAGCTCCAGCACTACGAAAAGTTATATAACGAAATAAGTTAAAAATTTGGAAATTTTCTGCCAGAGGATGAAATACTTTATAGAGCATGCAACGTTCCTTCACTTAAATGTTTGGTAAATCTATAGAGGTTAGTCAAATAAAAGGATCCTTTAATAAGCAAGATATCACCATCTAATAATTTACTTGGCAATTCCGCTGCTAAATCTTTTAAAGTTAGGTGATGTCCTAATTTTTTATCTTCAGGCAATACTTCATATAAGTCTTTCATTTGTTTTCCAAAACAGATTACTTTATCAATATTATTAACAATAATATCTTCTTTAAGCCCTGTGTGCAAGGACACAGTTTCTGGCCCTAAATCAACCATATCTCCTAAAAGTGCAATTTTCCTTCCTTGGTAATTACTCATGTTTTTTAGAGCTGCTTTAATTGAAACTGGACCAGCATTATAACTATCATCAATTAAAGTGATATTTTTTTCATCAACTTTAATTTTTGAAACTAATCCTCTTCCACGAGGTAATTTAAATTCTTTTAAACATTCTAAAGATTGCCAGGGGTCTAGCTTTAGTTCCTTAATGCAGCTTAAGGCCACTATCATATTATGAATTTGATGGCTACTTATAATATCAAGAAATTTTAAACTTAATTCTTGTCCTAAAATATTTACCTTAGCATCAGTAGTATTATTTTCTACCAAATAATTCTTAAGATAGCTATCTAAACCAATAGAAATAACTTTACTAATATTCAAGTTGTTCTGAGCCGTTTGCAACAATAACTCATAACAATTACTTAGCGAATTGATAATTACCGTACTTGTAGGTTCTAATCCTATAAAAATTTCAGCTTTTGCTCTTGCAATTCCTTCTATTGAATCAAAATTTGCCCTGTGAATATTTTCAATAGCTGTAATAATCGCCATATGGGGCTTAGCTAGGTAAGTTAGCGGCGTAATTTCTCCTGCGTGATCCATTCCTATTTCAATTATAGCATATTCAGAATCATCTGGCATAGAGGCTAAGTTAATTGGCACTCCCAAAAAATTATTATAATTACCACGACTAATAAAAGTTTTGCCATAAACTTGAAGGCATAGTCCTAATATTTCTTTAGTGCTAGTTTTACCTACACTCCCAGTAATACCAATAAACTTAGCTTTAGATTTATTACGCTTATATTTTGCCATAATAGTTAGAGCATCTAATACATTTTCTACTATCAGCAATTTACTTATATCAACTACGCCTTCTGGAATTTTAGAAACTATAGCTGCAGCGGCTCCTTTTTCTAACGCCTGAACCACATAATCATGTCCATCTGAAATAGCTCCAGGAAGAGCTAAAAATGTATCACCTTCTTCAACAAGACGGCTATCAAAAACAACTTTACCACTTTGCCATTTAGAAAATGCTTTTCCATTAGTAATTGATACTAATACTTCAGAATTCCAAACCACTCTTCACTCCACATAAATATAATTCAAATATTAACATTATTTAGGATTAAGAAAAATGTCAAAACAAGAATTTCTTTGTTATTGGATATGTATAAAAAATAGTAAAACTTAGATAGTGGAAAAGTGGGAGGATTTATGAAATATACACAATAATCTATAGAAATCATTGTCACCTATTAGGCAACAATGACGCTAATAACTTGAAAATCAGAAATTTATAATTTTCTGCTTTCTTCAATATGTTCATAAAGTTTACGTAATACTGGGGTTATTCCCTGTTTAGCAGCCGCTGATATTGCATAAACTTCTTTTTTGGTATGTTTTTTAAGCAATTTCTGTTTCTTTTTTATTTCTTCTTCACTTAAGCTATCACATTTATTTAAAGCAATAACTTCTATTTTATCTTCCAAACCATATTCAACTAATTCATGACGAATGGTTTTATATGCTTGAACAATATCATCTTGGGTAATATCAATTAAATGAAGCAGCACCCCTGAACGCTCAACATGCTTTAAGAATTTATCTCCAAGACCTATTCCTTCATGAGCACCAGCAATTAATCCTGGTAGATCTGCTATAACAAATTCATTATCATCTACATAAACCACCCCAAGCTGAGGTTTTAAAGTAGTGAATGGATAATCAGCAATTTTAGGTTTAGCCGAAGATACTGAAGCTAAGAAAGTTGACTTACCTGCATTAGGTAACCCCACTAACCCAGCATCAGAAATTAATTTTAATCTGAGCCAGACCCACATTTCTTCACCTGGCCAACCAAGAGTTTTCTTAGTTGGAGCTTGGTTAGTAGAAGATTTAAAATGGGCGTTACCAAGCCCACCATCTCCACCTTTTGCTAGCAACACTCTTTGACCAACTTCAGTTAAGTCAATAACTATATTTTCTTTATCTTCTGTTAAAATTTCTGTACCAACTGGAACTTTAATTATTAAATCTTCAGCAGAAGCCCCATGACGATTTTGCCCCAATCCGCCCTGACCATTTTTAGCTTTAAAATGCTGTAAGTAACGAAAATCTATTAGGGTGTTTAAGTTATCTACGCACTCAACATAAACTGCACCGCCTCTTCCACCATCTCCACCATCTGGACCACCATGAGAAATAAATTTCTCCCTTCTAAATCCTGAACAGCCAGAGCCGCCTTCACCACTTTTAATATAAATTTTTACTTCATCTAGAAACTGCATTTTATTACCACATATCAAAGAACTTTCAGAATTATAGTGCTAAGCATAAAGATAATGCAAGGCTAATTATCTAATGTTAATCAAAAATGAAGAAAATATTACTACTAACCGTAGAATAAATTAAGTATAATCTCAATATCAAATTTTATAGACCTAATTTTAATGAATCATATTTTCCAAATTCTTGTCCCTAATCTAGAACCCCTAGACTATCTTGCTCCACCCGAGTTAGAACTTAAAATTGGCAATCTAGTAATAGTTCCTATTAGACAAAAAAAAGTTTTGGGGATAGTCTGGAAAATTAATAGCTCTAGTGAGTTTCCTCTTGAGAAATTACGCTATATTGAACAAAAACTTTCATTAGAAATTGCTGATATTGATTTAAAATTTATCCGATGGGTTGCCAATTATTATATGTATAATTTGGGACATGTTTTTAAAATGTTAATCCCATCAGCAATTGCTGCTTTTATTGCTAAAGACAAACCATATAAATTAAGCGATGCTTCTCATCCACTAGTTTATAGTGAACCTAAGTTCAATTCAGAACAGCTTACTGCAATTGACCAAATCAAAGAGCTCATTCAACAAAAGAAATATAATATTATTCTTGATGGAGTGACAGGATCAGGTAAAACAGAAGTATATTTATCTATAATTAGTGAAGCGCTTCTTGAAGATAACCATGCTCAAATTTTAATTATCTTGCCAGAAATTTCTTTAACTAATCAGCTTATTGATAGAATAAGCTCGCGTTTTGGAATTAAACCAGATATTTGGCACTCAAATATTCTTGGATCTAAAAAGAGAGATAGTTTTTTAAAAATAATTCATGGAGATGCTAAAATTATAATTGGCGCCCGAAGCGCCTTATTTTTACCCTATAAGAATTTATCTATGATTATAGTTGATGAAGAACATGATAATAGCTATAAGCAAGAAGATGGGGTGTCTTACCACGCAAGAGATATGGCTTTGATGCGAGGATCACTTGCTAATATTCCAGTAATATTAGCTTCTGCGTCCCCCTCTTTAGAAAGCATTCATAATGTTGCTTTGGGCAAACTTAATATTGTTACTCTATCAGCAAGGTATAATGATAATGCCATGCCTGAAGTGACTATTATTGATATGAAAAAAAACAAAAAGAAAAATTCTTTTATTTCACCAATTTTATTCAATTCTCTAGAGAAAAATCTACTTGATAACCAACAATCTCTAATTTTCCTAAATCGAAAGGGCTATTCTCCAGCAATGATTTGCAAAGGTTGCGGTTATAGAATTTGTTGTAAATCTTGCTCAACAGGGATGGTTTATCATAAGGCACAAAAAAAACTTAAGTGCCATCAATGTGGTTATGTGGCTGGGCTTCCTAAAATTTGCCCCCATTGCCAAAAGGAAGATAGCTTTATTCCTTACGGACCAGGAATTGAGAAATTAGAAGAAGAAATAAGAGAGTCTCTTCCTAAAGCAAAAATTATCTGCATCACTCAAGATAGTTTTAACAACTTAAATGAAACACAACAACTAATAGACTCAATTATCAATAAGGAATATGATATTATTATTGGCACACAAATTATAGCCAAAGGGCATCACTTCCCCTCTCTAACCTTAGTTGGCGTGATTGATGCCGATTTATGGGGAATTGGAGGAGATCTTCGTGCTGCAGAAAAAACATATCAATTATTACAACAAGTGGGCGGCAGAGCTGGAAGAGAAATTAATGGAAGTAAAATTTTCATTCAAACCTATAATCCTGAACATCCTCTAATCCTAGCATTGGCAAGCTACAATCGCGCTCAATTTATTGAAGAAGAAATGCGCACTAGAAAAGAAATGCACATGCCTCCTTTTGGGCGCCTAGCTTCAATTATTATATCAAGCAACCGAGAAGATAAACTTATTGAATTTAGCCAATATTTAATCAAACAAGCTCCCAATAATAAACAAATTTCAGTTCTTGGACCAGCACCCGCAATTATCTATAAATTAAGGGGGAAATTTCGCTATCGTTTCTTAGTAAAAACTTCTCGTAATATTAATATACAAAAATTTTTACAAGCTTGGCTAGACAGCATTCAAATGCCTAATCATATTCATTTAAAAATTGATATTGACCCTTATTATTTTTTATAAACTAGCTAGCTATTAAATAAATATTTTTATATAATAATATTTATTTAATAACATATATAAGCTTATTATCGATGAAAACAGAAACAGAAAATTTAATTAATCAAATCACCCAAACATTAGATTTGCTAAGGAGGTCACTTTGACTATGATAATGCACTTATCAAACTCAAAGATTTAGAAGAGCAAAGTAACAACCCAGATTTATGGCAAGATCAGCAAAGAGCCCAAAAAATTCTTCAAGAAAAAACTTCTCTATCAGATAGTATTAATCAATATGATGAATTGCAGCAAAAATTTAGTGACCTAGAGGAACTAATTAATCTTGCAGAAGAAGAAAAAAACCAAGATTTAATTCTTGAAATTGAAGTAGACTTAGCATTATTTGCAAAATCTCTCCAAAAATTAGAAATAGAATGCCTCTTTTCTGGCGAAGCAGATAATAAAGATTGCTTCCTTGAAATTCACGCTGGCGCTGGAGGAACTGAAAGCCATGACTGGGCCCAAATGCTGCTAAGGATGTATTTAAGATGGGCAGAAGCTCACAAATTTAAAGTAGAATTCATAGATCAAATTGCCGGAGAAGAAGCTGGCATAAAATCTGTTACTTTAAAAATTCATGGCAAAAATGTTTATGGATTTTGTAAAAGTGAAAATGGAGTGCACCGCCTAGTGCGTCTATCCCCATTTAATGCTGCTGGAAAAAGACAAACCAGTTTTGCTAGCGTATTTTCATTCCCGGTATTAACTGATGATATTAATATAGAAATAAATGATAAAGATTTAAGGATTGATACCTATAGATCTTCTGGCGCTGGTGGACAGCATGTTAACACAACCGATAGCGCTGTTAGAATAACTCACTTACCTACAAATATTGCGGTACAATGCCAGAATGATCGCTCTCAACATAAAAATAAAGCCGAAGCAATGTCTATGCTGAAAGCAAGATTATATGAAGTGGAACTGAGGAAAGCCCAAGAGAAAGTTGATCAGCTCAATAAAACCAAAACTGAAATAGGCTGGGGGCATCAAATCCGCTCTTATGTTCTCCACCCATACCAGATGGTAAAAGATTTGCGTACTGATTGCGAAACTAGCAATACTTCAGCAGTATTAGATGGAGATTTAGATGATTTTATGTTTGCTTATCTTAAATCTTTAGCAACTAGAAAAATTTAAATATATTTTTACTCTAGCAAGATCTTGCTTATTTTATGCTAATTAGTTAAAGTTGATTCTTATATTATAAAGATTGAGGTATATATTTATGTCAGTAATGCAAGACAGTTGGATTAGAAAAATTGCGCAAGAAAAGGGAATGATTGAACCTTTTGTTGATCGTCAAGTTCGTGATAAAAATAATGATAAAATTATTTCCTATGGACTAACTTCTTATGGTTATGATGCAAGAGTTTCTGATGAATTTAAAATATTTACCAATGTAAACTCAGCTATTGTAGACCCTAAAAATTTTGTTGATACCAGCTTTGTTGATAGAAAAACTGATGTTTGCACCATTCCACCAAATAGCTTTGCCCTAGCTAGAACCGTAGAATATTTCCGTATTCCTCGTGATGTATTGGTTATTTGCGTTGGAAAATCAACCTATGCTAGATGTGGAATTATTGTCAATGTAACTCCCTTAGAACCAGAATGGGAAGGACATGTAACTTTAGAATTTTCAAACACAACTCCATTGCCTGCAAATATTTATGCTGGTGAAGGGGCTTGTCAATTTATTTTCTTAAAAGCCAATGAAGTATGTGAAGTTTCATATGCTGACCGCAAAGGAAAATATATGGGACAAACTGGCGTAACTTTACCCAGAACCTAAAAAAATGCTTAGATCTATTAAACAATATGGTGGCTTTAATAGCTATGACCTGCTTAAGGTTATTGCTATACTCGCCATGTTTATAGATCATTTAGGTTTTTTTTTCTATCCAGACATAGAAATTTTTAGAGTGATTGGCAGAATGTCTTACGCTTTATTTGCGTTTGCCATCGGGTATAGTAAGAAATATAATTTTGATATAACCATATTGGTTTTAGCAATATTAATGCTACTCAATAATTATATTAGTAACTCTACTAACTTTCACATTGCAGCATCATTTAAAACTTCTATTTTATTTGCTATTATTATTACTCGCTTATCAATGAAATATTTACACCCAAAACTCAATAGCAATAATATAGTAGCAATAACTTTTATTCTTTGGGGAATGTCTTTTGGCACATCATATATATTTCAGTATGGTACTCTAGGTATTATAATGGCTATCTGTGGTTATTGGGCTAGGACACAGAATAATAATTTATTATACCAAATTTTTTTAGGAATAAATTTAATTCTATATGCATTATTTGAAATTATGGTATTTAATTTTAGCTCCTTAGGATGCTCTTTGCTTCTGGTAGAATTCCTGATATTATTTAAACTCTTTTCTTATTTTAATATTCATACAATTTCTCTAAACAAATTATATCAAAACACATTGCTTACAATTTCTAGATATTCCCTGCTACTATATTTTGTCCATTATGAATTATTTTATGTATTACAATTATATCTAGAAAGGCAAATAATTATTTTATAACCCCTTAAATATAACATCTTCTTTTTTAGACATGAGTTTCTCATCTATAAATTTAGTTTAATTCAAACAATATTATTCATTACAAAAAATAGTTTTTTGAGTAAACTGATGATGCAATAATTTTATTTATGATAGAAAATTTATGTCTATTCCGAAAAAAGCTTTTTACTTTATGCGTCATGGAGAAACCAATTGGAACAATCAACAGCTATACATGGGATCTTCAGATATTCCTTTAAATAAAGTCGGAATTGAGCAAGCAGAAATAGCTGCGCAATTATTAAAAAGTCATAGGATAGAACATATTATCTCCAGCCCCCTTTTGAGAGCATATAAAACTGCTCAAATAATTTCTGAAGTTATTAATAAACCTATAACCCTTTTAGAAGGATTAAAAGAAAGATACTTAGGAAAAAAAGAGGGTAAGCTAATTAGCAAAAATACTCATATATCTAAATGGTTAGCTGAAGATGCTCTATTGGGAGAAGAACCTTCACAAAATTTCCAAGAACGCGTTATAAATGCAATAACACACACACTAAATCAACACCCAGAGCCATCATTAATTATTGCTCATGGAGGAGTTTATTGCGCACTATCAATCAAACTTAATTGGCCATTAGTTGAACTAAAAAATTGTCAAACACTATATCATAAACCATCAAAAGAATTATTAAATTTATGGGATATTTCAGAAATTGGTTTCAATAAGGACTAAAATAAGTGGACAGATATGTTAACAGTAAAAAATATATAGATGTGACTAATAAAAAAGAACATTCAACAATATATCAAGCAGCTGAGGAATTAATTATTAGGATTAATAATTTACCCTACTTGGACTCTTTACAGAAATCCTTGATTAACTTACATCTTTCTATTCCTTCAATAGAAAGAACTCTAGAAAAATTCGACGAATTAACACCAGATTCAATAAATCTCTTATCTATAATAATTAGGGATAGCAATGAACAAATTGATGATTATAATATTCCAGAAGTTCATTTAAATCCTAGTACTCACCATAATATAGTTATCACAGGCGCCTCTTTGTGTGATGATTCACTTGTAGAAAAACCTTCTTTTATTGATCGCGTTGAATCTATGATTAGATCTACATTAACTTATACAAGGCTATTGTTTAATTTACAACAAGAAGAGCATCCTCGTGTACTAGATAATCAAGAAACTTGTTATGATAATGAAAACGCTAACTCCATGGCTGGAGAAACCCTTCACCATATTAATTCCATCTCTTAGAACATATATCTAAAAAGCGGATATTTTTGCATATAAAAATCTAGTAAATTGTTAATATTTCAGAATAAAATTTTTGGTATTAACCAGTTATTCCACCATCGCCATGATCTTGGTCTCTACCTGGGCACATCTTCTTCATAAAATCTCCAGAAAAGAAATTATTAATATCACTAACAGTAATACCTTGGCTTGGATCACTAGCTTCAATAACAAAAGCTCCAGGGCCCATAATCCCTTCTTCAATTAAAGCTTGTATAACTGGATCATTCTTTTTTAATGCTTCATTTTTTTACTGTCAGAAGGGTGTCAATTAGCATGAAGCTTATCCAAAAATCTCTCATTCCTGGATTTATAGCATTATCCGAACTAGGACTATTTGTAGAGTTTTTTCCTGATTTTGTATTATTCACAATTAAACATGTTAATAAAAGTTACTTAATTTCCGCAATTAAATGCACAATAATTCTAAATCTTGAAAAAGTTGTTGCCTTAAAGACATCCCTTTTTTATCTTTCCATTGTTTATCTTCATCACTATAACTAAAGTAACCAGCGTTACTAACAGGAGAGGAGACCCATATTTGCTGGGTTGGAGAATGCTGGTTAATAACGTAATCACCTTTACTGGTATAAATATAAAGCACATCACTAATTAAATCAAAATCTTCTTTAAAATTAGCTTCTTCTAAAAAATCAAAAATAAAATTAATTTCATCTGAAGCTAACTTAGTAAATAAAGTATATTCCATGATTATTTTAAATATGCAGAATAAGTTTGCTCAACTAATTCTTGAATAATTTCAGCAACTGGCTGCTTATTAAAAACCATTCCTACACTTTGACCGGCCATAACTGAACCATGCTCAACATCCCCATCAATTACAGCTTTTTTTAAAGCCCCCGCCCAGAATTTTTCAATTGATAACTGAGCTTCCTCTTTAGAAAATTTACCACTTTGATAATCTTCAATGGCTTGCCTTTGAGCCTTAATAAATTCGGCAGTACCCTTATTTTCAATCGCTCTAACTGGAATAACTGGGAAATTCTCATCTAACTGAGGAGAAACCGTAGTATTTCTGGCCTGCGACCTTATAAAAATATTTTTAAAATTTTCATGAGCTATGGATTCATCTGCACAAACAAATCTTGTTCCAATCTGACAACCAGCCGCTCCCATTTTTAAAAGTTGAGCTATCGCTTCACCTCTGCCAATTCCTCCAGCAACAAATATTGGAACCTCATCTTTAAGATGGGGTAATATTTCCTGAGCTAAAACTAAGGTAGAAACCGGGCCAATATGCCCTCCGGCTTCCATTCCCTCTATAACAATTCCATCAACTCCCATTTTAATCAATTTCTTAGCAATTATTAAAGCTGGGGCAAATGCAATAACCTTAATCTCACTCTCTTTTAAAGCATCTATCATATAAGATTTAGGCAAGCCACCGGCTAGCACTACATGGGTTACATTATTTTCTTTACATGTTTTAATTAACTGATCTAACTCTGGGTGCATGGTAATTAAATTAACACCAAATGGCTTGGATGTTAGCGCTTGCGTAGCTTTAATTTCCTTATCTAATAACTGGGGTGGCATTGATCCGCAAGCAAGTATTCCAAATCCTCCTGCATTAGAAATAGCCGCCACCAAATTATGCTCAGACACCCATGACATAGCGCCGCCTAGAATTGCATATTCACAGCCTAGTAATTTTTTTCCTTTATTCCATATGTAAGATAAATCACTCATATTTAAACCTTATTTAAATTTTTTTATTATATTTACTCTAAATTCCATACATTATGCAATAATTTTACTGCATCAAATTTATACTCTTCCGTTATAAGAAAACTCAATGTCATTGCCGAAGTATGCGTAAACAACACTTCAATATTAGCTTTTTCAAGAGCATTTTTAAAAATGGTAATAATCTTCAGATTACTTTCTATACCTGAGCCGATCACAGAAACTTTAACGATATCCATATTTTTAGGTAACTTAAACTTATTTAACTCTAAAAATTCATTAATATCATTACTTAAAGCAATTCCCACAACTGGACTGGCTTTATTCACCCGCCTTATCATAGTTCCTGGATTTTCAGTAAAACTAGATAATACTTGCACTTCTAAATTATAATGTTGAGCCCATCTTACAGATTTTTCTTGTAAAACTTTAGCACCAGCATTAGCAAAAGCAATCATTTCATCATAATTAATTTCAGAAATTTTTTGCGCTTTAGCAACGATTCTAGGATCTACCGTAAATACACCTTCAACATCAGTATAAATATCACATCTTTCAGCATCTAAAGCTCCAGCTAAAATAATAGCCGTGGTATCTGAGCCTCCTCTACCCAGAGTGCTCGCCCTATTTAGTTCTGTTACCCCCTGGAATCCTGCCACCACTGCAACCTTATATCCTTGGTTAAAAGACTCTAAAATCTGAACTGCGTTTATCTCAATAATATTAGCATCTGCAAAATTATCATCAGTAATAATTTTCATTTGCCAATTCAACCAAGACCTGGCTTTTATTCCTATTTCTTGAATTAATAATGTAAATAATCCAGCAGAAACTTGCTCACCAGTGGTAATAACATTAGCATATTCAGCTAAACTAGCTTTAGTTTCACAACTAGTTATTTCATTAACTAAATGAACCAAATGATTAGTTACACCAGCCATAGCTGACACCACAACAACAACTCTCTTCCCTTGATTAACATGCTCTGCAACTATTTTAGCAGCATTTTTCATTAGCTTCGTTGTAGCTAATGAAGTACCACCAAATTTCAGCACAATTAATCCCATGAACTCCACCTTACTGCAAATAAGTTCTTTGAATCCTTGGACTCAAGGAGACTATTACATTAGTAATTGAGACCTCTGCGGCCATTGCAATTTTATTCACCGTAGAATTCTTTCCTATAATCTCCACCTCCACCCCTGAATATAAAAAATCATCAGGAACGTTACTAACATCCAACATAGTATAATCCATTAACACTTTAAGAACCGGAGCTGGGTATCCATGAATATAAAACACTCCTTTATGAGCTAAAGAAGATAATATCCCATCTCCATAACCTATAGGAATTCTTGCAATAATTTTAGGCTCATTAAATTCTGAAAGATGAATAATTCTACTGGTCAAAGAAATGGCATTTTTCAAATCAAAAATATCTTCCTTAGTAATACCAAATAGAATCAGGCCCATTCTAACCATATCAAAATAATATTCTTTTCCTAAAATAATAGCCGCACTATTTGCTAATGACACTGGCTTGGCAAAAACTTGACGAAGTTTGGACATATTTTTTAATTGCTGATTATGATATTCAACATTATTTTTTTTATCGTTAGAAAAATAACTCATAATGAATTTAATATTAACCTTTTGGTTAAAATAATTTTTCTCAGCTAATTCGAGCGTATCCCCATATGATAAGCCCACCATATTATTATCATTATCAACATTAAGTGCAGCAGAAAATCTTTTATTCTTTCTTTTACAAAAATTATTGTATAATTCAAACTGCTCAACATTATTTAATACTGGAATTATATTATTTTGCGCGAACAGATCTTCTTCATCACTAAATATTCCATTTAAAACATATATTTCGTCAGTTAAAGAAGCACCCCTTAATTCTAATGCTTCTTGTAAGTTACTAACAAAAAATTTACTGCATCCAGCCTTAGATAAGCAATGCATTATTGGTATTGCTCCCAAATTATAAGCATTAGATTTTAAATTAGAGGCGCAGATAACATCAGAACCAACCATGCCTTTTAATAATTCATAGTTTTGAGCTATAGTTTTGCAGTTGATTTGGAGCTTATTAATGGAGCTTATATTTCTTAACATAACTCCTCCTCCTATATTTCTATATGATTAGCAAACTTTGTGGTATTTGATTCAAAATGAAGTTTGATTGTACCTACCGGGCCATTACGTTGTTTTGCAATAATAACTTCAGCAGTATTAGTCACTTTATCCATCTCAGATTGCCATCTTTCATGCTCTGGAGTGTTAATTTGTGGCTGCTTACGAATTAAATAATATTCATCTCTATAAATAAACATCACAATATCTGCATCTTGCTCAATACTTCCAGACTCCCTAAGGTCTGATAATAAAGGCCTCTTGTCTTCTCTTTGCTCAACCGCCCTTGAAAGCTGAGATAAAGCAATAACAGGAATATGCAATTCTTTAGCAATGGCCTTTAACCCTTGAGTAATTTGAGATATTTCCTGAACCCTACTCTCCTCTCCTTTTGATGAAGATCCTCGTAATAACTGAAGATAATCTATAACAAGAACACTAAGATTATGCCTTCTTTTCATTCTTCTAGCTCTTGTTCTAAGAGCTGCAATCGATATTGAAGGAGTATCATCAATAAAAAAAGGAATATCTGCTAAATCTTTACTCGCTTTTACCAGCTTAACAAAATCACTTTCTGAAATTTGCCCTGATCTTAGTTTGTTTGAATTAACCTCCGAACTAATTGCCATCATTCTTGTTGCCAATTGTTCAGCAGACATTTCTAGAGAAAAAAATCCTACAGCTTGAGATGGCAAAGATGGATCTTTATTTTTACGTGATTGCAAATAAAAAGCTGAATTTAAAGCTAAATTAACTGCCAATGCAGTTTTACCCATAGAAGGCCTTCCAGCCAAAATAATTAAATCCGAATCTTGCATACCACAAAGAATTTTATCTAGATCGATAAAACCAGTAGAAATACCCGTAATAGCTTCTTGCTGCTTAAATGCAGTTTGAATTTTTTCTAGAGCAACAGTAAGTGAACTCTTTAAAGATGCTAAGTTAGAATTTAACTCTTTACCAAAACTTGCCAAACTAAATAATTCTTGCTCAGCTTTTTCTATTTGATCGTTAGCAGTATATTTTAATTCCGAAACATAGGCATCGTTAACAATAGTTTCACCAATATTTATTAAGTTTCTTCTAATAGCAAGGTCTACAACTGTTCTAGCATAATCATTAATATTAATAATAGTTGAAGATAGCGCAGCTAATTGATTTAGATAATCACTTTGATTCATTTCTTTTAAAATGGTGTCTTGATCAAAATGAACTTTTAATGTTACTGGGTTGGCAAGCATTCCTCTATCGACGAAAGTAGTTATTGATTCAAAAACTTTTCGATGGATGGGCTCATAAAAATGTTCAGCAAATAATATGTCACTAATTCTATGAAAAGCTTCATTATTAGTTAAAAGGCTACCTAGAATCATTTGCTCTGCAAGAATATTGGCAGGCTGGACCCTAATTAAAGAAGATTGATCAGAGAGTTTATTACTGTCTACAAACATGATGATAAAATAAATAGAATAATTGTTATTAAGTTTTAATTATATCCAATCATTGTCTGTTTGCCTAGAGGATAATGATTTTTTTAACCAGATTTATCCTCTAGCTCTTTTTAAGAAATTATTAGCTCAAATATTATACATACGCTCTTATAATCTATTGGCAATAATCATGACTTGGTTCTAATTCACAAATTTTTCCTAAAAGATTATACTCAGCAGCAATATCCTGGATACTAGATGAATCTTTATTCTGAGCTACTATCATGTCCGCATCAAATAAATGCTTTTTAGCCTTATCATATAAGCCTAAATCTTTATACAATAGACCATAAGCTAAATATGATTTAAGTTGCGATTCAGCCGTGTCATAATTTGAATATTCCGAGTAAGCAGCACTTACCACTTTATATCCGGTATATGCTAAAACAGAAGCTGTGTATACTGGCGCTAAAGACGTTCCAAGCATTGTTGGCAATAACATATATCCAATTATTGCTCCAGCTTGGGACATAGCTTTGCTATATTCTCCATTATAGGCCTGCACTGCAATATCTACCGCGCTAACTAAAGGCAGATAACCGCTAGTGCCAGTAAGCATAACTCCAAGATGAGCCGCATCTTGCACCAACAGATTTAAATTATCAAAAGTTGGCTCATAAACAACTTTAAATGCATCTAATCCTATATCTGCAACTTTTAAACCAATTGTAGCTTTATAAAATATTTCACTATAAGAAACTGCTTCATTTACTTGTTCATACTTTGAATCTTGGGCTAACTTAATCTTTAATATCTCTGGCTTAGATTCTTGAACAGCTCCTTGAATGGTTATTTTGGGCATCATTACTTCAAGAATTTTTAAATACGGAGAAACATGCTTTAAATTATGATGATTTTGTACAAAAGAATTTCCAGCTGAAGAATGCCCAAGAGATACAAAAATTGAATAGCCCTGCCCTTGAACAACTTCTAAAGGCCTTTCAGTTTTAGCTTCCACCTCCATAACATCTGAAGCTTCTCCAGCTCTAGCAATCTTTACTACTAAATCTTGCTCCGCATCTTCAAGAACTCTTTTTTTAGAATACTGATTATCTAATGAACTCACTATAGTATTATCAATTGCTTCTACTGATATTATTCCGGTTGCTTCAGCAACTAGCGCTTGCCTTGATATTAATTGCTTACCCTGTGAAGTTTCATAAATCTTAAATTTAGCAACGGGATTTGCACCTCCAGAAAAATGAATAATAGAGTCTGCTTCCGAATAATAATCAATCTTATATGACAGAGTTTTGGCAATTAACTTCAACCAAATAAATTGAGTAGCTTTATTATGATTTTTAGCAAATAATTTTGATGCTTGAGGATAATTATTAAATGCCTCCGCTAAAGCAGAAGAAAACTTCGCTAAGATAGTTTGTTTATCTTCTTCAGAAAATTTAAATGCTTTTTGTAATACACCTAAGTCTGCTCCTGAAACAACCTTAACCTCTATACCTCTAGATTTAACAATCCCTATAATATCTTTAACCGATTTATAAATAGGTGCATTTTGTAAATGCTTTTTTAGACCAGATACCCCGCTCCATTGTATATGAAACGTTACAAAACTCATTATTAAGGTTGATATATTAGGATCACCGAAAACTTTTTCTTGAAGCATCCCTCTTTTACTGCCTGTTAAAAAATCTAGCATTTTGCTAATAGATTTACTATCCCTTCCTGAAGTGCTGATAATAGTGTTAAATTTCATTAGATTATATCTGACGAGATCACTTGAATCTACCATAGTCCTTAAATCTATTTTACTTCCTGAAGCTAATTTAACCTTATTTAACTCATCTGAAATTCTTTTTAATTCGTTGTTATGCAAACTGTAAAATATATTTCTATAATACTCATATTTGTATAAATTCTTTAAAACTTCAGTATCATCTTTATTTATCGCCTCTTTAAATATTGGCCACAAGAATTTTGAGTTAAAATACCTATTTTTATAAGAACCCCATAATTGAGTATAATCTTCATTAATGATATTTATGTTTGCACCTTTTTTAATCAGTAACCTCACAATTTCATCCTGATTATTGTCGCAAGCTAAATTAAGTGGCCTAAGCTCAGTCCCCCACTTAGGAAAGTCTATATCTGCACCATATTTAATTAATAATTCAACAAATTTTAAGTCGCCACTTTCACAGGCTGAATGTAATGGATTAGTTCCATAATAAACGCCATCAGATTTTTGTAAATCTAGACAGTTTGGGTTCGCTCCATTTTTAAGTAATAATTCTGCAGTTTCTACATCATCATTATTATAAGCTACATATAGTGGAGTATCACAATCTCCCCCTTCTTCCATAACATCAACATCAACTCCATGTTTGAGCAATACTTCTATAACTTCTTTATGTCCATGCCTACAAGCTAAATGAAATGATGTTCCTATATATAGATTATCAGGCTCAAAAAAACCTGTTTTAAGCAATAATTCAACAACCTGAACATGCCCCTCCTGGCAAGCTAAATCCAATGAGATTTTACCTCGAGCATCTCCTATACTTGCTTCTATATCAGCACCTTTTTGAAGCAATAATTCAACAACCTGAACATGCCCCTCGTCGCAGGCCACATGTAAAGGAGTGTAAGTTAATTCCTCCATTGTCTCTTTCTCTTCTATATCCGCACCTTGCGCAAGCAATAATTCTACAATCTCAAGATTTCCTAATTCACAAGCTATATGCAATAGATGGTTACCATTTATATTACTGCTGCTATATTCTAAAAGTATCTTTACGTTTTCAGCAAAACCATTCATAACAGCTAAACGCAACGGAGTATTTCCATCACTATCAACTGCATCATAATCGGCATTATGCTCTGATATTAACCTCTCTATTTCAATAGGATTATTAGCTGTTTTTACTAATTGGAATAGAAGATCTGTAGGAGATTGAGTAAGATTTGCTTCTTTCATTATAATGTACAATATTTTTTATTATATTAATAAAAGTTAATATACAACGTACTAATCACTCTTTCAATAAATATTTAATATACATAAATTATACTTTGCCCATCATAAGAAGACAAAACTAACTAAGCAAAACAAAGTAAGACTCAAGGACTTATTCACAAATTTTAATAACTGAGTTCAGGCATAATAATTAACCATTTATCATCAACCTCACTGAATATTAAAGTACAAAAACTATATCTCATATAACCAATTATTTTTACATCCAAAGAACTCCCTCATTATCACATATTGACCCTTGACAATAAATAAAGAGTTTTTATAGAATAAACTTATATAATAAAATTAAAAAAGATAAGGTTGAGTTGAATTCATTTCAAGATCTAGAAAAAAAACTATCTAACTTCAAGCAAAAATATAATATCAAGTTAGATAGTAAAGAATCTTCACAAGAAAAAAATGGATTCTTTGTAGTTTCTGAACTAATTGCCGCCACAACTATAGGAGGCTTTATTGGATATAATCTAGACAAATACTTTAATACTAAAGCAGTATTTTTATTTATTATGATATTGTTAGGTGTAACTTCAGCTTTTTATAATATATATAGAAAATATAAGTAAATTTTAGAGATAAAAAATAATGTCACTCAATCCTTTTGATCAATTCACTGTTCGCCCCTTAATTAACCTATCTATATTGGAGCATGACATTAGCTTTACTAACGCCTCATTATTTATGATGACCTCCGTTTTAGTTATAAGCCTCTTTTTATACCTAGCCTCTAGAAATGCCTCTATTATTCCTAATAAACTACAGGGAGCTGCCGAATTATTATTTGAGTTTGTAGACAATACTTTAACAGAAGCAGCAGGAAAATCTGCAAGAGTGTTTTTCCCCTTTGTATTTACCTTATTCACTTTTTTATTAATACTTAATGTTTCTGGATTACTGCCCTATGGCTACACCGTAACCAGCCAATTAGTTATTACTTTTGCTTTAGCCATATTAGTGTTTATAGCAGTAATAATCACTGGGTTTATTAAACATGGGATAGGATTTCTCTCGATGTTTTTACCAAAAGGAACCCCAATATATATAGCACCTTTAATGATATTAATTGAGCTATTTTCTTTCTTAGTTAGACCAATTAGTTTATGTATCCGTTTAGCTGGAAATATGGTTGCAGGACATGTATTATTAAAAGTTCTAGGAACTTTTGCTATACTTATGGGGGCCGCTGGACTACTTCCTATTTTATTTATGGTTATAATGGTAGGATTTGAACTATTTGTTGCTATTTTACAAGCTTATATCTTTACAATTTTAACTTGCGTTTACCTAAATGATGCTATTAACTTGCATTAAAAATTACTTTAGTATATTTTTTTATAAACTATTTTAAGGAGATAAAATTATGGATGCAGAATCATTAAAATATATTGCTATTGGACTGATGGGACTGGGGTTACTTGGCGCAGCATTAGGAGTGGCTAATGTATTCTCTAGCTTACTTAGTGCAATTGCTCGCAACCCGGCACAAGAAAGCAAATTATTCGCTAGAGCCATCATTGGCGCAGCTATGGCTGAAGCAATGGGAATATTTGCGTTAGGAATTGCGCTTATTCTGATTTTTAAATAATAAATTTTATTTATAAATTATGCCTCAGCTTGATATAACAACTTTCTTTTCTCAGCTTTTTTGGCTTTTTATTAGCTTTACCGCTCTTTATTTTTTATTAAGCAAATTATGCTTACCAAAACTCAATAATGTTTTTAATGAGAGAGAACAAAAGCTAACTAATTTATTAAGAATGATTGAGCAAAACAAAGCTGAGGCTCACCGACTAAAATCCGAATATGAAAAAAATATCTCGCTAGCAACTCTACAAAAAGAACAAATGATTGAACGAGCCTCAAAAGAAATTGCCAAAACTTTTGAACAAAAACTTGCAGAGAATAATAAAAAGTTAGAATTAATGATAGAAGAGTCTGAAAAAAATATTAGTAATTTCAGCACTAACGCAGCACAAGACATAAAAAAGATAGCACTAGGCGCAACCGAAGAAATTTTAAAAAACTTAATGACTCTAGATTTAGATAAAAAAGTTATTGAATCAACTGTAGAAGAACAATATAAAGCAGGCAAACCTTATGCAAATTGATGAAAGCTTTATATTTGCCATAGCCTCTACTTCATTTTTTATTGTAGTTTTTAGATATCTAAAAACTACAATCTTAGATGGCATCAACTCTAAAATTAACACTATAAAAAACAAATTTGATGAGATTATCTCAATAAATGAAGAGTCTGAAAAACTACTAAAAGAATATCAATCTTTGCTTCAATCCTCTAAAATAACCACCCAAGCTATTATTGAGTCCTCTCAAAATGAAATAAAACAAATGAAATTACAAGCCGAGCAGGAAATACATAGCAAAATTGAAAGCAAAACCAATATTATTATGAACAAGATTCAAAATAACGAGGCAAAAGCCTTACTTAACCTTCGTTTAACAGCAATTAATATTGCAATTTCTAGCAGCATTTCTTTGTTAAATTTTTCTAATAATGAGTCCACTAAGGCAAACTCCACAAAAGAAGCCATTGCTTCTATATCACACATATTAAAAGAAAGTCACTTAGTTTAGCATAAAATCTTGACGATGGTTAATACTTGAGTTATTAATAATAAGTAACTATCTAATAATATTGCAATATTAACTACTTATAGAATGAGCGATCATGACATCAATTTTATTAGCATTAAGCGATAAGCCAACATTAACCGTTATTTCATATTATCTTGAAAGATGCGGATTTGTTATTAATGCAGCAACTACTACCGAAGAATTATTAACTTCAATAGATAGAATTGAACCAAATATATTAATATTGGACGAAGATCTTCTTGGAAGCTCTAAAGTTGAAAATATCTGCGCGAACATAAAAGCTAAAAATCGTACTAAAAATATTAATATTATTCTTATTACAAAAAACTCTAAAGACATCTCTCACAACCACTTTAATGATTTTATCTCCAAACCTTTTGTACCTAGTGAATTAATCAATAAAATTAGAACCTATAGCTCATCATCAAACAACTTAAATAATAATAACGCTAGCAACAATACAAATAAAATTTTATCACATGATGAAATAGAAATGAACGTCAATTCTTTTAGAGTTAGTAGATTTGGCAAAGTTATTCATTTAGGCCCAACCGAATTTAAAATTCTTCAATGCTTCTTAGAGCTTCCCGGAAAAGTTCTTTCAAGAGAACATATCATGAACCATGTCTGGGGATATAACAGCCAAGTAGAACCAAGAACCATCGATGTACATATTAACAGACTAAGAATTGCACTAAAAAATGACAATGATGAATCATCGATTATTAGAACTATTCGCTCTGCTGGTTACTCTTTAAATACTAGCAACTCTCTTGTAAAGGCTTAATTGGCTTTGTATTTATACTTAATGCCAAAGAAATAGCATAATAACTGAGAATAAATCCCTATCTCTTCTATGAAAGCGATAAGGTCAAACAGCAGCATTTAGAACTTAATATCATTACACATCCAATTTATAAGAAAATCACTAGAATAACTCTGATTAGAATTATAATTATTAATTATATCTTCTTCAGTATTTTATTTTAATCATAATTTAAGTTCAGATTGCAATTGCTTTACTTTCTAGTATATTATTAAAAAGTTTAAAATATTGCTTTTTTAGTTTAATTACTGTAAAAATACATTACTCAAGGAGTTAGATATGGAGCGTTTTCCTATTACCCAAGCTGGTTATAAAAAATTATCAGAAGAAATAAAAAATTTGAAATCTGTAGAAAGACCAACAGTAATTCAAGCAATTGCAGAAGCTAGAGAATTAGGTGACTTATCAGAAAATGCTGAATATCATGCAGCTAGAGAAAAACAAAGCTTTATTGAGGGCAGAATTATTGACCTTGAAGATAAAATATCTAGGTCTGAAGTTATTGACACTTCTAAATTTCAAGGACCTAACATCAAATTTGGCGCTCAGGTGGAATTAATTGACGAAGAAACTGAAGAATCTTTTCAATATACCATTACTGGAGATTACGAAGCTGATATAACAAAAGGTTTACTATCTTTATCTTCACCCATTTCAAGAGCATTAATTGGCAAAAATGAAGGAGACTCTGTGGATGTGGTCACTCCTAAAGGAACAAGAACTTACGAAGTTATAAAAGTTATATATTAATATATATCTTGTTAAAAACTAACTATTGGAAAAAAATTATGCTTAAATCATTACAATTATATTCATCAGCAGCTTTATTATTTATGTTATGCGCATGCAGTGGAACTGTTGAAAGAGATCAGGCAGCATACGACCCACAAGTGGGAGAGTATCGTCATTATAATGAAATGCAAAGTTTAGTAACCAAGAGCGATGAACCTCTTCTTATTTATGGCGGCAAAAACAAAAGTTCCTCTGATTCAACAGGATCAGGACTTGCTAACAGCTACTTATGGAAAGCTGCTTTAGAAAGCATTTCTTTCATGCCTTTATTGTCTGTAGATTCAAATGGCGGGGCTATTCTTACTGATTGGTATAATTCTCCTCAAACTCCAAATGAAAAATTTAAATTTAATATTATTATTCTAAGCTCAGAACTGCAAATAAACTCTATTAAAGTTTCAGCTTTTAGACAAGTTAAGAATATTGCAGGGATATGGCATACCGCGGATGTTAGCAGAGATCTAGCAAAAAACATTGAAGATAATATCTTAAAAAAGGCAATATCTTTAAAAGCTAAGTCTAGCTCAAAAAAGTAACTGGGAAACTTAATGGCAGAATATAATCATCAAGAAATAGAACGTAAGTGGCAACATTATTGGCAAGAAAAAGATTTATTTAAAACAGATATAAATCATCAAAAGCCTAAATATTATGTTCTTGAAATGCTTCCCTATCCTTCAGGCAAGCTTCATATGGGCCATGTAAGAAATTATGCTTTAGGTGATGCTTTTGCTAGATTTAAAAAAGCTCAAGGATTTAATGTTCTTCATCCAATGGGATGGGATTCTTTTGGACTGCCTGCAGAAAATGCAGCAATTGAGAATAACACTCATCCTCTAATTTGGACTGATAGTAATATAAACGCTATGCGCCAAGAAATTAAATCTATTGGCTTATCTTATGATTGGAATAGAGAATTATCAACTCACTCTCCTGAATATTATAAACATGAGCAAGAAATTTTTCTTGATTTCTTAAACCATGGCATAGCTTATCAAAAAGAATCTTTTGTTAATTGGGACCCCGTAGACAACACAGTGCTAGCTAATGAACAAGTTGTTAATGGAAGAGGCTGGCGCTCTGGCGCATTAATTGAAACGAAAAAACTAAGACAATGGTTTTTAAGAATTAGTGATTTTGCTAATGATTTATTACCAAGCAATAGCCCCTTAGATAATTGGCCAGAATCGGTAAAATCAATCCAAGAAAAATGGATTGGTAAGTCTAGCGGAGCTATTATTAATTTTGCTATTGAAGATACAGAGCAATCTCTTGAAGTATTCACAACCAGAGCCGATACTATATTTGGAGCAAGTTTTATTGTAATTTCTCCTCATCATTCATTGTCTGAACAGCTCTCTAGCAATAATCCATCTCTTCATAATTTTATTAATGAATGCAATCGCCTTGGAACGTCAGCAGAAATAATTGAAAAAGCTGAAAAAACTGGGTTTAATACCTCGCTTAAGGCTATTCATCCATTTACTAAAGAATTATTGCCTATTTATGTTGCCAATTATGTTCTAATGGATTATGGCACTGGAGCAGTTTTTGGATGCCCAGCTCATGATGAGAGAGATCATGACTTTGCTAAAAAATATGACTTACCTATTTTACCAGTAGTTAAAAGTAATGAAGCCTGGGATTATAATTCTAAGCCTTATACTAAAGATGGTATAATTTTTAATTCACAATTCTTAGATGGATTAACTATTGGAGAAGCAAAAAAATTATCAATAGATAAATTTATTGAGTTAAATTCTGGCAAAAGAACCACCAGCTTCCGTTTAAGAGACTGGGGGATTTCAAGACAAAGATACTGGGGATGCCCAATACCTATAATTTACTGTGAAGATTGTGGCACTGTACCAGTTCCAAAATCAGATCTTCCTGTAAAGCTTCCAGATGATGTTAAATTTTTAGGAGCTGGCAATCCACTTGCTCAACACCCAACCTGGAAACAGGTTAAATGTCCTTGCTGTGGAACTAACGCTACTAGAGAAACCGACACCTTTGATACCTTTTTTGAATCTTCATGGTATTTCTTGCGTTATTGCTCACCCAATAGCACATCAAATTTTGCTATTGGGGAAGATATAGAATATTGGTTGCCTGTAGATAAATATATTGGAGGCATTGAACATGCTGCGATGCATCTTCTTTATTCAAGATTTTTTATTAAGGCAATGAAAAAATGTGGCATGCTAAACATTGATGAACCATTTTCATCTTTATTAACTCAAGGAATGGTTCTTCATGCAACCTATAAAGACTCTAAAGGTAAATGGCTATATCCTGACGAAGTAACTAATCAAGAAGACGTTGTTATTGGCCGCAGCGAAAAAATGAGTAAATCTAAGAAAAATACCGTTAGCCCTATAGATATTATTAAAAAATATGGCGCAGATACTGCAAGATTATTTATGTTATCTGATAGCCCTCCTGAAAAAGACTTAGAATGGACCGATAATGGCGTAGAGGGAGCTAACAAATACTTAAAGAAATTATGGAGATTTGCTGAAGAATATCAAAATTTAGATAAAAATTTCAAAGCTGAACTTTCCTCAGAACAAATTGCTATTAGATCAAAAATTCATAAATTATTAGCTCATGTTAGTGAAAATTACCAATCACTATCATTTAATGTTGTAATCGCAGGAATTAGAGAACTTTCAAATATTTCTTTTTCTATACCTAGAACCAATGAAAATCATTTAATTATTGGTGAATGCCTAGAAATTATAATAAAGCTATTATTTCCTATCGCCCCTCATATTAGTGAAGAATTATGGCATAACATAGGCAATAAAAGCTCATTAGATTTTATGACTTGGCCAGAAGCAGATTCTGCATTATTAGTTAGTGATATAGTTACTATCGCAGTTCAAGTTTCAGGAAAACTTAGAGCTACACTTGAAGTGAAAAAAGATCTAACCAAAGAAGAGATTCTTGAATTAGCAATAAAATCACCTAATGTGGCTAAATTTCTCACTACTGAAGAATTTAAAAAAGTTATTCTTGTGCCTAACAAAATTTTAAACATTGTAATATGAAAAAATCATTTCTTATTATTTGTATATTTATACTAAGCTCCTGCGGCTTTAAACCAATGTTGGCAAAAGATCCTAATGGTAATATGATATTAGATGAAGTTCAGCTTTATCACGTAGAAGGTGAAGAACAGCCAAGATTAAATCGTATTATTTCAGAACAAATGGGCATTGCCTCCACACCAATATATCATTTAAATATTAAAGTTAATGAAGAAATATCAGCGATTGGTATTACCAAAGATAGTCGCTCCACCCGTTATAAAGTTAAAGTTTACTTTAATTACACTTTAGTTGAAATAGATACTCAAAAAACTATAGATAGTGGAAATATTTTTCTATATAGCTCTTATGATGTGGCGCAATCTGAATATGCCAATTATATTGCAGAACGCTACACCTCAGATAATATTTTAAAAGAATTATGTGATGAATTAAAAAGTCGCTTAATTTTAGTTATCTCATCAAGGAGTGTTAATTGAAGATTGCTGTAAAAGATACTGACAATTTTATTGCTAACATCCCCTCAGCTATCAAATCTATTTTATTATATGGACCAGACTCAGGGCTAACTAGCATCAGGGCAAATTCTATTGCCAAATCTCACGATATTATTGCTAAATATAACTTTGAACAAATTAAAAATAATCCTTTTATACTGCTAGATAAATTTAATTCTATTGGATTATTTAATAATAACTCAGCTAAAAAGAAAGTTATTATTATTGAATGCAGTAGCACCAGCATTAATGAATCTTATTCTAATTTCTTAGAATCAACTGATTTTAATGGATTAATAATATTTTGTGCCAAAGATTTGGGAGTTGATTCGTCATTAAGAAGATATTTTGAGAAAAATACTAGCCTGGCTGCTATTCCAAGTTATCATGACGATGCAAGTAGCATTAGCAAAATAATACAACAAAGCTTTAGAGACCATAAAATCACTTATAATTCTGAAGTTATACCTGTATTAATGAATTATATTACTACTGGTGATAGATTATTGATTATCAATGAAATTGAAAAAATCTGCTTATATTTTTATCAAAATAAACAAATTTCTATTAATGACCTCCATCAATATTTAGAGCAACAAAGCGAAGTAACTTTTGATAAATTATGCTATAAAATTTCTCTAAAACAAAAAAATGATATTGAACCATATCTACTAAAATTACAAAATGAAGGACATAATGCTGTCGCCTTAATTAGAATGATTAGCAGACATTTCTTTAGAATATATCAAGCAAAGCATCTCATTATCCAACAAAATAAAACCGAGCAACAGGCCATGGAAAGCTTATCTCCACCTGTATTTTTTAAACAAGTCAATGATTTTAGTCGCAGTCTTAATTTATGGAATATTCAAGATCTACAAAGCTTTTTAGAAAAACTTACTTATGTTGAACTTGAGGTAAAGAAAAACTCAACAACAGCTAGCCTAACTTTACAAAATGCTCTTTTAGATATTAGCGTGTAGTCTTGTTTTAACCAATCGAATCAAATTAGTTAAAATAAAACAAAATAATGAAGCTAAAATTATAGCAGGACCCGTAGGTGAATTAAAAATTATTGCCACCCCTATTCCTCCAATTACTGAAGCACATCCAATTAAAATTGCATTAACAACCATTTGTAATGGAGTATGGCTAATGCTCAAAGATGCTGCAGCTGGTATTATAAGCATTGCTGTAATTAGAAGAACTCCAACAATTTTAAAAGAAATAGCAATAAATAATGCTAACACAAGCGCAAAACTTAACTTTAACAAACTAACATTAACACCCTCAGCCTGCAGCATTTCTTCGCTAATACTATATAAAATAAGTTTAGACCAATTATACCATAACCACACTAAAACAATACCCAAACATAAGATAAGATAATATATATCCTCAATATTAATAACCAAAATATCACCAAATAGATAACTCATAAAATCTAATTTTATTTTATTATAAGATGCTAGAACTATTGAACCAGCAAGGGCTGAATATGATAATATTCCTAAAGTGGTATCATGTGAGTAACGAAATTTATTATGGTTAAAAACTATAGCAAACATTATTGCAACTAAAACCACTGCTATTGATAAATTAATATTGAATAATACTCCAAGAGTAACTCCCAAAAGAGCACTATGCGATAAAGCATCTCCAAAATAGGCCATGTTTTTCCACAAAACAAAAGAACCTAAAATTCCAGAAATAATAGCTAATGCTATACCCCCAATAATTGCATTTATTAAAAATGAAGTAATCATCTATTTAAAATTATCCGAATATGAACGTTTTATTATTTTCTTGCTTTCTGGCTCAATCAACTCAAATGCATAATTATTAGCATTAGCAAATTCTATAGCAGCTTCTTTAGTCTCAAATTTTAATTTAACTTCTTCTAAGGTATCGTTAGAAGAAACCCATCCCATTAGAGAATCATTCTTCTTTGCTTCTTTATTATAAATAAATTCAAGAAGCCATTTTTTAGTATTTGCAACACCAGATTGCATCGCAGTTTTTGTTGGTTTATAAATACGCACTTGCATTTAATATATCCTATCATTATATTAAAGATATATACAATATAACATATTTATTATGCAATAGAATTAATATGACAAACTATAATGATAAAATTAATCAAATGACTTTTGAACAAGCTCTTGCTGAACTTGAAAAAATAGTTAGTAAACTTGAAGGTGGAAAAGAAAGCCTTGAAAATGCCATCAATGATTATGAATATGGCAATGCCTTAAGAGAATATTGCGAAAAAAGATTAAATGAAGCCAAACTTAAAATTGATAGAATTATTAAAAAAGAAGATGGCTCAATAACTATAGAAAATGATGATAGCTTTTAATTTTTAAGGATATCACTTCTATTTAATAGACTCTCCATAAATATTATTATCTCCCCCTTGCAAAATTAGGTAAGAGATCTTATAATATATCTAAGAAATAATCTAATAACATAGAGGTAAACTATGAATTTTACAAAATATAACACATCAGCTGAAATCTCGGCAAAATATGACGAGGGCTTACGTGCCTATATGATTCAAATTTTTAACCTTATGGCTTTAGCTTTAGCTGTAACTGGGGTTTTTGCTCTTTTTGCAGGAAATTCTGAATCTTTCATTAGTATGATGTATTCAAAAACTGAAAATGGCGGCATGGGAATTTCTCCACTAGGTTGGATAATTCAGCTATCTCCACTTTTTATTGTATTATTTTTTTCCTATAAAATAAATTCAATTTCAGCTCAATCTGCACAAGCTATATTCTTTGTTTACTCAATTATGATGGGCTTGTCTTTAGCTCCGATTTTCTTGATGTACACAGGAGAAAGTATTGCAAGAGCGTTCTTTATAACCGCTTCAACATTCGGCGCAATGAGCATTTATGGATATTCAACAAAAAAAGATCTAACCGCTTTTGGCTCTTTCTTAATGATGGGCGTTATTGGAATAGTAATTGCTTCGTTAGTGAATTTATTCATGGCAAGCTCAGCACTTAACTTTGCTATTTCAGTGGTTGGTGTTCTTTTATTCACTGGTTTAACTGCTTATGACGTTCAAAAACTTAAGAATGCTTACCTATCTTCTGCAGGATTAAATGGAGAGATTAGTAGAAAAATGGCAATAAGTGGCGCTCTAACTTTATACCTTGATTTTATTAACTTGTTTATCATGCTTCTTCGCCTATTTGGATCTAGAAGAGACTAGCATCTAAATAACTAAACATATCCTTCAGCGCCGTGGTCTAAATTAGCTAAATTTAAGATAAATGCACGGCTGCTGATGCTCCTATGCTGGTATTGATGTGTTTTGATCTGAGATCCAAATCAGTGATAAGTGCTTTGACAGTCTTTTATAAAAATTCTAAATGAGAAGTTAAAAATATTATGAAGTTTAGGTTTTGTATTGAATAGCAAAGCGAAAGTATCAGAATTTTTAAAGATAATTATTAAACTATTGAGCAGCAATTAAGCTGTGAAACGCTATTGCATATTACATGATAAAAAATAGACTTGCATAGATTTTTATGATGATCTAAAAAATTAAAAGCAAAACCTTGGTATTATCTCAAATCTATTTTAGCCCTACCAGATGCCATTCATAAAAAAAGAGTTGCACAAAATATTATGGAATCTGATGATATGATGTAGTTTATAGGTTTACTTAATCAAAAAGAGAAGATCGCTTTATTGAAAATAATTATCTCATCTTAATTTAACTTAGAAGCAATAAGAGCTAAATCCATTCAACCAATTTTTAAAACTAGGATCCTAAGGAGCTTAAAAAATGGAGCAACTAGTCCATAGTGGTGAACGGATATAACATAATTTAAGGAGAATGATGAAATGATTTAATTTTCGTTGATGAATGTTGTGATTTCGAATAGAATATATTTTGAAGTTTATCACAATAATCAATAAAAAAAGGTATATTATGGTTAGAGGCATGACTACGTTAGATGGTACTTTTGTTCAAGGAGATTCAGGAGTAAAGCATCATAAAATGACTGCTTCAAGAGGCGAATATCCGATTAAATATTTAATTTTAAGCCATACTGCTGGTTCTGGAGATGTTGCTGCAGCAGAAAAAACGATGTTTAATAATGGGGCTAGTTTTCATTGGTTAATTGGAAAAGATGGCGTTGCTACTCAAGTTTATCAAGACAATCACCTGGCTTATGCAGCTGGTGTGAGTTATTTTGCAGAAGATTCTGGTTTAAATAAATATTCTGTATCTATTATGCTTGGTAATATAGGTTGGTCTGAACGTAAAGATTTATACTCAGACAAACAAATTAAAGCATTACAATCAGTAATAAACCATTATGAACGTGCATATACAGGTATTAAAATACTAGAATTGGGAGAAGCAGCTCCTCAAAAGCATATGGCATTAGGTAATTTTTTCCCTAGAGAAGCTATTAAAACTTTAGCAGAAATATCAGAAAATATAAATTTTGATTGCAAAATAAATTTCAACGACTCTGATGAGCAAGTAACTATAATACAAGAAAAACTAAAGCAATATGGCTATGCAATTGAGGTTACTAATAAATTTGATAATCAAACAATCAATGTTTTTCATGCTTTCCATAGAGCAAATGTTGCTTATACAAAATTTGATTTAGTAGAAAATGATTCAGGGATAAAATTTTATGTGCCTCAGGATTTAGATGCATTAGGAAAAGCTGATGTTATAATTCCTGACACTAATAAAAAGCTGCATGACGTAACACCGGCTACACCGCATTGCTGGAGCGATGCAGATGGTTATGTTTTAGATCAATTATTATCTGATTCTGCTCAATCCCAGTTAAATCTTGCTTTAGAAGGAGATGTTTTAAATTATCGTCAGCTTTCTTTTCTAAGAGAAGAAAATCCAATTAAATATTTATCAATAAAATTTAATCAAAATCCAAATATAGATGAAGTTCATCAAAAACTTTTTGAAGATGGTAAAAATGCGCATATCTTCATAAGTGATAAAGGAAGAATTACAATATCAAATTTAGATAGCGATATTACATGTAATAATTATGATCAAAATTATTGCAATAGTGATAAAAATAAACAGTCTATAAATGTTGAGGTAGCATATATAGAGAATAATGAAATTCAAACTTCTGTTCTTGGTCAATTAATGGCTGATTATAATAACGCATATCCTGGTATTGAAATTATTCAGCGTGATCTAGCTGATTAGCATCATTCCCGATAAATTTGCTAAAGCAAATTTTCAGGAATGACACTTTATTTTGCCACGACGATGAACGGATGTAACTAAACTAATAAAAAGGCTACTTGATTTATATATAAGTAGCCTTTTTTTATTTAGCAATATAGATAAACATCTATCTAACCTGCACAGATGCTAAAAACGCCTTCAGGAAGTAGCATTTGAAATGCTTTATATATAATTAGTATATGAGTAATGAAGTAAAGCAGCAATATTTAACTGTTATCCAATGCTTTAGCAACCATGTCTAAGCATTCGTTTACTAAAGCTATGTCTTCTCCTTCAACCATAATTCTAATTAAGTTTTCAGTGCCAGATTTACGAACCAATAAACGCCCCTTAGAGCCAAGCTTTAACTCTACAGCTTTAATCACTTCTTGAATATTAGCATCTTCTAAAATTAAAGAGTTTTTTGGAATAATATTTTTAATAATTTGCGGCAGGGGAGTAAAAATATCTGCAACTTTACTTAAAGGCTGCTTTTGCTCTTGAATAAGAGCTAACATTTGTAAGGCTGCCACCAAACCATCTCCTGTGGTAGAATAGTTGGCAACTATAATATGTCCAGATTGCTCACCACCTAGACTTAAATTAAACTCGTTCATTTTAGCTGCAACGTAGCGATCTCCTACTTGAGTTCTAATTACATCAATTCCTTGATTATTTAAATATTTTTCAAAGGCTAAATTAGACATCATAGTGGCAACAATTTTATTATCATTTAGCTTATTATGCTTCTTTAAATAGCATGCTATTAGAGCTAAAATTTTATCTCCATCAATAATATTACCTTGCTCATCAACCATCTGGATTCTATCAGCATCTCCATCTAAAGCTATGCCTAGGCAAGCTTTATGTTTGATTACTGCTTCAGATAATGATTCTAAATGATTAGAGCCACAATTTAGATTAATATTAACCCCATTGGGACTAACCCCAAGCTCAATAACTTCAGCACCAAGTTCCCAAAATATCTTTCCACCTAGATGGTAAGCGGCACCATTAGCGCAATCAACAACTATCTTAAAACCATCTAAAGTCTTTCCTTTAGGAAAACTATTTTTTATAAATTCAATATATCTTCCTGCAGCATCATCAATTCTAGTTGCTTTTCCTATATGCTCAGCTGAAGCTAATTTAATTAGCTTATTATCTGCCATAATTCCTTCAATTTCTCTTTCCATATTATCTGAAAGTTTATTACCATCAGGTCCAAATAATTTTAATCCATTATCATAATATGGATTATGGGAAGCAGAAATCATTATACCTAAATCTGCACGCATTGATTTAACAAGCATAGCTATGGCTGGCGTTGGCATTGGCCCCACTAAAAAAACATCCATTCCAGCAGCTAAAAATCCTGCAGTAATTGCTGTTTCAAAAAGATACCCAGATAATCTGGTATCCTTTCCTACAATAACCTTATGACGGTAATCACCTCTAGTAAAAAAAGTACCAGCAGCCATACCAATTCTTAATGCTGTGTCGGCAGTCATCACACCTTGATTGGCTTTGCCTCTAATACCATCAGTACCAAAATAATTACGAACCATCTAATAAGCTCTTGCAAATAAAGTTAAAGGAGCATTGGGCTCGCCTGTAAAAATACAAGTTCCTAATTTATTTTTAGTTTTTAAAGGAACACAACGTGCTGTAACTTTTAATCGTTGCTTTAATTCTTCTTCAGTTTTATCATCACCTATCCAATAAGCAGAAACAAATCCTGGCTGCTTAGATTCCTTTTTAAAGAGCTTATAAAACTCTTCACTAGAATTAACAGAGATAGTATTTTCTGTTTGAAAATTTTTAGCCTTTTGGAATAAATTATTTTGAATTTCTTCTAAAATATTTTTAGCCTTTTCTATAAATTCATTTATATCGACAGAAGATTTATCTGAAGGAGCTAAATCTCTTCTCCCTAAAAAGACTGCGTTTTTTGACATTTCTTTTTGCCCTATTTCTAGTCTAATTGGCACACCTTTTTTAATCCATCCCCATATTTTTTCACCAGGAGTTCTTTCTTTTAAATCTACTTCAACTCTTATAACTTCTTCATTATAATTCTGCTTTAATAGATTTTCTTTTAGCGCTTGGCAATAATCTAAAATTTCTTTTTCATCTTCTTTTTTGTGAATTAAAGGAATGATAACAATCTGAATTGGAGCAATTTTAGGAGGCAACACCAAACCATCATCATCACTATGAGTCATAATTAAGCCACCTATTAATCTAGTAGAAACTCCCCAAGAAGTTGTCCACACATGCTCTTCTACACCATCTTTAGATAAGAATTTAATATTAAATGCCTTAGCAAAATGCTGCCCTAAAAAATGTGAAGTTCCAGCTTGCAGAGCCTTTTTATCTTGCATTAGAGCTTCTATAGTGTAAGTAACATCGGCTCCTGGGAATTTTTCATTAGCAGTTTTTTCACCAAGAATTACCGGCATAGCTAGCCAGTTTTCAGATAAATCTCGATATACTTCTAGCATTTTTTCAGATTCTTCAATTGCCTCTTCTTTAGTTGAATGGGCAGTGTGCCCCTCTTGCCATAAAAATTCAGAGGTTCTTAAAAATATTCTTGGGCGCATTTCCCATCGCACAACATTAGCCCATTGATTTCCTAAAAGAGGTAAATCACGATATGAATTAATCCATCTTGAAAAAGCTTCACCAATAATAGCTTCAGAAGTTGGCCTAATGATTAGGGGCTCTTCTAATTTACCACCAGGAACCAATCCTTTTTCATCATCTTGCTCTAAACGATGGTGGGTTACAATTGCACATTCTTTAGCAAATCCTTCCACATGTTCAGCTTCTTTAGCCATAAAACTTAAAGGTACAAACATTGGAAAGTAAAAATTTTGATGACCAGTTGCTTTGATTTGTTTATCTAACTCTTTTTGGATATATTCCCATATTGCATAGCCCCATGGTTTAATCACCATACAACCACGCACAACCGAATTTTCTGCTAGATCTGCCGCCTTAATAACTTCTTGATACCATTGAGGATAATCTTGCTCTCTGGTAGGGTTTATTGCTGTTTTTTTACTTGTCATATATTCAAGACCCTCAATTAAAATAACTTGGATGGATTAGCTTCTACATATTATAATTCAACTACAAATATCTTTAAGCTACTCCGCCTTCTAATCCTTCTCCAAAAGATGTAGATTTAGGGAAAGACGATTTTTTGAATTTTGGTTCTGAAGTTGGCTTATTTCTACTAATACCATTACCTTCAAGTAAGCTTTTTATTTCATCTCCAGCTAATGTTTCATATTCAAGCAATGCATTTGCTAAACTATGAAGTTGATCTAGATGCTTCTCTAAAATTGCCTTAGCATGAGCATAGCCATCCTCAATTAATCTCTTAACTTCACTATCAATTAGATTAGAAGTGTCGCTAGAATTAGCTTTGGTTCTGCTGTTAGAACCTAAATATTGCTCAGATTGTTCGGAATGATATACAGGACCAATTTTTTCACTCATTCCCCACTCACTCACCATAGCTCTGGCCATTTTTGTAGCTTGCATAATATCTGAAGAAGCTCCGCTAGTAACCATCTCTGAACCAAAAATCATTTCTTCTGCTACCCTTCCTCCCATTGCCACAGCTAAATCAGCTTTAAGCTTTGCAAATGTAACTGAAAATTTATCTCTTTCTGGAAGACGCATTACCATACCTAAGGCTCTACCTCTTGGCATAATAGTGGCTTTATGAATTGGATCAGATTCTGATTGATAAAAACCAACAATAGCATGACCACCTTCGTGATAAGCAGTTAGTTTCTTTTCTTCATCAGACATTTTAAGCGATTTACGCTCACTACCCATCATTACTTTATCTTTTGCCTCTTCAAACTCAGACATAGTAACAATCTTTTTATTACGACGCGCGGTAAGTAAAGCTGCTTCATTAACTAAATTTGCTAAATCTGCACCAGAAAATCCTGGAGTTCCTCTTGCAATAACTTTTAAATCTACATCCGGACCTAATTTCACTTTTTTAGCATGAACCTTTAATACTTGTTCTCTTCCTGCAATATCTGGAACTGAAACAACAATTTGACGATCAAATCTGCCAGGGCGTAAAAGCGCTGGGTCCAAAACATCTGGCCTATTAGTTGCCGCAATAATAATAACACCTTCATTAGTTTCAAATCCATCCATTTCAACAAGTAATTGATTTAGAGTTTGCTCTCTCTCATCATTCCCACCACCAAGGCCAATACCACGATTCCTACCAACAGCATCAATTTCATCAATAAAAATAATACATGGAGCAGCTTTCTTTCCTTGTTCAAACATGTCTCTTACTCGGCTAGCACCCACACCTACAAACATTTCTACAAAATCTGAACCAGAAATTGTAAAAAATGGCACGCCCGCTTCACCAGCAATTGCCTTAGCAAGCAATGTTTTTCCAGTTCCTGGAGAACCAATTAATAAACAACCAGTAGGGATTTTACCACCTACATCTTGGAATTTTTGAGAGTTTTTAAGAAAATCAACAATTTCAGATAATTCTTCTTTAGCTTCATCAATTCCTGCTACATCTTGAAAAGTAACCTTAACATTTTTCTCGGTAAGTAATTTGGCTTTAGATTTTCCAAAACCCATTGCTTTACCACCTCCTTGCATATTTCGCATGAAGTAAATCCATACGCCCACAAGTAAAAGCAAAGGAAACCAAGAAATTAAAATACCTAGAAATGAATTCATTTTGCTATCTAATGGAAGAGCTTCTATACGAACATTATTCTGCTTTAATCTTTCAACTAAATCAGGATAGTTAGGCATATAAGTTGCAAATTTATGACCATCATTAAAATGACCCTCAACATTATTACCCTGCAACGTTACGTCACGCACGGCTCCTTCATCAATTTTATTTAAAAACTCTGAAAAAGAAACATTCGCATTACTAACCCCTAGACTCGCGCCCCCAAACATATCGTAAACTGCTATAAGCAAGAAAATTAAAGCTACCCAAAATAATAAATGACGTCCCATATTAAACATAATATCTACTAAATTACCCCTATCAAAATTGCTATTCACTATATCAATAGATATAAGTAAGATCCAGTAGTTTTTCAAGATATGCTATATGCTTGCTTATAACATAACAACATAGGCATCATAAAAAAACGAGATGTTGATATTTTTAAAACACAATATCAAAATATTAGTTAATTATTTAATTAATTATTGACATTTTTATTAATAAATGCTAGTTTAGGCCGCAGATATTTTATTAAAATTAGCGCAGAGAAGAAAATGACCATTTACAGAGACTATTTTACCACCAGCAACTTTTTTTCATATTTTTCAACTATAGATTTAATCAACAATTCTTTAAAACCATCAAATTATCAAAGAGAAATCAAAACTTACCAATGGCATACTAAATCAATCTATGAGCAAGAAGGAATTGATTATGATGCGGACCATTCTAGATTCATGAACGACTTCCAAAATAAATTATCACACCTAGATGATTATACAAAAGATGATAAGTCTCCAAAAATACCAACAATTACCCATCAAATCTATTTTGCTTTCAATGACAACCAAAATCATATTAAGAATTCTTCAGTCACTAAAACTATCAACACTCTATCAAAATTAAATACTCAGGCAAGCTTTAAGCACTATATTTGGACCAACGACCCCAACATCATACCCGAATCTATTAAAGATATTGAAGGAGTTGAAGTTCATTTAATTCAAGAATTAAAAAATACCAGATTATTCTCGGAATTAAATTTATATTTAAATCAAGCATTGATTGGCTTAGATAAAGGCAAACTTTCGATGGCCAGCGATGTTTTAAGATCTATGGTTATCAGAGAATTCGGAGGCATTTATAGAGATTTTGATTACGAGATTTTTAATGAAGAACTTCTTTATAAATACATGCTTGCATTTAATTTTATTGGTGGAACTGAATTTGATACTAACTATAGCTTTGTAGGAAGCGCTTTTTTTGCTGCCACTGCCAATCATCACATAATGAATATAGAAGCAGACATTATAGAGAGAAATATCAATTCACCTGAAACTTCTCCCGAATATACAAGATTTCCTTATTCAAAATTTGAAAAAGCTATATATGTAGCAGGTCCTGCAGCGGTAACCATAGCATTTTATAAAGGATATGATCAACAAAATAATAACGATCTATTATTACCCCCAAAAGCTCTTTTTAATTTTGAATATGCTTGGTCACTCACACCAGATTCAAAATGTTATTCTAGATTAGATAAAAATAATCCACCTAAATTAACTCATGAATATAATGGAACATCTTTTAAAACCGTTGGCGGAGATATGTTTTGTGGTGATTGGCCTGAAACAAAAGGCTATGATGAACCAATAAAATACTTAAGTTATAATAACGATGTAGAAATAGTTGTTGCAAGATATAACGAAGATCTTGAGTGGCTCAAGGCTTTTAAAAATTACAAAGTAACCGTTTATAATAAAGGTCTAGATAACTTAATATTACCTAATAACTGTCAAATTATAAATTTAGAAAACATAGGTAGAGAAGCCCATTCTTACCTTTATCATGTTATTACAAATTATGAAACTTTAGCACAAAAAACCATTTTCCTTCAAGGAGATCCATTTTATCATAAACCTAATTTTGATTACTTAATAAATGGCTCTCCTCATTCCTGCGCCCATATAATTGCTGAATGCAGAGAATATAATTTAGGATTTGAATCAAATAGAGTAGCTAACGTTCAATGGCAAAATACAAAATGGAACGACACGACTCTTTCTAAACATTCCATGCTCTCTTTCGCTCAAACTAACTTCAATCCTGAATTTGATGAAGATAGCTCTATATATTTTCAGTGGGGAGCTCAATTTGCTGTCGATAAAGAAAATATTATTTGTCATGATATTGACTATCATAAAAAATTATATGATCACTTCTTAATTAAAAGCCCTATTGAGGGTCATTATATAGAAAATTTGTGGGATGAATGGGCCAACTGTGATAATTTGAATATCTAGCAATTTACTTGAAATAGCCTTGGTAATAAAAATTGAATTAATAGTTGCGGAATTTTATTGAATATATGATACTGATTTAAACATAACATATAATCATGCTTAAATTTTATGCTTAATTTAAAATATAAAAATATCTTATTATTATCTTTTGTTATTTTGTTTTCAATGGCACAAGCGCAGGCTAAAGGACAACTCAACAGCTATCATGTAAAAGAAATTCAGCTTGATGTTATCAACGCCCCAAGAGAAGAAAAAGATATAAAATATATAAAAGAAAAATACTTAGGTAAAAATCTTAGTCATGTAGAGTTAATGGCTGTAAATGAAGATTTAGTTAAATATTTTTGGCAAGAAGATGGTTATATTGCTTCTCAAATAACCATCAATGAGCAGGATTTAAAAACCAGCGGAACTCTTAAAATTATTGTTGAACCTGGAGTGCTAAGAGATGTAGTGCTATTTAATGACACCCCAGATAATAAATTAATTGATGAATATATAAATAAAATAATCTCTCAAAAACCAATAACCAATAAACATATTCAAAAATATATTTCATTAATGAATCGTATCCCTGGATATTATGTGGATTATGAATTTAGAAAAACCGATAATAAATCTACTTTCGATTTAGTGCTAAAAGTAAGTAAACTTAAAGGAGAAATTTATACTAGCATAGATAGCTATGGAAGCACAGAAACCGGACAAATGGAAAACTCTGTTTTTGGAAAATTATACTCAAAAGATGGAGGAAGTGATGCTATTTCATTTTCTGGGTTTACTAGCAACTACCCTGATCGCCTATATGGCATATCTTTGGGTTACATCAAGCCAATTAACAGCTTAGGAACCAATGCTTCCATAACTGCCTCTCACTCTGAAAATAATTCAAGTCGTTATGATCCTGATCCGGTACCCAACTCAAATGGAATTAATTCTAGTCTTAGAGGGGCTTTAAATCACCTTATATACACTGATGAAAAACAAAACTTAACTGCAGAATTTGGAACTAATTATAAATACTCAAAAGACTTTACTCTTGATGTCAATAATTCTAATGAAGATAATACAAAAGATACTTATGTTTCTGCAGACCTTAATTTATCATATTCAATAACTGACAAACTAAATGCATATAATAATGCTAGCTTTACCGCTACTCAAGGAGTATCTGGAACCTATAAAAATTATACAGACCCAACAGATACAACAGATAAACACTTTAATTGGGTGCAATTAGATCTTACAAGAGATCAACCATTATCACATGATTTTAGTTTATTTTCACGCATTTGTGGAGCTCACTCTGATTCAGACTTGCCAAGCTCAGAGCAATTTGCTATGGGTGGCAGAGACTTTGGAAGAGGCTATGATTCAGCCCTACTTGTTGGCAATAAAATGTTAGCAGGGTCACTCGAGATTAGATACAATAAATATTTTGATGATAATCAATGGCTCCAAAGCTTACAACCATATATCTTTAGAGATACTGGATATATTGGAAAACAAGATAGCGGAACCAATATAACACATTTATCTTCTTATGGAGCCGGGTTAAGAATAAATCTAAATTATGGCATTAATATTGAATCTGAAGTGGCTCAACCAATGAAGAAGAACTATAATATTGATGACTCACCTTATACTTCAACCACCGTTTACAGCGCTATGATTAGTAAGAGCTTTAGTTTTTAAAGCTTTTTACTTAGGTTATGTGAAGTTTTCTATAAGAGTTTAAATTTTGCAGGAATAGCGGCACTATTTCGAAAAATTTAGTTTTATTTACACAAAATAACTACAAAAATATAATCTTAGAGAAAATTCTATAGAGCCTAGGTTATTGATTTTATAATTTGGAATAGACCACTATTATAAAAATCTTGCTGGGCCGTTTCATAATCCCTAGTAATATATGGATATTCATATTGCTCTAAAAATGCATTGCCATGAATTTTTTCTGGTGGAGTTAATTTTTCTCTCACCCCTTTTAAAATACCATATAATATTGCAATCATCACTTCTAAAGGCTCACTGTTAGCCGCTGCCACCCTATGCTCTAATCTTCTATTTTCTTTTTCTGCTAAAGGAATCCTAATTGCTGCACTCCTATTATTTCCTCCCCAACATATTTTACTTGGGGTAGTAATATGATCAACTCTATATCTTAAATAAGATTCTTTGGTTGGCGCAAATAAAAGCATATTTTCTTTCAAAGTGGAACATAGACCAGCTATTGATTCTAACATCAAGCTAGTTTCTTGATCTGTTTGTTTAATATAGAGATTCTCACCTAAATTATTTTCTAGATGCAGATGAATATGCAAGGCACTTCCAGGCTGCTGAGCAAAAGGTTTAGCACTAAAGCTTACTTCTACTTTTTCTATTTTAGCTTTATTAATTAGAGATTGTTTCATCTCTTCAATCTTTGTTAGTTGGTCAACAATATTTTGATTATACTCAAGCTTAAATTCAAATTGATTATCCCCTTTTTCTAACTCTAAAGGAAAATTCAGCTCTAAATTTGGAGCTTTCCATATTTTATCATGCTGATGAATATCCAGAGGAAGTAAATAAAACTCTAGTTCAATTCCTATAACCGGAAATAGATTGAGTTTTTCTAATTGAGATAATAAATATTCCAATATTTTTAGTGAAATTCTTTTTGATAAAATCATCACCACTCACAATATATCATCTCTACAGCACCCATAATATCATTCCTCAAATTAAATATGATATAAGAATTGAGAAATATCACATGGATAACAAGATCAAGCAGAATGAGATTTAACCTAATATTATAGGCATATCTTTTATATACTAGGTCTTCTCTTACGATCTCAACTAGCATAAAACCTAGGATCTAAAAATAACTTTAAAGATTATCTATAAATTTCCCAGCTTCTAAAGCCGCCATACATCCCGTACCCGCTGCTGTCACTGCCTGTCTATAAATTTTATCTTGAACATCTCCACAAGCAAAAACTCCAGGAATATTTGTTTGAGTACTGTTAGGTTTAGTAATAATATATCCCTCACTGTCTAATTCAAGCTGGCCATCAACTATAGAAGTATTGGGGCTATGACCAATTGCAATAAAAACTCCATCAATATCCATTTGATAAGATTCGTCAGTTAATATATTTTTAAGCTTAACACCAGTTACTAATTTAGGAGCATCACTGCCTAAAATATCTTCTACAACAGTATTCCAAATAACCTTAACTTTAGGATGTTTAAAAAGCCTTTCTTGAAGAATTTTTTCAGCTCTTAATTGATCGCGACGATGGATTAGAATCACTTCACTAGCATGGTGAGTTAGATGCAAAGCTTCTTCAACAGCACTATTACCACCACCAATAACAATAACTTTTTTATTACGGAAGAAAAACCCATCACAAGTTGCACAGCCAGAAACCCCGAACCCTTGGAATTTGGCTTCATTTGCTAATCCCATCCATTTTGCTTGCGCACCGGTCGCAATAATTACACTATCCGCTGTATAGCTTACTCCCGATTCAGTAACCATTGAAAATGGCTTGCTTTTCAAGTCAACTTGAGCAACATAATCATGAATAATCTCGGTCCCTACATTAGCTGCTTGCTCAGCCATCTGCTCCATTAACCAAGGGCCTTGAATTGATTCCGCAAACCCAGGATAATTTTCTACATCAGTAGTAATAGAAAGCTGCCCACCTGGTTGAGATCCTGTAATTAACAGGGGATTAAATGCAGACCTAGCCGCATATATTGCCGCCGTGTATCCCGCAGGACCAGAACCAATAATAACAACTTTATAATGATTGCTCTTAACCATAATAATTATAACTTATCTACATTTGAAGTTAAATAGTCAGAAATTCCTTCTGCATTTGGCTTCATAGCTTCTTCACCTTTTGTCCAACCAGCTGGACAAACTTCTCCAAATTCTTCATTATGATTTAAAGCATCAACCATGCGAAGCATCTCATCAACATTGCGCCCAAGAGGAAAATCATTCACTACCTGATGCCTAACAATTCCATTTTTATCAATTAAGAAAGAGCCTCTTAATGCTATGTTATCATTAAACAATATTCCATAATCTCTAGTAATAGATTTATTTAAATCTGAAACCATAGGCATTTGAATATTACCAATTCCTCCACGATTTGTAGGAAGCTGTTTCCATGCGTGATGAGAAAAATGTGAATCAACACTAACGGCCACCACTTTAACATGTCTTGATGAAAATTCACCCAAGCGATGATTAAATGCTATAATTTCTGTAGGGCAAACAAAGGTAAAATCTAAAGGATAGAAGAAAACTACACCAACATCTCCGTTTAAATATTTATATAAATCAAAATTATTATTTATATCGTTATTAGGCATCACTGCATTAGCAATAAAATTAGGAGCGGCTTTACCAACTAGAACAGACATAAATTACCTCGTTTAAATGTGAAAAAAAATGATTCTTCATTCTAAGCCCGCACTTCACAAATATCAAGCAATATTACTTAAGAATTTTATTGATCTTTTGAATAAATTCAAAATTTTAAGAACATTAACTATTGATTAACATTATTCTTATATTCTATAGATAAAATCAAATAATATAGGAATCTTAAGAAAAATGGATGCCGGAGAATTAGCTAAATTATTAGCTAAAGAAAAAGAAATAGAGAGACTTGAAAAGCTTTTAAAAGAAGCCGCATTAAGGGAAGCCGCACTAAGGCAAAAACAAGAGCAATTAGATCACACAGCTTCAAGCCCTTCAAAAGACGAAGAAAAAACTCCGAATACAGTTCGCGCAAAAGGAATAGGCAAATTCTTTGCAGGAATGATAGCTTTGGCGCTTACACCCGTGCTGCATGTTGCCAGTATAGCTCCGCTTGCTGTAAGCGCAGCTTGCTTTGTTGGTTCAGCTTGCGCTAAAGGAATGTCTATGATTTCATCATCTCCTGAAACCAAAGCAAAATGGTCAGAAAGAAGCCAAAATCTTAGATCAGTTGGCGCTAAAGCATTTGTAGCGGGCGCACTAATGGCCACACCTTTTGCTCTTGGCGCAACATTAATGGCAGAAGGAGTATATAATGGAGTTACAGGAGAAGATAAAATAGGGATTGTTCCCACAATGAGAGCTGCAGCCAGAGTTATCAGTGGCGGCTTACCACAGCCTGGAGATCCAGACCACAACCCAACCAAAATATGGCAAAAACCTACTCTTCAAATCCCATCTAAAACACATGAAGTAGAGCTCAGCACCCTTAAAAAGCACGGTGCTCCAGCTCCACAAAATAAAAATAAAAATTCACAGCGGGGTGGCTCAATGACGAGTAGAGATTCATCAATCTCAACAGATAGAACATCTACATCCAATGAAAAAACAGCATCAACACCTTACCGATCATACCTTGAAAGAAATTCTTCTCGCCCATCCTCTAGCCTTCCAAGAAACTCACCTCCACACTCTTCAAGCATGGGGAGAGATAGCAATCTATGATTAGAAAAAATAACCCAAGGTTTTCATTCTTACAAAAATTTAGTAGTTTATATTATTTTAATAGGTAAGAAATAAAAAAAAACCCTTTATCTTGAAAAGATAGGGGCTTTAATGTTAGTTAAGTTCCGCTAAAAACTAGCCTTGGCGAGCTTTTAAACGCTTATTTTTTTTGTGCAATACAAATTTGCGGCCACGACGATTAACCACAAAACAATCTTTATCTCTTTTTTTAGCACTCTTTAGTGAGTTAACGATTTTCATTTCAATATCTCCAAATAACATTGCAGTCATTAAGCCTTCGATTTTAGAAAAAGTCAATATTTTTCTTTAACTTTTTGTTACTTTAAAAAATTTATGCTATATCTTATGAATATTATTAATAACTAATTGCATTAGGTTACTTTGATACAACAAAGCCCAAATATAGTATTACTAGCAGGCGGCAAAGGTTCAAGGCTGTGGCCTTTAAGCATAAAAACTCACCCTAAGCAATTTATTACTTTACCTAAAATAAACCTCTCAAGCTTCCAAGTGGCATTGCTTAAAGCCATAAAAATTACTCATCTAAACAAAATAATTATCGTTACCAATCTAACTTATAAAAATTTATTAGCTCAACAATTGACAGACGTAAATTTAGACATTACTCAATTATATATTATTTACGAAGAAACAAGCAATAATACAGGAATAGCTTCATATTTAAGCTGTCTATTATTTATGCAACAAAATAACGATCAAATAACTTATTTTTTTCCTACCGATCACATGATTGCAGAACCAACAAATTTTTTCCAAGATGTTATATATCAGATTGACCAGGATAAAATAAATCTATTTGCCGAAGAAACGCAAACCCTCTGCTCAAATTTTGGCTATTTAGCTCCTAAAAAAATCTTGAGTAAAAATTACTTTGCATTACAAGAATTCATAGAAAAACCCGATGTTCATAAAATAAAAGAATTGAAACAAAATTATAATAATATTTATAAAAATCTAGGAATATATCTAGCAAAACCATCTATTTTATATCAAGAATTTTGTAAATTTTATCCCGATCTCCCTACCATAAATTTAAATCAACATTATGAGAATAATATCAACATCGAATATAGCAAACTGCCCATAGATAAAATGATCTCCGAACGCTCTAGTATAGTTAATTTTATTGATATTAATTTTAGTTGGCAAGATTTGGGCTCAATTCAGAGTCTATATAATTATTTTGGCAGTGAAGAAATATTTAGCTGCGCCGTGGATTCAACAGAGATTACTAAATTTAATGAGACTAATGAGGAGTTTAATTTGGAATTAGTTGGCAATAAAATGAAAATAAAGAGAAAATTTTAAAGAAATGGTGGAGATGAGCGGAATCGAACCGCTGACAACATGCGTGCAAGGCAAGTGCTCTACCAACTGAGCTACATCCCCATAACTTATAGTTTATACTTATACATCATTTTTATCTTAGGTCAATAAAAAATATAATAACTATAAAATATTATAATAAATAATCGGTTAACCCAGAGTTCTCTTGCAAATACATCTATAATTTTGTATCTTAGACGAAGTTTTTAATGCAGTTAGCTGGTTAATATAAAAATAATGCAGAGCCTTTCATTTCAAGAAATCATCTTTTGTTTACAAAAATTTTGGTCTGATTATGGCTGCGCTATATTACAGCCTTATGATAGCGAAGTTGGCGCGGGAACCCTGCACACAGCCACGGCTCTTAGAGCTTTAGGGCCTAAACCGCTTAAATTTGCTTATGCTCAACCCTCAAGAAGGCCTAAAGATAGTCGCTATGGAGAAAATCCCAATCGCTTATCTCATTATTATCAATTTCAGGTTTTGCTTAAACCCGCTCCAGAAAATGTTCAAGAATTATGTTTAAACAGCCTTAAAGCAATTGGAATTGACTATAACAAGCATGATATTAGATTTGTTGAAGATGATTGGGAAAACCCAACCATAGGAGCATGGGGCCTTGGTTGGGAAGTTTGGTGCGATGGAATGGAAGTTTTACAATTCACCTATATGCAACAAATTGGTGACATTGAATGTGAATTAGTTCCAGCTGAATTAACTTATGGCTTAGAACGACTAGCAATGTATACTCAAGATGTAAATCATTTTACTAAAATTAGATGGAATAATCCTAAAAATCCTGAAGAGCAAATCTATTATGGCGATCTATTTCTACAACATGAGAAAGAAGCTTCTGCTTATTCTTTAGAATATGCAGATATTGAAATTTTGCTGCGCAGCTTTGTTGATGCCGCAACCGAATGCAAAAACATGCTAGAGAAAAACTTACCATTAATGGCTTATCATCAAGCTCTTAAAGCAGGGCATAGCTTTAATTTACTTGATGCTAGGGGAGTTTTAAATGTAACTGAGCGAGCTTCTTATATGATAAAAGTGAGAAGCTTAGTAAAAGAATGCTGTAAAAAATGGATAGAAAGCCAATGAATGAACTATTACTTGAACTCCTTTCTGAAGAAATTCCGGCTAGAATGCAAGTTAAAGCTGCTGAGAGCTTATTGGAAACTTTACTGAAAGAATTACAAAAACTAAAAATTGAATATTCTGATGCTAAATTCTTTGTAACCCCTAGAAGAATCACATTATATGTTAGTAACATTCCTAGCCAGCTACCAGAACAAATAATAGAAAAAAAGGGCCCTAAAATTGACGCAAAACATGAAGCAATTGAAGGGTTTTTACGTTCAGTAGGGCTCAAAAAAGAAGAATTATCCATAATTGACGGATGCTTCTATGCTAATAAATTAGAAGCTGCCAAGCCAACTTCTTCTGTCTTACAAAATATAATAGAACAAATTCTAGTTTCCTTTACGTGGCCCAAGTCCATGCGCCTATCAGGAGAAGATAGAAGCAGATGGGTGCGCCCATTGCGCAATATTTTATGTTTATTTGCTAATAATATTTTGCCCGTAGAATTTGCATCACTTCAGGCAAATAATTATAGTTTTGGCCATAGGTTCATGGCGCCAGATAAATTAGAAATTAATTCATTTGTTGATTATAAAAATAAAATGGAAAAAGCTTTTGTTTTATTGTCAAGCGAAGAGCGCAAAAAAATAATAGTTAGCAAAGCTCAGGAATTAGCTAAAGAAAAAGGACTAAATGTTATTTTAGAAACCAACTTACTCAATGAAGTGGTGGGCTTAGTTGAATATCCTAATATATTATTAGGCACCATAGAACCACAATTTATGGAGCTGCCAAAAGAAGTATTAGTAAGCGCTATGAAAAATCATCAACGTTACTTTTACCTAGAAGATAATAATGGAAATATCTCACCTTATTTTATTTTTGTTGCTAATATTAAGTTACAAAATGATTTATCAATTATAGCTGGTAATGAGAAAGTCTTAAAAGCAAGATTTTCTGATGCAAAATTCTTCTGGGAGCAAGATTTAAAAACTCCTCATAGCCAAAATTTAGCTAAACTAGCAAAAATGACTTTCCATAATAAATTAGGCAACATGTTTGATAAAACGAACAGAGTAATTGCTTTAGCTGAATTTATTTCGAGTAAAATTAAATTTACAAACCAAATATTAGTAAAAAAAGCAGCATTACTTTCAAAAACTGATTTAGTTAGTGAAATGGTAGGAGAATTTCCTGAACTTCAAGGAACTATAGGAAAATATTACGCTCAACAAGCTGGCGAAGAAAAAGAAGTTGCACTAGCAATAGAAGAACATTATCGCCCTATAGATAATGAAGATAAAGGCAATATTTCACTTTTAGGCGCAATAATTGCTATAAGCGATAAACTTGATTCGATTGTAGGATTATGGATTGCAGGAGAAAAACCCACCAGCTCTAAAGATCCTTTTGCTCTGAGAAGAGCAGCTCTAGGAATTATCAAATTAATAAAATATCATCAATTAGACTTATCTTTAAGCAGCCTACTAGAAACAGCCATCAGCAACTATAATTTAGAAGTTAGCTCCGCAATTAACAGCGAAATTACTGATTTTTTTAATGATCGACTAAAATATTATCTTAAAGCTGAAGGCTTCCGCCACGATTTAATTATGGCATCTTTAGCAACCAATAGCGATAATATTAATTATTCTATAGAAAAGCTATCTCAACTGCAAAAATTTATGGAGAGCGAAGATTCTAAAAAACTATTATTTGCAATAAAAAGAATATTAAATATCCTAGCTAATTCAAAGCCACATTTAGAAATAAAGATAGAACTGCTAAAGCCAGTGGAACAAGCTTTATATGATAAAGCTTTAATCACTCCACCTTCTTTAGAAGGACTTTTACAGCTTGTTGATAATATAAATCAATTTTTTGATGAAGTTTTAGTTAATGACAGCAATTTAGAATTAAAACAAAATAGATTAAATCTATTATATAATATTTCTTGCTTAAGTAAAAAAATAGCAGATTTTAATCTAATAGAGGAAATATAGGACTGGTGAGTAAATAGATGGAAAAACTAGTATATCAATTTGGATTAAGAATTAACGAAGGCAACAGCCAAATGAAAGATTTGCTTGGTGGCAAAGGCGCCAACCTAGCAGAAATATGCAACCTAGGAATTGCTGTGCCTCCAGGCTTTACTATAACCACTGATGTATGTAATTATTACTATAAAAATAATAAACAATTACCCGATTATTTAATTACTCAAGTTAATTTAGCTTTAAACGAAATAGAGCTATTTTTAGGACATAAATTTGGAGATCCAAATAATCCATTATTAGTCTCAGTCCGTTCAGGGGCGAAATTTTCTATGCCTGGAATGATGGATACTATTTTAAATTTAGGTCTGAATGATAAAACAGTTATTGGACTTGCAACACAAAGCAACAATCCTTGCTTTGCCTACGATAGTTATAGACGCTTTATCCAAATGTATTCTAGCGTGGTATTAAAACTAGACCATTATTTATTTGAAGAAATAATTCAATGGAAAAAACAAGATTTAAATGTCTCTCAAGATACAGATCTAACTGAACAAGCTCTTAAAGAAATAGTTGAAGCTTTCAAAGATCTAGTTGAATCTGAGACTGGAGCTGAATTCCCCCAAGATCCTCATCAACAGCTTTGGTGCTCTATAGATGCTGTTTTTGATTCATGGATGAGCAATAGAGCTATCACTTATCGTAAAATTAATAATATATCTGCAGATCTAGGAACTGCAGTTAACATCCAAGCAATGGTATTTGGTAATAGAGGTCAAACCTCAGCTACTGGAGTTGTATTCACTCGAAATCCAACCGATGGATTTAAAGATATTTATGGCGAATATTTAGTAAATGCCCAAGGCGAAGATGTAGTGGCTGGCATTCGCACTCCACAAAATGTTAGCATTTTAGGTAAGCAACAGTCGGGGTCTAATCTTCTTGCTATGGAAGAAGTGATGCCAGAACTTTATCAAGAATTGGTTGAGGTTTGTAATAAATTAGAACAGCATTATAAAGATGTACAAGATATTGAATTTACTATTCAAGAAGGTAAATTATGGTTATTACAGACTAGGTCAGCAAAGAGAACTGCTAAGGCGGCTATCGTTATAGCCGTAGATTTGGTTAAAGAAGGAATAATTAGTAAAGAAGAAGCAATCTTAAGAATTGATGTAAAAGCAATAGATAAGTTACTTCACCCAACTATAGATGAAAATGCAAAATATCAAGTTATAACTAGTGGTCTACCTGCATCTCCTGGAGCAGCAACTGGGAAAGTAGTATTTTCTTCAGAAAAAGCAGAAGAATTAGCAGGAAAAACAAAAGTAATTTTAGTTAGAATTGAAACTAGCCCTGAAGATATTCACGGTATGCATGCAGCAGAAGGAATCTTAACCAGCCGTGGAGGCATGACTTCACACGCAGCGGTGGTGGCAAGAGGGATGGGTAAGCCATGCGTATGTGGCACTAAAGATCTTATGATTGATTATAAAAATAATTATTTTATTTCTAACGGAATAAAGGTACAAGAAGGAGATATAATCACTTTAAATGGAAGTAATGGTGAAGTAATTCTAGGCGAGGTTTCTATGATTAAGCCAGAAATATTTAGTGAATTTAGCCAAATTATGTCATGGTCTAACCAAATTCGTCGCCTTAAAATTAGATCTAATGCTGAAACAAAGTTAGACAGCGAAGTGGCAAGAGGTTTTGGCGCAGAAGGAATTGGGCTTTGCAGGACCGAGCATATGTTTTTTGAATCCGATCGTATCAATATTATGAGAGAAATGATTCTAGCTAACACAAAAGAGCAAAGATGCAGCGCCTTAAATAAATTACTTCCTCTCCAGACAAAAGATTTTACAGAAATTTTTCAAGTGATGCATGGACTTCCCGTTACTATTAGATTTTTAGATCCACCATTGCATGAGTTTTTACCTCACAATGAACAAGATATAAAAGAATTAGCAAAAATATTCGATATTTCTACGGACGCACTTAAGTCTAGAGCGCTGCAACTTAAAGAACATAACCCAATGCTAGGTCATCGTGGCTGCAGGTTGGGCGTCACTTATCCAGAAATTTATGAAATGCAAGCAAGAGCAGTATTTGAGTCGATGGTTAAACTTGAAAAAGCCACCCCTGGTACCTGTGTTGTTGAAATTATGATTCCATTAGTATTTGATCTTCAAGAATTTGAGTTGATGAAGAAAATTGTTGATGAAGTTGCTCAAGAAACTATGGAAAGATATGATATAACTTTAAAATACGATGTTGGCACTATGATTGAACTTCCAAGAGCGGCTCTTCGCGCTGGATATATTGCTAAGCAAGCAGATTTCTTTAGTTTTGGCACCAATGATTTAACCCAAACTGCTTTAGGAGTTTCTCGTGATGATGCAGCTATTTTCTTAAGTGAATATCAAGAAAAAGGCATTATTAAAACAGATCCTTTTGTTTCTATAGATCAAGATGGGGTTGGTGAGTTACTAAAGATTGCTATTGAACGTGGAAGAAGCACCAAACCAAACTTAAAAATTGGTATTTGTGGAGAGCATGGGGGAGACCCAGATTCAATTCAATTTTTCCATAAAATTGGCTTGGATTATGTTTCTTGCTCACCATTTAGAGTTCCCGTTTCCATAATTGCCGCTGCACAGGCTGCTATAGTTAAGTAGATTTTGTTATCCCTATCCACCTTAAATTTAATAAGGTGCGATAAGGATAACAATAAATTCTAAACCTAAATTTTATAAAAAAATATTTATATAAATTTTTAAAATACACCTCTTTTGTTAAAATCATTAAAAATTTTCTCGCTCACGAATAAAAATATCTTTATTATAGTTTTACTGAATTTTATTTAGATTAAATGTGAATATCTTAGTTGAGGATAAATTAATATGCTAATAACTTTGAACGCTTGCAATAAAAAAGAGATGGCTGAAACTCTAGCAGCAATAGAAAGTAATGATCCCAAATACTCTAATATTAAATTCACAAATTTAGATCAAGAGTCAGTACAAAACCTTGCTAACGCATTAAAGAAAAATAAATATGTTGTTAAATTAGATCTTCAAGGTAATGATATTGATGATAATGGAGCTAAAGCCTTAGCTGAAGCCTTAATTGCACATCAATCCATTACTATTTTAGACCTTAAGAATAATAAAATCCGCGATATGGGGGCTAAAGCTATAGCTAGATTCGTGGAGTTAAATAATACTATTACTAATTTAGAGATTAGTAATAATAATATTTCTGTTGATGGTACTCAGGCTTTAACACAAGCATCAAAAGTAAATAAACAACTAAATTTAGATATAAATGCTAACATTACGTTAATCTATCGTAACGAGGATGATGATTTTGTAATTAATAAAGACACAGAAGAACAATTAGACTTAGATAAGGTTATTGCTGCAATAGCTAATAATAGCCCAAATTATATTAATGTTACGTTTGAAGAGATAGATGATGAAAGCGTTCAAAACCTTGCCCAAGCTCTAATTAACAATAAAATTCTTACTGTTCTAAGATTTAGCGAACCAGAAGGCAATGGCGATGGGAGGCCAGCAAATATTGGCGATGAAGGCGCTAAAGCAATAGCCGAAGCTTTAAAAGTAAACAGATCTATTAATACCTTAGATCTTAAAAGAAACAACATCACGGATAAAGCTGTTATCGATTTGCTCAAAGCTTTAGAAATAAACGGCTCTATCACTAGCTTAGATCTTCATAACAATAATATTAGTGATAGAGGAGCCAAAGCAATAGCTCAAGCTTTAAAAGTACATAAGTCTATTACTCACTTAAATCTTGGCAGTAATAAGATTAGTGACGAAGGAGCCAAAGCAATAGCTGAAACTTTAAAAGTGAATAAGTCTATTAATAGCTTAAACCTTAGTTATAATAATATTAGTGATACAGGATATAGTGCTATTGTTCAATCTCTAGAGCAAAATAAATATGTCCTTGACTTTGATGATACTTTTATTAAGGAGATTAGCAAAGATAACCGTAATTTAATAAGAAAACACTTAAATAGAAATAAAAAATTTTTAGAAACTGCATTAGAGATTGTTCTTTATGCAGATATTAAAAATTTAGAAAATCTAATAAGTAAAGAAGAAAAACAGGCCATTATAAATATTTTAGGTAATAGAAGTTTAGAAGAAGAATTGCACAGCTTAAAAGACCTTAATTTACCAGTTATAAGCAAAAAATTTAAGTCCTATGTTTTAAACACAGCACTTGATCATAGTAAGGCTTTTAATGGATTGTTTCCAGAATTAAGAGATTCAGTTAACGAAATTACTTATCCTAAAAATGGCGATTTAAAACTCAATCCAATAAATGATCTTATTAATCTTATCCCTAAAACTGAACTCAATTCAGTAACGAGCTATTTTAGAGATTCCAAGATGAATACAACTCCAGAAGAGATAGATGGAATAGATAAAATGTTAAAGGCTTCAGGGAACTTAAAAAAATTACTAGATATTCCAAACAATATTATATTTCTAAAAGATGCACTAGAAAATGGACGTACATTTGCTGATTTTACAGCTAACTTAAATAAGATCAATGCCGATGAAAAAGCGCTTGAATTTATTAGACAAGATCCAAAGAAATTAGGTTATCTAGTAAGTTCAAAGCCAGAAGAACTACAAAACAGAATTCTAATCTTATCAAATAATTTTATTAATAACTTAAGTACCAATCAAGGATCTATTACCGATAAAGGTGAAAATATTGAAGCTGGAGAAAAGAGAAAAAGAACTGATAGTTTTGACTCAAATCAGAGTACAAAATTCCAAAATATGGGAATGAGGAAAGAATCCTCAAGAAGAACACCTTGAGAAATCAAATCTATATCATTTTGCTATAAATGTAATTATTTGAAGGTTTATTTAGCCATTCTAAAATAAGATTATTCAATGGCTCTGCTCTTAGGTCAAACGTAGCTATTTTAAGAATAGGCATCCAAATTAGCTCTAGTTGTTTTTCAAGTTGAGGAATTTTATTTTGAAGCTTTAAAGTTTTTGATTCAACTTCAAAAATAAAGTTATATTCATGATTATGGCATATACTGTTAGCGCCGAGTTCAAAGCTATATTCAAGACAACCTAAAAATCTTTTAATATTACATTTGCTGCCAGCTTATTCAACTAATTCACGTATAAGAGATCTTTCTAGAGATTCTCCATGCTCTACATGAGCTCCAGGTAAAAAATAAAATTTACCTCAAGATCAAGAGTTTTACAAAGTAGAATATGTTCTTGATCAATTATTACTGCGAGACTTAAAACATGAATATTATTTTTACTACTCGTAGGTATTTTTCATTATTTTATGGAGTTACTTATTTGTAATAGAAATTATTAGATGGTTGTATAAGCCGGATTTTGTTCGAGATAAAATCCCTTAGTAATCATTTATCTGGGATTAATGTCACCATTAACCTCAAGCGACCTACCCAAGCAATTCTCTATATAAATATAGATAAAGCAGGAATGCTTTAAAAATTTGCTTCTACTTGGTCTTGCTCCTAGTGGGGTTTACCATGCCAGGAATAGTCACCTATCCTGCGGTGCGCTCTTACCACACCATTTCACCCTTACCTTAATAAAAAGGCGGTATATTTTCTGCGGCACTTTCCCTAAAGCTAAAATAGCCCCGCTAGACGTTATCTAGCACTATTTTCCTGTGGAGTCCGGACTTTCCTCCCTTTAATTTTTACTTAAAGAGCGATTACTCCAACCATCTAAAGACAAAGTAAACTAAATAACAAGCTAGCGCAAATAAAAAAATAATACTTAAAGGTTACTTGTCTTTTTATGAGATGTAATTTCTTCTGAAAGTTCTTCAGCTTTTAATTCCCCGAATTCTTTGTTTTCATCTTTTAAAATTTTAGCAACGTCATACCAAGCAAGCAAAATATGAGCCTTTTTTAAGGGTGAAAGTTTAGACTCTGATTGAGCAATCAATTCCTCAGTTTTAAGATAAGATTCTATTAAGAGATTACGATCCAAACTATTAATATTTTCAATTGAAACATCAATATCCTGATTGCTATTATTTTTACAAATTAGATCACTGATACTAAAATTTATACAGCTGGCAAGTTTCTCTAAAACTAAACTGGTTAAAGATTGATTGAGCCCCTTTAAATAATTTCTAATAGTTGACTCAGATACCCCCGCCTTCTTAGCCCAAGGAAATGCCTTAAGCTTATGTTGCTGCATAAAGCTTTTAAAATGTTCTCTTTGCTTATTTATAATTATTATATCTTTATCCATAATCGTATTATAACACAAATTTCTTAACTTATAAGCGCATAATTATACGAAAAGGGATTGACTCTAGCGTAATTATATTATATATAGTTAATATATTAATTAATTAGTGATGAAAAAACAATGAATTTAAGTATTTTAAACATAGAAACAGAAGAACAAGAAACCCCTAATTTTAAATCTAAAGAAAATGAATTATGGAAAGCAGTTATATATCAAGCGCTCGAAGATTTAAGGTTACCCCCTTCTAATAAAAGATATAGAACTTCTAGAAAACAAGCTAAAAAATGGTTTATTGATGAAGATAAAGATTTTTGCAAGGTATGCGACTACGCAGGATTAGATCCAAAATATGTTTTAAAAGAAGCGCAAAAATTAATAAAACAAAATTTTTAATAATGATAAAGAGATATCCTTATAACCCTACTAAAATTTTATAATTTCTATCTATAATAACTCTTCAAAGAATTATTATCGCCATCTTAGAATTAGGCATACATCTTTAAAATTATCATGAGATATATTAAAATGATCTTTTATAAAACCACCATCATTTAGTTTTAAACATATTTTTTAATATATGAGATATCATTATTTTAATAAAAACTCCTTGTATTGATGATCTATATCTGCTAGAAAACTCAAAAAATAAAGATTGGAATTATAATGTCTTCAACCCCTTATTCATTCCACTATAAAAGCCTTCTACCAAACTTATACCATGGAATAAAAGTAATAACTCCTGCTTTAATAACCGGCACAAAAAAAGCAATTCTTGGATTTGGCTTGATCAATATACCATTTTTTATAGGCTATCATGGATCTGAAGATAATAAAATAACTCCTGGTTCAGAACCAATAATTATTGATCTTTATAAGTCACTATTTGTCATGGGTCTTGTGAGCAATATTGGATCAGAGCTCTCTCCTATTCTTTGTGGGCCTTATCAAAATTATTGCGCCCCTTTAGCGCGAATCACTGGCTATACAATTCAAACCATCATATCCAATCAAACAGCTGCCTCAGGATTTATAAGAGGAATTACAGCTGAAAGCTTAGGGTTTAATTATCATTCAATTATTATTTCTGAAAGTTTAGCTAGTGCCAGCGAGCCAATTTCTCAAAAATTGCATGAAGAATATAAAAGTGGGAAACTGCTAGATATGAATATATCAAGCTTTTCAAAAGTGCCCAATGAATCATATAATGAATTATTAATCGGAGTTGAAGTAGCTCATTATGTTCATGCTGCCATAGCTTTAGTTTATCTACCTGTATCATCTCAAGCATTTCCTGGCATGAATGAAATAATTCTGTATGAACCATTTTTAGCTAATTTGAACGCAACTCAAGCTTATGAGAGCGGAATTATTATTTTAAATTACCTTAACACTGAACTAAATCCAGATAACCAAGTATGTGGAGTAGATTTTACTGATTCTGCTGCGATTTAATTTTAATCACTAAAGCTAAACCTAAAGCAAAAGTAGCCACACCAACTACTATAGCAGTAAGCATTAGAACATGAGGCAAAGGATTGGAATAAACGTCTAAACAATCAGCTTCTAAACAGATTGGCGGCTTACCATTATGCATCTTTCCAATACTAATAAAAAACCATAATACTGCGGTTTGGAATAAGCTAAGGCCAAATAGTTTTTTTACTAAATCTTTACTTGCTAACACTATATAAAGACCTAGAAAAAATAATAATATTGAAAAGCTATAATTTATATTTATTAAAAACATAACCCTCTAACGCTAAACAACAATAAATTAATAACATAACAGCACCAACGGTTATTCCAACTCCTATCTCTACTAAAATAATTCCTAATTTTTGTGCAAGTAATTTATTATCAGAAAAAATATTATAATTTAAGAACTCTAAATTACTAACTAAACTGATAGCTCCAATAACTAGATAAATCCCTGCCCCTAAAACTGCAATATTTTTTAACTTATTAAAAAAACTAGTATTTAGGAAATTTGGATCACTAAGAGCATAAATTATAAACGCGGCCCCACAGAGCACTCCTGCCTGAAACCCTCCTCCTGGAGATACTTCCCCATGAAATTGTAAATATAGAGCAAAAAGAACTATCACAGGAATAATTAATCTAGACATAGTTGAAACTAAGTTATCCTTTTCTTGTGGATCTGGTAATTTATTTTGCTCACTTACTAACAAAATTGATACTCCTCCAAGTAAAATTACAATAGTTTCTAATAAAGTGTCATAGCCTCTATACCCTGCAAGGATAGCAGTAACTACCGAAGAAACACCTACATCTTCTTTATTATTTTTAAAATATATACTATTAATAACAGGCTTATCAAACTCTGGCATATCCATACAAGCATAAATAAAAATTCCAGCAAAAATCATCATTAATAAAAATAAAATAGGATTGAATTTCTCTTCAAATTGATAATAATTCTTATATATAGATTTTATGGCCAAGGCCGCAAATACTGAAACTAAAACACTAACCGCAACCTCAGTCATTGCAACATCAGGAGCATCAAGAATTAAATACATCACCACCGTAAATAAACTAAATGCGCTATTTAATAAAATTACATCAATAATATTATTTGCTTTAATTAGAAAAATCACCACTAGTAAACTTAAGAATAAAATAGGATATAACAGAAAAGTTATTTCAAACATCTTCTTCACCTTTTTTTAAATCTAAAGGTAAATCATTTTTAAGAGCTATTTGATTTAAGATATAACTAGCAACAGGATTTATTATGATTAAAATTAGAGCTAGAACTACTATTTTAAACGAGATTAATAGAGAGTTTGCTTGCAAAGCAATACCCATTAAGACTAAAGGACAGCCCACAGCATCACCCACAGTGGCTGCATGCATTTTAGTAAAAAAATCAGGCAATCTATTACAACCAATCACCGCCGTAATTATCATTAATAATCCTAAAAATATAAGAAAATAACTAATAATTTGGATCACAAATTATCTCCACTCTTTTTTAATAAATTTAATCCTAAATTCATTAAGAAACCTAATAATATATAAATATATGCTATATCAATAAAACTATCTCTTCCCTCATCTAAGCTCATCAAACATAAAAGCACCACCACATAATTAGTTAAACAATTTAAGGACATAATCCTTTCAGGCATATTCTTAGCTTTTAAAACACCTAACAGCATTATAAAAATACATATTAATAATAATCCTAATGCAATTAACATTAACTCTCCTTCAAGTTGGAACTTTCAGATTTTCTTGCTGCAGTTCTTTTATCATTTCTTTATCAAGAGCATGAATAAAAATTTCTTTCTCACTTAATTTTAAGGTCATAGTTCCAGGGGTTAGAGTAATACTGCTAGCTTGAATCAACTGGCTTAACTTATCTGGAGATTGAACTCTAATATATCCATAACTTGGCTCTACATTTTTAGGATCACACCAAATAATTCTCATAACTTTAAAAGTTGATAGCAGCATTTCTTTAAATAATTGAAAAGCATATATTAACCAGCTCAGCTTAAACCCTATTAATAATGGAGAATTGAATAATAATTTTTTATCAATAAAAACAGTAATTAATATTGATATAATTCCCGACCCTATAAAAAATAGGGTAAATTGTCCCGACAATATTAACCAAAATAAAAAAAGTAAAATAATCATACTTTTATACCAAAAATATCTTTGAGATTCTTTTTAAAATATTCAGGTAAAGCAGCTCTTAACCTTAAAGTTGTTCCTTCATAAGGAATTGCAATTTCAGCCGCATGTAAGTGTAAATTTAAACCATCACTATATTCAGGATCATATTTACTATCTCCTAAAATGGGAAATCCTAGCTCTAAAGAATGCAACCTAAGCTGATGTGTTTTGCCAGTAATTGGTAAAAACTCTACAAAACTTGCATGGGCTTTTTTAGCTAACACTCTATAATTAGTAATGGCATTATCTTCATGAATAACTTTATCATACTTATTAATGATGCTAGAAACTTGTCCCTGATCTGTCTTTAAACGACCTTTTAAGATGGCTAAATATTGTTTTTCAACTTGATGATGCTTAAAATAATAAGCTAAATCTTTAGCTGTTGCATTATTCAATGCTATTACTAATATCCCACTAGTTTCTTTATCTAGTCGATGAACTAGCTTATGACCTGAATCTTCATCGCTCCAAGTTTCAGACATTTCTAGAATTTTTGGCATTATATCATCAACTGACACTCTAATACCGCTACCACCTTGAACAGCTAGACCAGCAGGCTTATTTATAACCATAAGGTTATTATCTTGAAAAATGATGTTATCAGTAATTAATCGTAAATGTTCCTGATTTATTTTTATGCTTCTAGTAGGCTCAAACACATTATCTTTTATCAAACTTAAAGAAACTTGAACATAGTCACCCAAAGCCAGACGATAATTTGCTGCCACCTTTTGTTGATTCACTAAAATTAATTTACTGCGCAAAGCTTTTTCAATGCTACCTTGATTCAGATAAGGAAACTTCTTCCGAACAACTCTATCTAACCTTGCTTCATATTCGTCTTTAGTAATAGGAATAATTTTATATTGATGTTTCATAATTTAAACTTATTGAGGTTGATTGGTTGAATTATTATCTTGAGCTTGCATAACTAATTGTGGCAATATTTTAATGGTATAATCTAATAGCTCTTTTAATCGATCAACCATCATTTTATCTATCATAACTCTAAACTTATCTTGGAACCTAAAATATCTAGAATAAAGATATGATTCAGTAAAATTATCTATTTTGGATCTATCAGGCGGACTACTATTTATTAATTTATCTTTAATAGCTATATTGCTAAGTTCACTTCCCCCTAACTTAGCAGTTAAAATCATTTGAAGCAACTCGGTATTATAGTAACCGGTTATGGCATTGATTTCATCAATAGTAAAAAATTCTGAGTGTTTTTCGATAAAAAACTTTTTAAAATAATCTTGATCTTGCATCATTTGATCAAAAATTATAGCTCTCATTTTATTAAGAAGCTGTTCTTTTTGAATTGGATTAAGAGCTTTTACTAATTCTCCATCAATAGAACCAAAAATATAATCAACATCTCGTTTTCGTTCTTTTTTATAAAATTCGTCCCATTTAGTTGCAATGAATAATTTACTTATTTCATAATGATGTGTGTTAGTTCTGCTAATTGGCTTATGTTTTTTGCGCTCAATTGATGTAGCACTAGCTACAAATGGAATAAGTATAATAATACATATTATAGTAATAAATTTATTGATATTAATTTTTCTCAAAGAAAACATTATTTATATAACCTTACCTCTTGCAGCTAAAATAAAAGATAACTTTAGATGATAATAAATGCAATAATCAATCACTATCAGAAAGCAATTCTTGAAAAAACATCATATAATAGCTAGAATGATTTTTTAATATTCAATAAAGTAAAGATCTTTAAATTATGAAAAACTCCTTTAATCATAAAATCAAACAAACGATAGCTTTTATTTTTTTATTTTCACCTCTAAATAACTTATTAGCCGCTGAAATAAACGACAAAGTAATGCTTTTTAGTATCTTAGAATTAATAAAAAAAGAATATGTTCAAGATGTTGGCGATAAAGCTTTAGTAGAAGCAGCAGTTGATGGAATGCTAAGAAGCTTAGATCCTCATTCTGGTTTCTTAAATGAAAAAGAATTTGAAGAGATGAGAACTGCCAATAAAGGAGAATTTGGCGGTATTGGTGTTGAAATAACTATCGACCAAGGTGGCCTAAGAATTATAAGTCCTATTGATGATACTCCAGCTTTTAGAGCTAAAATCAAGCCAGGAGATCTAATTTTTGCAATTGATGAAGAGTTAATTTCTAATATGACTCCTTATGACGCTGTAAATAAGATGAGGGGAACAAAAGGAACAAAAGTTAAAATTAGTATTTTAAGAAATGGAGAAGCAGAACCTATTGAGCTAACTTTAACTAGGGAAATAATTAAAGCAAGCCCTGTTAAATCACATCTATACAAAGATATCGGCTATATTAGAGTTGCTTCTTTTAGCAACCAAACAAGTGATGCAGTTGCAAAATCTATAAAGGATTTAAAAGCAAAATCTGTAAATAATAAACTTAAAGGTTACATCCTAGATTTACGTAATAATCCTGGTGGCCTTCTAGAGCAAGCTATATCCACCACTGACTTATTCCTTGATCAAGGTGTTATTGTTAGCACTAAAGGTAGGGATGAAAAAGAACATATGGTATTCAAAGCTGAACCAGGATCTTTATTAGATAACATTCCTATTGTAGTGCTAATTAATAATGGATCAGCCTCTGCATCAGAAATTGTTGCTGGCGCTCTACAAGATAATAAAAGAGCTATAATTCTTGGAGTTAAGTCTTTTGGCAAGGGTTCTGTGCAGAAAGTTATTCCAATTCCTGGATATGGAGCTATCCGCTTAACAACAGCTCTTTATTACACACCTTCGGGGAAATCAATCCAGGCTGAGGGCATAGTGCCAGATATTATGGTAGAGCCTGCAAAAATTGAATCATTAGAAGTTAAAGATAAAAAATTAGTTTTTTCAGAAGCTAAATTAAAAAATCATCTACTTAACAAGCAGAATGAAACCAAAATTTCTAATAAATTCAAAGAATCTCTTAATAAAGATTCTAAAGAAGAAGTATGGGTTAAGCTATATGAACAAGATTATCAATTAGCAAGAGCTATAGATGTTTTAGAAAGTATGCAGGTATTACAAAATTGGCGCTAAAACTTAACTTTATAAAAAACATAAATACTCAACTAGCTGTTTTAACAACTTGCTTGTTTCTATGTCTATTATTCTTAATTGGATATATAACTCTTTTTAAGCAAAATCATACCGTAGAACAAGCTCATTTAAAGAAGCAGCAAATTAGCTTATCAATAGATAATGATGACACTGCGCCAGTAATTGCAATTATCATTGAAGCAATTGGTTTATATAAAACAAATATCATGAATGACTTACCTGCAGAAATTACGGTTGGCATTCCCTCTTATTTACTTTTAGATCCAGCTTTTGATAGCAAAATGCTTAAGCATAATTTAGCTATAAATATACCATTAGATTTTTCAAACTCTAATGAAAGCACTTCTAATCCTATGGCTCTTCACTCAGAAGACAATGAATTAACTAGTTTAATCAAGTTGGATAAAATTTTTAGTAGAAGTCAAAATATAAAAACTGTCTATACTCATAATAATGAGGGCTTTACTGCCTCTGATAAAAATAGTAGTTTATTGCTTAACTATTTAAAAGACAGAGATATGGTTTTTTTATCAGGAATTATTAATCAAAATGCAAATATTTATGATATAGCTAAACAAATGAACTATTTTATAATTAAAAATGACCTAGCCCTTGATAATATATTGTCTTACGACGCAATAAAGGATAATTTATTAAAGCTAGAAAACATCGCTAAAAATAAAGGCTATGCAACAGCTATTGGCAGCAGCTATCCCTTAACTTTAGAAGCTCTAGCTGATTGGACAAAAAATTTGTCTGATAAAGGTATAAGGTTGGTAAATATTTTGGATTTTGATAAGATAATAAAAAAGCGTAAAAACTCACTCTCCAATCAAAATTTTTACTTTCAAAGAGAGTCCGATACAAAATGAATGATATAGAAAATGAAAAATATATAACAAAATTACCATACCGCCCTAGCGTTGGACTGATGATTTTAAATAATAAATTAGAAGTCTTTGTAGGCAGAAGAATTGATTCAAAATCTGAAGCATGGCAAATGCCCCAAGGAGGGATAGACGATGGCGAAGCTCCGCAAGATTCTGTTCTTCGTGAAATGGAAGAAGAAGTCGGAACTAATAATGCCCAAATTCTAGCAGAAACGAAACAATGGTATCAATATGACTTACCACTATACTTAATTAGCAAATTATGGAATGGAAAATATAGAGGCCAAAGGCAAAAATGGTTTCTACTTAAATTTCTTGGAAAAGATAGCGAAATAAATATCAATGCTCATCATCCAGAATTTATTGCCTGGAAATGGGTTAAAATAGAAGAATTACCTCAAATTATCGTACCTTTTAAAAAGAATTTGTATATTTCTGTAATAGAAGAATTTCGTGATATTATTTTATCCTTAAAAAATAATTGTTAATGAAGAAAAAAAACGTTATTAATTTTGAAGTTCCTAATCAATATAAATTAAAAGACTTAATTTTTGCTGTAAATAAACCATTGATTGGCAAAAAGGGAACCCATTTCCAAAAGCTTTTAAAAGACTGGTCACAAATAACTGGAACAAACACAAGTCAAATTAGCGTACCAATAAAAATTTCTAGCATTAAACGCCAAGATAATCAGGAAAATATTTTATATATAGCCACTAATAATGCTTCAGTGGCTATGGAACTGGGATATCGCAGCGGAATAATCAAAGAACAAATTAATTTTTACTTTGGATATAACTATATTAATCAAATCAAGTTTATCCAGTCAGTTTTTCAAGTAAATAGAGACAATATCATAGACCATAAAGAAGTTTCTGCTGAAACTATAGAAACAGCATATTCTCTTACAAATATATATCATGAAGATGATGAACTTAAATTAGTATTAATAGAAATTGCCAAGGAATTGATACTTAAGCGCTAGAACTATTTTGATAAAAATCATAGATTCTAACTGGTATTAACCAGGTTAAAATTAAAGAAAAGAAAGAAATAAAAGTAATTATAACAAAGAATATCTCCCAACCTAAATTGGCCACAACTATTCCAGAAATAGATGGAAATAAAACTCTGGATAACCCCATTGCAGAGCTCAATAAAGCATATAAAGTTGCTGCATATTTACCCTCTGATAACTTACTAATAAACATAACATAAGCTACTGTTAACATTCCCCCTGTTAAAGCTGCATAGCCAGTTACAAAGTATAAGAATGTAATACTCTTATCAATATGATCTAGAATAATAAAGAATGGATGACCAATCATATTAAGAAAACAGAATGTTAATAAACTATTTCTGATACCAAATTTACTAATTATAGCTCCACCAACTAAACCACCTATTATTACCATAACAGTGCCAAAAACTTTAGATACACTAGCAATTTCTGCAATGCTATAACCATGTTGTATTAAAAAAGAATTAAGCATTACCATGAGCATATTATCGGAAAGAAGGTATAAAATAATAAACATTAATATCCAAATGATATTTCTATAACCTCCAAAATATTCTAAAGGCCTAATAAACACTCCATGCATTAAGCTTTTTTCGTCTTTAATCCATAAATCTCCAGAGTTAGGCTTCTCTATGAAATAAAAAACCATTACCAACATTATGCAAGCATACACTCCAGCCATGATTAAGTATATTTGAGTCCATTCAATATAAATTGAAGAAAAAATAATACCAGCTCCAGAAAAAACCATTCCAAGACGGTAACCCACCGTATACATAGCAGTGCCATAGCTTTGCTCTTCTTCTTTTAAAAGACTAATTCTATTACCATTTAAAACAATATCTTGGATAACCGCAAACAGAGCTATTAAAAATGCTATAACTGCAATGAGAAGTAAATTATGATACGGGTCTAAAAAGCTAAGAGACACTAGCATAATAACCAACATTATTTGACTTATAATAAGCCAAGTTTTATGGAAATTTATTTTATTACCAAATAAGTAGGTAGAAAATTTTTCTATTAAAATGGCAATGATATATTTTAAAGAATAAGGTAAAGCTACACAAGAAAAGAAACCAACTATTTTAATATCAACTTCAGAGGAAGAAAGCCAAAAATTAAGAGTATTTCCACTAAGTAATAAACTCATGCCACTGATGAATCCATAAAGGCATACTTTAAGAATATTAGGCTGACAGTATTTTGATAAAGCTTGTTTCATAAAGCTAAAATGATTTTTTTAAAGATCGCAATAGTAATTTATAACTCCTGCTAATGCAACAATATAATTAGTGAAGAGCAAATCCTAGATTTAAGCTGAACACTCGGAATAACTTGTCTAAACTAAATTAGCTTCTTGTAAATAAAACTATTTATTATATAAATAATAGAATTTTATATTAATTGTAACCATATTTTTATGACAATATTTACTAACGAAACCTCTTCTAATATAATGCATTATTTTTCAATATATATAAAGAATTTAGCTCTAGGATATAATGTTGGGGCAGCTACCATTGGCTCTACAATAATTAATCCTCCAGAAGTATATAAATCCCCATTCCTTAATAGATTCATGGAATTAGGAGCATATAATGCATTACAAGATCAACTCTTTGCAAGAATTAACGTTGATAATAAAGGTGATGTAGATAATTTTGCATGCTTAGGACTAATCCAAACTGCTAAATATCTACCAAATATAATAGTGCAAAATGCACTTAAAGATAATTTATATTCAAAAAAGTCTAATACTTTATATGATACTACAAGTAAAAATTTTCTAATAACTTCAACAGGTATGTTAGTATTCTTTACCATTGGCAGCATAACAGATAAAATAAATAATGACTTAGCTAAAATGACATTTGTCTCTAGCATCTTGGGCATTACTTTAGCAGGATATATTCTCACCGCTCCTAAGTTTAGTTTAAAAAATCCCATGGATTCTATATATTTTTCTTTTAATGGAGCTGGCTTGGTTTCATTAGGACTAATGTCTTCTTTTATCATACCTAATATAATGCATGAAATAGGCATAGATAAAGGTAAGGCATATGAATTAGACGCTCCTTTCTTACTTAAAACCTCAATAGTAACCTTTTCTGCCATTGCTAGCGGCTTTAATCCCATAGCAATATCTTTGAGTATTTCAGCAGCTGAAATATTTGTTGAATCAATGAAAGAAACAGAAATACTTGGATTCAGCTTGGTCAATACCTTACTAGTGACTGAAAGCGCTATTGCTCAAACCATAATCAGCGGGAATATTCTAAGCTCATTAACTAAAATAGCTGCATTTTCTTTTGCCAAAGCTAATGCCGTTACCGGAGTTGAATGGCTCAACAATAATAAAGAAGATATTTGCTCTTATTTGGAAATAAATAAAGAATGTGAATACCTAGGAATTACCACTCATCAAGCGGATAACTCTTATGAGAATCATTCATAAAATTCCATTGTCTTTTATTTCTTCTGAATAAATTAATATTAGAGCATTTCCTTCTAACACTTGAATAGACACATTATTTGTTACTGTCCGGTTATAGTAAGAACTATTACCTGGGAATTCCAATAAACTCTCTTCTAATTCCCATTTTAAACCATCTGACTTAACTACCGCTTTTGGCATGCCTATTATTGAAATTTTAGTATTTTTTATTAAATTAAGCTCAAGAGGTTCCGATTTCTTTAAAACATATCCTATTAAAGGTGGAGCAAAAAACACACAATTCTTTTCAACTACTACACTAATATTATGTAAAATATGATCTAAAAATCCTCCATTAACTCCGCAGACAATAGTGGGTAGTAAATTTTGTTGCTCCATATACTCTATGGTTTTTTGAAAGTCTGATTTATCTTGATTCGGCAGATGTATCATTTTAATATTGCTAAAATCACTTGGATTTATACTATCAAAATCTCCAACTATTACTGTTGGATTAATACCCAAAACTACTAATTTTTTAGCAGCTCCATCTGCAGCTATAATAGGCTTACTCTGATTGATAAAGAATTCTGCGTTTGGTAATTCTCCGTTCAAACAAAGAATAGATTTATAATTTGGGAAATTACTGTAATCTATCATAATATACTTTCTGTATTATAGAAATAACACTACTTAATAAGCCAATTATATTGCTGTATAAAACAAAAGATGCTGAAGTATAAAAACCATACATAATCCATGCTAATGAACAAATAAAATAATTTACTAGCATAACCATAGATAAATCTTTAGCTGATTTTATTTGGTAGGTTTTATAAATTTGAGGCATTAGTCCAATAATTGATGTAATAGACGCAATAAGGCCAGATATATTAATAATATTCATTCACAACTCCCTCCGCAGGCATTATCCAGATCAGGTTTTAAGGGTATTTCTCAGCTTTTAGCAATTTAAAAGCACCCCCGGGTAAATAACTCGTCCACTATAGTGCATATTTTATTACATTGTCAATAGATGCACTAACCTCTTCTAAAAAAGCTCAGAAACCAGTTAATAAAATTTTATTGACGGCAAATTAAGATTAAAAGGCAACAGGAGCCGAGAAGATAATGAGCGCAGAACTAAATATAAAAATTATCACTTAGGCAGGCAAATTAAGTAGTGGATATTTAAAAATGAGGTTTGGTATGATTTATTATTAGATAAGTTATTTTTATAAACTTATTCAGAGCAGCCCTTCTGCCTTAAAGCTAAAAAAGCTTTTATCACTAATAATCACATGATCATGAACTTTTATACTAAATTGAGATAAGGAATTTACAATTTTCTTTGTAATTTCGATATCTGCTTTAGAAGCCTTAGTGTTTCCTCCTGGATGATTATGCACTAAAATAATTGCTGAAGCATTTAAGAATAAAGCTCTTTTTGTTATTTCTCTGGGATATATAGTAATTTGATCAATTGTTCCATACTCTTGCAAATCTTCCTCTATAAGCTCGTTCTGGCTATTTAAATATATTGTAATAAAAGCCTCTGTCTTTTGATGCCCTATTAACACTCGACAATAATCTATAAGACTTTTCCAAGATGAAAGAACAGGCTTTGAAAGCAAATCTTCTTTTATTAATCTTGCCGCACCTTCTTTAATTAATTTAAAGCATGCTAAAATATTTTGATTTACTCCTGGAACCTTAAGCAAAGAAGATTCTTCGGCCGAAATAACTTTGGCAAAACTTTTATATTTAATGATCAAATCTTTTGCTAAAGATTTTGTGTCTTTTCTAGGAATAGCAAGGAATAATAATATTTCTAACATCTCGTAATCTGGCATCACTCCAGGCTTAGAATTTAGGAGTTTTTCTTTAACTCTTTGTCGATGTCCTATTGTGTGCATCATAAGCGATAATTCAATTGCGATCTAAACTAAAAATGCTTATAATAAGCATATGATTACTACAAAAATATATAACATGTAATATAGTTATAAATATAAGTTTATACAAGGCATAAAAAAACATGACTGTTGAAGAAAATTATAATGCAGATTCAATAAAAGTTTTAAAGGGATTAGAAGCGGTTAAAAAACGCCCAGGAATGTATATTGGAGACACTGATGATGGCTCTGGACTGCATCACATGGTTTATGAGGTAGTTGATAATGCTATTGATGAAGCGTTAGCTGGCCATTGCGACAAGGTGCAAATAATACTCCATCAAGACGGTTCTGTATCTGTTGAAGATAATGGTCGAGGGATTCCTGTTGATATGCATGAAGAAGGGGTTTCAGCAGCAGAAGTTATTATGACTCAACTCCACGCTGGTGGTAAATTTGATCAGAATTCTTATAAAGTATCTGGTGGATTGCACGGTGTTGGCGTGTCAGTAGTAAATGCTCTTTCATCAAAATTAATTCTAAATATTTGGAAGAATAATATAGAATATTTAATTAGCTTTACTCATGGGGTTGCAGACGCACCTTTAAAGCAAGTAGCAACTAATGTTGATAAGAAAGGAACCAAAGTAACATTTATTGCCTCTAAAGAAACTTTTACTAAAACAGATTATGATTTTGCCACCCTTGAACATCGTTTTCGTGAATTAGCTTTTTTAAATTCTGGCATTAGAGTTATCCTAACTGATTTACGCGAAGATAGCCCTCATCAAGTTGAATTATATTACGAAGGTGGGGTTAGAGCTTTCATTAATTATATTGATAAAGGTAAAGTTCCAATACATGAAACTATTGCCCTAAGTGGAAACCAAGAACATATCGCTGTTGACATAGCTATGCAATGGAATGACAGCTATCACGAAAATATTTTAAGCTTTACTAACAATATCAGACAAAAAGACGGAGGAACTCACGTAAGTGGGTTTAAATCAGCGCTTACTAGAGTGGTTACTAAATATATAGAAGCCATTGCAAAAAAAGAAAAAGTTAACTTCACTGGAGATGATGCCAGAGAAGGACTAAGCTGCATACTTTCCATTAAAATGCCTGATCCAAAATTTTCCTCACAGACTAAAGATAAGCTTGTAAGCTCTGAAGTTAGAACAGCTGTTGAATCATTAACCTTTGATAAATTAGACAAATGGCTTGATGAACATCCTCAAGAAGTAAAAAAGATTGCAACTAAAGTAATGGAAGCTGCTAACGCTAGAGAAGCCGCTAGAAAAGCAAGAGAAATTACTAGAAGAAAAAGCGCTTTAGACATTAGTAACTTACCAGGTAAATTGGCAGATTGCCAAGAAAAAGATCCGGCTTTAAGTGAATTATTCTTAGTTGAGGGAGACTCAGCTGGAGGCTCAGCCAAGCAAGCGAGAAGTAGAATCACCCAAGCTATTTTACCATTAAAAGGTAAAATTTTAAATGTAGAAAGAGCAAGATTTGATAGAATGCTAGGATCGCAAGAAATTGGAACATTAATCACTGCACTTGGAACCGGAATTGGAAAAGAAGAATTCAATATTGAAAAATTGCGTTATCATAAAATTATTATCATGACTGATGCTGATGTTGATGGATCGCATATTCGTACATTACTATTAACTTTCTTTTATCGCCAAATGCGAGAAATCATTGAAAGAGGTTATTTATATATTGCCCAGCCTCCATTATATAAAGTGAAAAAGGGAAGCTCTGAGACATATCTTAAAAATGAAAAATCCTTGCAAGAATATCTAACTGCAATTGTGATGGACAATTGCATTTTAACTTATGGCACCAACAGCACTTTACCTGCTGAGTCATTTCGTGATTTACTCAATAAATGCGATAAATTCAACCATATCATCCAAACATTAGGGAATAAATTTCCTAATGAGATTTATCAATTTGCTTCTCTTGTGGGAATTTTTGATCAGTTAAACTTCCAAGACAGCAAATTATTACAAGAAAAAGCAGATATATTAGTTGGAAAATTAAATCAATATCACTTAGAGGATCGTATTATTTGGTCTGCAGATATTGAAAATAATAAATGCATTCTTAAAAAACGTATGCGTGGCTTAGTTGAAACAATAACCATTGATCAATCAATCACTCAGCTAGCTGAAATTATTACTTTAAATAATTTAGCTAAAGAAATATCAATTTATTTTGAAAAAAGTAAATTGCAATTCAAACAGCTTGAAGCAGTAAATATATACACTCCTTCACAGCTTTTAAATAATTGTTTAGAAAATGCTAAAAAAGGCCTATATATCCAACGATTTAAAGGTCTTGGGGAAATGAATGCAGATCAACTAAGAGAAACCACTTTAGATC
>JBASGW010000080.1:0-1621 GCA_049653745.1 Rickettsiales bacterium
GTGGTGGCCAGGAGACCCCACCGCTCCAACATTCAAGGTGACCGTCAAGTCTAGCACAGGAGAGGATATCCATACCTTAGATGTGCCGAGGGACCGGTTTATATACTCCTATTTCGAAGAGAACGGCGTCGACCTCCCTGTGAAGAACCCTGGAAAGATGTGCCGGCAAGGATGCTGCACGACATGTGCCGCCAAGGTCGAGTCCGGCAGGGTAGTGATGGACAATCCGCTGGGGTTATTGAGGGAAATGAAGCAAGAGGGGTATGTACTGACCTGCTCGTCGTGCCCGCGCTCGGACGTCGTGCTGCGCCTGCAAGACGAGGACGATGTGTACAAGAAGCAGTGGGGGGAGAGCTTTGAGGGAGGTGGAGTGGAATGGGGCGGGTTTTTGCCTGAGGACGACTAGTGTGTTGTATTGTAACACCCATTACATGGATAAATTTAACCAAATCTGTTTGAGCGGAACCTCAGTCATAAGGGAAGTTAATATGGAGCCTCCCCAACTGCCCGGGTGCGTAGAGGTAGTGTGTGCTCTCTGCTTGAGCACCTTATCCGCGCTACCCCGTGCGTCCTACATGTACGCGTCCAGGTATTCAACGGTAGTGGGTCTCACGTCGCTTCGCCGTCCTCACATAGTGGGGAAAGCCTTGGAGATCGCGTTTGATGTCCTAACGCAGCCACTTCCAATATTCACGTGAGAATGAGTCATTTTATCAGAAAAATTTCGTAAATCTTTTTTATTTGGGTGGCGTGATTGCCTGGGAAAGCCCGACCAGCGCGTGCGGAACAACCCTTTTCCTCCTGGTTTCATCTCAAATCTAGATTCCAGGATTTGCTAGGTAAACGACTGCAGTATCCTCCGCCAGTATCCTTCGCGCTATTATTTCACTCCGCTTTTATTTTGAAGAAGGCTCAGTATCAACGGGATTGCCGAAGTATCCATGTACACGCAGACCCGCAGGTATTTTTCCACTGGAGTCGTAGTGGCCGCGACGATTGCCGCGTCGCTGGCTACCACCAAAGCTGTGTGTGATCAAGTCAAGTCGAATTTCTTAACCTCCCATGGTATGAAATTGCTAGTTGCAACATGTGACGATATAAAACTACAGTGCTCAACCATAATCTATTGGCTCTTTCCTTAGCCTCGCAGGAGATGCACAAGTTGTTGATTGTGGCGCATAACTTTATGTCACTAAAGAGAGAGGCGACTGCCAAAGGAGATAGCAAAGGCGCGGAGCATCTGGACAAAATCATTGAGTCGATCGGCCAAGAAATTTACCGAAAGAAGTGTACGAAACATGCAGGAATCAAATGTGATTGCTGCTGCTGAGTCAACTTCTTACTTTCTTGAAACAACCCAGATCCTCGCAAGACCGGGTTCGTCGTCACCATGGAGGTCTCTAGCCCTGCCACCACCATCATACTGCCTGTGCTGATCGCAGAAGGAAGCACATACGACCTCGTCATCGAGGCCGAGGATGCGGCGGCCCTGGGCCTCACCAAAGTCGGGGTATTATCCGATGTGCACGCAGACGGCAGCAGGTACCACATGACAGAGTATGAGACAGTTAACGTGTCTATTGGGTTCTGCGATGGCTCGAAAGTGACCCGCCCTGTGAGG
>JBASGW010000081.1:0-1568 GCA_049653745.1 Rickettsiales bacterium
ATGTGGTATGGAGCTACTTATCTCAAGCAGGGATTTTCATTCAAGGATATAATTTGTTGACTGGAGGCAAAATTGGAACCACTACAAATTTGGCAACAGATATAAATTCTTATCCTCAAGCACTTCAAGTTAATGCAAATAACTATAACAAAACAATCATCTCATGGCAGAATAATAATGATGTATATGTGCGTATGATAAGCCCTGCTCAGGACACCAGTTATCAGAATTTACACTTTGCAGTGTGTAATTTAAGCATCAGTAATGTTAATATAGCTAATAGCAAACAAGATGCAATTGCAATTACACTGCAGGATGAAAATAGTAAGACAAATATGGTTGTGATCAATGCAGGAAGCAGTGAACTAAAAAATCAAAGTAGTATCAGTTATAATAGCGAAACGCAGATTATTACAAGATCTGCAGCTGAACTTGCTGCAATGACAGCAATTCGTAGCACTATTAGTGTTGGTAATTGCTCTGAAATAAACAGATATGTAGTTAGGAATTTGGGTGATTTGAGTGGAGCCACAGCAACAAATAAAGCAGTAATGATCGCACAAATACAAGATTTGCTGGTCTATGGTTTAAAGAAGAATATAGCTACAGTTAATATAAGTAGCCAAGTTTTATACGAAGTAAGTGACTCTTCCCGTGGAGCGATGCAAGATACTTTAGCAGGTTTAAAGGCAAATGCTGAATTACTAAATAATATTAATACTTCGGCAATACCAGATCTTGATGTCACAGCGCAAATTGAAACTATAAAAAATGCAGTTAATGATTTACTAAAATTAAACCCAGAGAGTCGGAAATTCAAAACGCAGGCGGATGGTATTATAGAGACCATCATAGATTGGCTTATAGATTTCCTTAGTAAATTGGATGAGGACATTAGTTTAGAAAAAACAATAGAGATACTTAAAGAAGTGGTAGATACAATTCCTGCGCCGGATGCCGCCCAACCGATAATTGAGGAATTTAAAGATATGTTAGATGAAATAGTTACAATAGCTGGGAGTTTCACATCCCTTTCAATACCAACCACACAAGATGAAAGGATTGAGTTCATTGCAGGGCCAGTCAAAGAAGTAATTATTTCGGGGATCAGAATAGTAGTTCCGCCCGTCATTAATATAATGGGCGTGGCTAGAGATATAATTATAGATGTAGTTGATGGGTGGTTGGAATAGAGGATCGAGAGAATCATGAAAGAGAGCATTAAATAGGTAGACAAATGGAATTTAAAATTATATTATAAGTTTGAGTAAAAAAAATGAGGTAAACCATGGGACTCAGACAAAGAATAGTGACAGAAATATATGATGAAAAAAATAACAAAATAGTTAATCGTGAAATCATAAATGATAAGCCAGTAAAAAAGCCTGAAATCATTGACGATTTAGGTTATAATCATAAAGAGCAAATCGATATTTTACAAAATATCCAAGATATATTTTTAGGAACACAATCTACAACATTGGTATCTGAAACTTGTGAAAAGTGCGGATCAAAAACACAAAAAGCTGGAGCCGCATCTGCTGATTTTCATGCAGTATATACAGACC
>JBASGW010000082.1:0-9315 GCA_049653745.1 Rickettsiales bacterium
TTTGAGGAGATGGCAGTTTGCGTGGAGGTTATAGGGATACCCATGTATTTGAGGAATTATAGGGCATGATTAGAAAATGGATGAAATATTCCGTAACCATTATAAATTTTGGCCATATTTTTAATGATAGACTTCTTTAAATATATTACATACTATTAATAATAGCATAATTTTAATACCATTAACTTCATTTAATGAGTGGAGGGACATTGCCCTGATATAGGAGGCATTATGAAAGATTCCATTACTATAATTGATCAAGAATTTATTGATTTGGTAGCAACTAATAAAACGAATGCCAATATTAATTTTATGTATACTAGGAATTTAAATTCAGAAAATATAAAAAAATTGGCTATTGCCCTAAAGCTCAATAATAAAATAACTGGTATTTCTTTTTTGAATTGTAAAATAAATCATCAAGATATAAAGGAAATTGCTGAGATTTTAAAAATTAATAACAACATAACCGGAATTTCTTTCAAAGGTTGCAAAATGGGATATGAAAGTGCGAAGGTAGTTGTTGAGGCTTTAAAGCTTAATAAATCTATAACAAGTGTCTCTTTTGCGGATAATAACATAGGTTATAAAGGAGCCCAAATTGTTATTGAAGCCTTAGAAAATAATAAATTAATCACCGAAATTTCACTTTCATCTAATGACATAGGTTTTAAAGGGGCTAAGCTGGTTGCTGAGTTTTTAAAAAAGAATAAAACTATAACTAAAATTTCTATTGCACATAATCGTATAGGTGATGAAGGAGCAAGAGAAATGGCGGAGGCTATAAAGCTTAATGATACTCTGACATTCATTTCTCTTGAGGGTAATTGGATAAATGATAATGGAATAAAAGAAATTTGTGAAACTCTAAAATTAAATAGAGCAATAACCACTATAAACTTGAACGGAAACTATATAGGCGATGAAGGCACTGAAGCGATTGTTAAGGCTTTAGAAGAGAATAAGAATATAACAAATCTAAAGCTTACTGAAACTATGTATTACGATGGAAATGATTCTTACTCTTTTATGATGTTTGATGAAAAAATAGCTGAATTCTCATTAAGAAATAGAGAATTTTTAGCCCAGGCTGTGCGTGATTTTGAAAATAAAACGCCTTTAGATGTTGAGCAAAATAAAACTCTTATAGCACATTTAGATGCTGTAGATAATAATAGTAAAGATGTTTTTCCAAGAAGCACGCGAGATGGTTTTGTTGAAAATTTAAAAAGAGTTTTTGGATGTAAATTAACAAATATAGCTACTTTTGAAGATAAATCAAAAGCCTTATCTGATTCTGCAAATCAGATTTCTGAATTTATTGGATCTCTAAGTGAGGTATCTAGATTTAATCAAGAGGTGAGGCCGGTAAAACAATATTTTCGTAACTTTATTGATAAAATAACTCCAGAAATGGATGTTGAATATAATCGTATGATTGAGCTTTCTGGATCTTTAAAAGATGCATTAAAATTTCCTAGTAATGCAAAATTTATAGCTGATGAATTAAATAGAGGAATGGAATTTGTTCAAATTACTGAGAACTTAGTAGCAATTAATAAAGACCCCAAAACCCTTGCTTATGCTTTAGCTAATCCTAAAAAATTAGGTTATTTAATGACTTTAGATAAGAACTCTTTAACTAGGGCAGTAACTATATTAAATGATCAAACTTTAGGTGATTTTGTAATGAATAACCCCGAACAAATTGCTCAATTAGTTAAAACTTCAGTAAATCCAGAAATTTTATCAAATGCGGTATCTGAGCTTAAGGGCTTAAAAAGAATGCATAACAACTCTGAAAATAATGTAAACAAGAGAGTTAAGCTAAATAATGAAAAAACAGTAACTTATCATCACTAAACTTGGCTTATTTAAGGATGTTTTTCTTTTGTATATATGAGTAAGGTTCTGCTTATAAAGCTCTTGCTTTAAGCATAAGCTTGAGCTATCCTTTAAGTCTCTTTTTTTAGCTAAAATAAAATTAATTTGAGGTCACTTTGGAAGCGTCAAAAAACTTAGAACATCAAGAAATAGTTCCTATCAGCATTGAAGATGAAATGAAGCGTTCATACTTAGATTACGCAATGAGCGTGATTGTAAGTAGAGCAATTCCTGATGTTTGTGATGGTTTGAAGCCAGTGCATCGCAGAATTCTTTATGCTATGAATGAATCTGGCTGTTATTATAACAAGCCTTATAGAAAATCTGCAAGAATAGTTGGTGAAGTGATGGGTAAATACCATCCACACGGAGATTCAGCAATATATGATTCATTGGTGAGGATGGCGCAAGAATTCTCGTTAAGAGAGCCTCTAATTGATGGTCAAGGTAACTTTGGTTCAGTTGACGGAGATTCAGCGGCGGCAATGCGTTATACTGAATCAAGAATGGCTAAATTAGCTCATTTTATTTTAGATGACATTGATAAAAACACAGTTGCTTTTAAAGAAAACTATGATGGTTCTGAAAGTGAGCCAGTGGTTTTGCCTGCAAAATTCCCTAATCTTTTAGTGAATGGTGCTGGAGGAATTGCTGTGGGTATGGCAACTAATATTCCTACTCATAATTTAGGAGAAGTGTTGGATGCTTGTTGCGCTTATATCGATAATAACGACATAGACATTAATTCCATTTTAGAAATTGTACAAGGGCCAGATTTTCCAACAGGTGGATCAATCTTGGGTAGAGCAGGAATTCGTTCTGCATTCTTAACCGGTAGAGGTTCTGTTATCATTCGTGGTAAAGTGCATTTTGAAGATTTAAAAGATAAAAAACAAGCTATTATTATTGATGAACTTCCTTATCAAGTTAATAAAGCAAAATTAGTTGAAAGAATTGCTGAATTAGTTAAAGAGAAAAAAATAGAAGGAATTACTGATTTAAGAGATGAATCAGATAAACAAGGTATTAGAGTTGTTATTGAATTAAGGCGTGATGCTTATGCGGATGTAATATTAAATCAACTTTATAGCTATACTCCTCTACAAACATCTTTTGGCGTTAATATGTTGGCTTTAGACCGAGGTCAGCCAAAATTAATGAACTTGCTTGATGTGATTAGAGCATTTGTTAGGTTCCGTGAAGAAGTTGTAACTAATAGAACTATTTTCTTACTCAATAAAGCTAAAGATAAAGCCCATCTTTTAATAGGTTTATCTATTGCAGTAAAAAATATTGATGAAGTTATAGTATTGATTAAATCTTCTGCTGATCCAGAAACAGCTAAGCAAAGATTATTAGAGCGCAATTGGCCTGCCAATGAAGTGGCGGCATTAATTGAATTAGTTGGTGATAGTCGTAATAGTGTTACTGATAATTATTGTTATTTTACTGAAGCGCAAGCAAAAGCAATTCTAGAAATGCGTCTGCAACGCCTAACAGGATTGGAATATGGCAAAATAACTGCAGAGCTTGCAGAACTTTCTGCAGAAATTAGTAACTATGTGGATATATTAAGTTCAAGAGAAAGATTGCTTAAAATTATCAAAGATGAATTTATGGCAATTAAGCAAGAATTTGCTAATCCTAGAAGAACCTCTATCGAAGAAAGTGAATTTGAACAAGATATTGAAGATTTAATTCCTAGAGAAGATATGGTGGTTACGGTTACTACTGGCGGCTTTATTAAGCGCACTCCTTTATCTACATATAGATCGCAAAGAAGGGGTGGTAAGGGTAAAACCGGAATAACTGTTAGAGATGAAGATGTTATTGTTAAAATATTTAAAGCTAACACTCACGATAACGTGTTGTTCTTCTCCACTATAGGTAAGGTTTATAAACTGAAAGTATATAAATTGCCTCTATCTAATGCGCAGTCTAAGGGACGCTCGCTAATGAATATTTTCCCAATGTTAGAGAGTGAGAAAATTAATGAAGTGATGATCTTGCCAGGCAATGAAGAAGATTGGAATGACTTAAACATTATGTTTGCTACAGATAAAGGTGGCATTCGTCGTAATAGTTTAGCCGATTTTAAATCAGTTCAATCTAATGGTAAAATTGCAATGAAATTGCAAGATGACGATAAGCTTATTGGGATTAAATTATGTCGACCAGAAGATCATGTGTTCTTAGCAACTTGGTCTGGGAGATGCGTTCGTTTTCCAGTGGAAGCGGTGAGAGTATTTAAAAGCCGAGATTCAGATGGTGTGCGCGGAATAAGATTAGCAAAAGATGATAGTTTATTATCTATGTCTATCTTAAGTGGAGCAAGTTTCTCTATTGAAGAGCGAGATAATTTTTTGAAACTGCCAGTAGAAACAAGAATAGCTTTAAATAAAGCTATTGATAGTGAAGAAAGTAGAGTAATTCTTGCTGATTGTGAGTCTATAGGTTTATCTGAAGATAAAATATTTGAATTAGCTAAGGACGAAGAATTTATTCTTACCATCACAGAAAATGGTTTTGGTAAACGCAGTTCAGCATATGAATATAAAGTTACAGACCGTGGAGGAAGTGGGGTGGTTAATATTATCACTTCTGAACGTAATGGTAAAGTTGTTGCTAGTATGCCAATAATGCATAACGAAGATTTATTAATGATAACCAATAAAGGCATGGTGATTCGTTGCCCTGTGGATGACATTAGAATTTCTGGAAGAGCAACTCAAGGAGTTGTGGTGTTTAGAACTGCAAAAGATGAATTTGTGGTTTCTGTAGAAAAAATTGAAGCCGATGAGGAATCAGTTAAAGATGAGACTGAAATTGAATCAGAAGCAGGGATAGAATTAGGAGCAGGGCCGTCAGTTGAATCTGTAGCTGAAGTTAATAATTTAGATGTAACTAAGGAGTAATTTTATGCTTGATAACAATAAAATACTTTCAATAGAAGATATAATTGAGAAGTATGATGCTATTATTTCAGATATTTGGGGGGTGATTCATGATGGTTATGCACCTTATGAAAAATCAATTAATATTTTGAATAAAATGCTTATCAAGGGAAAGAAAATAATTTTACTATCTAATACCCCTAGGCCCGGTGATTTATCTAAAAAAACAATGATGGATTGGGGAATAAATATGAATGATATTCCAATTTATACTTCAGGTGATGCCGTAAGGGAGCAGTTGGTTAGTTGGAATGATGATGTTTTTAGTAAATTGGGTAGAAAATTTTATCATTTAGGTGAAAATAGAAATCAGGATTTATTATCTAATCTTGAAGTAGAGCGTGTGGACGAGTTATCAGAAGCTAATTTTATCTTGATTAGCGCTTTTATAGATGATGATGAAAATATTGATTGTTTTGATTATATTTTAGAAGAAGCTGCTAAATATAATCTTCCTGCTATTTGTGCTAACCCAGATTTAGTTGCCAATCATGGATTGCAGCTAAGATATTGTGCTGGAGCTTTTTCAGAAAGATACCAAAAGCTAGGTGGCGTGGTTTATTATTATGGCAAGCCTGATACTAGGATTTATAATAATGTAATCAATAAATTTAAAGATTATAATATCATGGATAAGAATAAAATATTGATGATAGGTGACACTCTTGAAACCGATATTTTAGGTGCCAATAAAGTAGGAATTGACAGTGTTTTAGTGACTTCTGGTAATGGAAAAAAAATATACGACAAAATAAAAATTGGAAACCCAGATATTTATGAAGGATTTGAAGCAAGGCCAACTTGGCTTAGCTATGGAATGAGAGAATCTAGATAATGAAGATAGGAATTTATCCTGGAACATTTGATCCTATAACCTTAGGGCATATGGACATTATCAAGAAAGGAATCAATTTAGTTGATAAATTATATGTGGCTATTGCTAAAGATAGCCGTAAGTCCACCTTATTTACTCTAGAGGAAAGGTTGGATATAATTAATCTTGAATTAAAAAATAATAATATTCCCGTTGATAAAGTTGAAGTTGAAGTGTTTTCTGGCTTTGTGGTTGATTATGCTAAAAGTAAATCTGCTAATGTAATTATTAGAGGATTAAGAGCGCTTTCTGATTTTGAATATGAATTTCAGATGGCTTGTATAAACTCACTATTGGAGAATCAAGTTCAAACTATTTTCTTACCAGCGGCAAAAGAGTTGCAATTAGTGGCATCTAAATTTGTTAGAGAAATAGCTAAACTAGATGGAGACACTAGTTATTTTGTTTCTGATTTGGTGAATAAAAAGTTAAAAGAAAAATATAAAAATAATGTCTAATGATCCAATAAAATTAGCACAAGAGCTTATTAAATTCCCTTCAGTAACCCCAATTGATGCAGGAATTATAGATTTTCTGATTAATCACCTTTCGCCTTTTAATTTTTCCTGTAAAAAACTTATTTTTGAAGATGTAACCAACTTATATGCTTGTTTTGGTGTTCATGAACCAAATTTATGCTTTGCTGGACATACGGATGTGGTTCCTCCTGGAAGTAATTGGTCTATGGATCCATTTGCTGCTCAAATTATTGATGGTAAACTTTATGGGAGAGGTGCTTGTGATATGAAAGGGGCTGTGGCAGCTTTTATCAGTGCAAGTATAGAGTTTATTCAAAACAACAATTTTAAGGGTTCAATTAGCTTTCTTATTAGTGGGAATGAAGAGGGCGTTGCTGATAATGGAACTCCTAAAGTTTTAGAATATTTAAAAGCCAATAATCAAAATATAAGTCATTGCATTGTGGGTGAGCCAACTTGCCCAGAAGTTTTGGGTGATATGATAAAATATGGGCGTCGTGGATCTGTAACTTTTAACTTAACCATTAATGGAAAACAAGGCCATGTTGCTTATCCTAAGTTAGCAGATAATCCTATCGATATTTTATTGAAGATATTGAGTGAATTAAAAGAGCTAAAGTTAGATAGTGGCAATGAAGACTTTGATCCTTCAAATTTAGAAATTACTGATATAACAGTTGGAAATTCAACAAGTAATGTTATACCTGCTAAAGCTATGGCTGTCTTTAATATAAGATTTAATAATTTGCATGATGCAGATTCTTTAGAAAAAATAATTGAAGCTATTTGTGCTAAATATAGTAAAAATTTTAGTTTAAAATTTGAAGCTGGTGCAGAGGCTTTTGTTAGTTCTAAAAATTCTCTATTGGTAAGTCATTTACAAAAAGCAATAAATACAGTTACTGGCTTAAATCCTGTACTTTCCACGACAGGAGGAACTTCTGATGCAAGATTTATTAAAGATGTATCCCAAGTTGTAGAATTTGGACTTATTAATAAAACAGCCCACCATGTTGATGAACATGTAACTTGCCAAGATATTATAAGGCTTAAAGCTATATATCTAGAGTTTTTGCAAAATTATTTTAAATGAAAAATTTACTAATAATATTTTTATTATTTTATTCTTCTATCGTAAAGTCAGAGGGCAGTTTAACAGCAAGTGTTACTTCAATTAGGTTGGCAATAGACGATAACCATCTAACCACAATATATTTTAATATTATTAATCAAACAAAGGAATTGGAATATTTGGTGAATGCAGAAATTGTTGGTTATCCAGAAGCTAAGCTTTCAATTAATAAAACTGTTATTGATGCTGGAGTTGCAAGGATAATTAAAATAGAGAATTTAATTATTCCCAGTAAGAGTACAATAAGCCTAAAATCATTACGAATTTTCCTAGCTGTGAAGAATTATCCTAAAACTACCAAAAATTGTAAAATTAAATTTAATTTTACTAAGGGGCAGTCAATCTATGCCAATATAAATTAAATTTCACTATTTTAACAATGTTGAGATGAATTCATGAAATATATTGTGCTGAGATAAATTTATTGTGATAATATTATAAAAATATATTTTTCTATTTTGGGGTATTAATTATGTATAATGAAGATGGACCTTCTCAAGCACTTAGAAGACTTATCAGAAATTTTGATGAAGAACAAATAAAAGCTTTAAAAGACCTTATTCTAAGTGAAAATATATTTAAGTTTGCTGAGGAAGGTTATGATATAAATTGTTTTATTGATTCATTACAGATTGATAACAGAGAGGGTGATTCAAGAGGGTTTTCCTTGAGAAATAGTCCTGCATGGATTAAATATAATTCTAAACAACATAATACTTTTAGAAATAAAATTAAGAAAATTATTCGAAATTATTCCATAATTCATGGAATCATTAATTTAACATCAGAGCAGCAAAAAGATGAATATTATAATATCTTAAAGAAGCATTTTGATGAGATGTATCCAAGTATAAAAGTTATGGATGTTTTTCGCATGGTAGAAAGATTAACCGAAGATCAATGGAAAAATTTTGAAAATTCTTTTAGAAATAAATATATAAAAAATTATGTAGATAAGCATAATGATTATGCAATAATTTTAACAGATTTACAAAATATTAGGAGAAATGGGGCCATCAATGGTCAAGGTAATAATTATTCGATCTATAGATCGAAGATGGATTACTTGCTCACTCAATCTGATTTTCGTGAAATGTTAGAGGGACAAATAAAAACATCTTCTAGTTTAAATAAAAATAATAATTTTAGTGCATCAAATATACCTACAGGAACATCCAGTCAGGAAAGAATTTCAACCGTAATGTCATCTCCAGCTCCTGTAGCCAGGGTCTCAGCTAATAGTCTTGATGCAGCTTTAGGCGCCGCATCAAATATACCTACAGGAACATCCAGTCAGGAAAGAATTTCAACCGTAATGTCATCTCCAGCTGTAGCCAAGGTCTCAGCTAATAGTATTGACGCAGCTTTAGGCACCGCATCAAATATACCTACAGGAACATCCAGTCAGGAAAGAATTTCAACCGTAATGTCATCTCCAGCTGTAGCCAAGGTCTCAGCTAATAGTATTGACGCAGCTTTAGGCGCTGCATCAAATATACCTACAGGAACATCCAGTCAGGAAAGAATTTCAACCGTAATGTCATCTCCAGCTGTAGCCAAGGTCTCAGCTAATAGTCTTGATGCAGCTTTAGGCGCTGCATCAAATATACCTACAGGAACATCCAGTCAGGAAAGAATTTCAACCGTAATGTCATCTCCAACTCCTGTAGCCAAGGTCTCAGCTAATAGTCTTGACGCAGCTTTAAGTGCTGCATCAAATGAAAAGAACCTTAACTTAAGTGAGGGAAATTTATCTAGAGAAGATACATCTTCTTCAGCTAGTGTTGCTTCAGATCTGCTCAATAATATTAAATTCAGTGCTTTAAGTGAATCTGAAAGAAAAGAATTATTAGATGTGGTTGATGCGCTTATAAGTATTAGAGGAAATAGCAGTCCAGAAAATAAGCCGGCGTCAAAAACAGATTTGGAATTGAATTCCCGAGATAAAAAGCGTGTCTCTAGCCAGATTAGTGGGGGTAATTCTTTAGTAGG